>NZ_CP045318.1:1808471-2139443 GCF_009363255.1 Roseivivax sp. THAF197b | reverse complement strand
CAGCACAACGGGCCATTCGACAAGGCCCGCGACCTCGGCCAGAAGCCCCTTGTCCTCCACGACCTCCATGCCCGCCGCAAAGGCCGCATTGGTGGCGTCGTTCCAGATCGTCTCGGCCCGTTCGCTCGCATCCAGCACCACCTTGGCGCGCTTGAGCTTCGCCGCGTAATCCTCGAAGGAACTTACAGAAAACGGCTCCGGCGCCATGAAGCGGTGACCCTCGGTCACATCGCCCGCGCGGATCCCATCCACCTCCAGCGGCACCACCTCGGCCTCGCCCGCATCGTCCGTGAGGATGCACAGGATGCGGTGCAGCGGCCGAACCCAGCGCAGCGATCCCGCGCCCCAGCGCATGGATTTCGGCCAGGGGAAATTGCGGATCGTGTCTTCCAGAACCTCGGCCACGATCTCAGCGGCCGGGCGGCCCGGTTTCTGGATTACCGCAAAGAAGACGCGACCTTTCTTGTCGTCACGCTCCTCGAGGTCTTCGCGCGCGACCCCCGCGCCGCGGCAGAAGCCTTCGATGGCTTTCTCCGGCGCATCGACCTTGGGGCCTTTGCGTTCCTCGCGCATGTCCGGGGAGCGGGCGAGCAGACCTTCGAGCGTCAGGGTCAGCCGCCGCGGCGTCGCGAAGGCCCCCGCATGGGCATAGGTCAGACCGGCCTCGACGAGTCCGTCCGTCACGCGCTTTTTCAAGTCTTCCGCCGCGCGCGCCTGCATGCGGGCGGGAATTTCCTCGGAGAAGAGTTCGATCAGAAGATCAGGCATCGGGCCCTCCGCTTGCGCGACATTTTGGTGTTTCGAGCGCGGGATAGCGGGGCGGGCGGCGGAGGTCCAGCGCTTAGCAGGCGCTGTGGGTCATGTCTGGGCCTTGGCCTTTTGCATCGCGCGGCTCGCCAGGGTTTCCACGTCCGGGCCGTCGCGGGCGGGAAGGACGCGGAAGCGCGCCTCGATCACGTTTTCGACCGCGAAGGCCAGAAGGCCCAGGCCCGCAAACCCCAGAAGCACGCGGCCGTAGGGCGCCGCACCGATCTCGCGCAGCGCATCGCCCATGCTGCCCGAATTATCCGCGTCATAGGTCAGCGCGGACAGGGCGAGAAGCCCGCCAATGACACCGATCAGCACGCCTTCCGAGACAATGCCGATGCGCAGCACGGGTTTCAGCCGCTCAGTCAGCGGCGTGACGCGGATGTGCTTCTTGTAGGCCTCCGTCCAGCCCTTGTAGATGTAGTAAAGGCCTGCACCGAAGACGGCGATGGCCAACGCGAGAAGCAACCAGCGCCCGAAGGGCAGGGCCAGGACATCCTGTGTCCAGCTACCACCCGCCTCGTCGCTTTCGGGAACAAGGTCCAGCGCAGAGGCGCCCAGGAATGCATGCAAGGCGCCGGTGACCAGCAGGCCGCCGCGGGCGAAGAGGCCCGAGGCATCGTCGCCCCTGCGTTCCAGATCGAGGGCTGCGGCCACGAAACGCCACACGGAATAGCAAAACAGTCCAAGCGCCACGATCCAGATCAGCACGATGCCAAAGGGCGCGCCTTGCAGCGAGCCAATGGCTCCTTCCGTGCCTTCCGCGACACCGCCCCAGATGGCGGCGCTGAGCGCCAATGCGCCGACGATGGAATAGGTGGCCGCGCGGGCGGAATAGCCAAGTCGCATGACCGGAACGACCCAGGCCGGGGCTTTGGAGGTCTGCATCGTCAGGGTCCTTTCCGCGCGCTTGTGTCACAGTAAAGCGCGCGGGCGGCCCGACTTGTTCCCGAAAGCTCAGTTTTCCGAAAGTTCAGTCGCGGGCCGGACAATCATCCCCGAGCGGCGTGCCGTCATAGGCCTTGTCGCCGCATTCGTTGATCTCCTGCCAGACATAGCCGCGCCCGTCTTCGGTGAGGGCGACGACGCGATCCACGCCGAACTCGATATTGCGGGCCATGGTGAAGACCTGCGCGGTGCCTGCCTCCATCTCGGCGGCGATGGCCTCGGCGTCGAAGCAATCGAACCAGAACGGCGCGTTGCGCGGTGCCGCGCCCGGATAGGGTTGGGCGGTCACGGTCTCGGGGCGCGCGTCGGTGTCGAAACAGGCGCGGAAGCGGATGGGGGAGCTGTCCGCGTCGATCCCCTCATAGCCGCTGACGGGCAGGGTGACGGGCGCGTCGTCGGGGCCGAGAAGGGTGATCTCGGTCTCGGGCGCGACCTCCTCGTAATAGGCGTAGACCTGCAGGTAATACATCGCGGCGCCGCCGATTAACGCCGAGACCAGGATCAGGATGACAAGGACCTTGCCGGTCATGCCGCCTGTCCCGTCGCGGCGGGGGTGGTCACGAAGGCATCGGCGCACATCTTGGCGAGCGCGCGCACCCGGCCGATATAGGCCTGCCGCTCGGTGACGGAGATGACGCCGCGCGCATCCAGAAGGTTGAAGAGGTGGCTGGCCTTGATGCACTGGTCATAGGCGGGATGGGCCATGACGATGCGGCGGTGCATCTTCGGGTCTTCCTCGGGCGCCTCCAGCAGGCGCGCGCATTCGGCCTCCGCATCCTCGAAATGGCGCAAAAGCATCTCGGTCGTGGCATGATCGAAATTGTGGCGGCTGTATTCTTCCTCCGTCTGGCGGAAGATGTCGCCATAGCTCAGCGGGATGGGCGAGGCAGGATCGTTGAAGGGCATGTCCATCACGTGATCGATGCCCAGCACGTACATGGCCAGCCGTTCGAGCCCGTAGGTCAGCTCGCCCGAGACCGGCGCGCAATCATGCCCGCCGACCTGCTGGAAATAGGTGAACTGACTGACTTCCATGCCGTCACACCAGACCTCCCAGCCAAGCCCCCAGGCGCCCAGCGTCGGACTTTCCCAATCGTCCTCGACAAAGCGCACGTCGTGCAGGGCGAGGTCGATCCCGATGGCCTCGAGCGATCCCAGATAAAGCGCCTGCAGATCGGGCGGGGAGGGTTTGATGATGACCTGGTACTGGTAGTAATGCTGAAGCCGGTTCGGGTTCTCGCCGTAGCGGCCATCGGTCGGGCGGCGCGAGGGCTGCACATAGGCCGCGGCCCAGGGCTGGCTGCCCAGCGCGCGCAGCGTCGTCGCGGGATGGAACGTGCCCGCACCCACTTCCATGTCGTAAGGCTGCAGGACCGCGCAGCCCTTCGAGGCCCAGTAGGCCTGAAGCCGCAAAATGATCTCCTGGAAGCTTTTCGGTGTGTCGACTGCGTCCATTTCGGCCCCTCCGGCTGGTTGGCGCTTGATTATGACGCCACAACCCGAGGGTCAATTGCAGCGCTGACCAATAATTGACGTGCGGGGGCCTTGCGTTTTGCTAGGAAGGTGCGACGACATTTCGCAACGATCGAGGGATTTTAGACGACATGACACGCTCCGTTCTGATGGCAGGCAGTGCGCTTTGGCTTCTCGCCGGTGCTGCCGCGGCTCAAGAGGCCCATTTCATTCAGATCGAGGCGCATCCAGCCCTCGCTGTGGCCGAGAACCGGGCGCGCGCCTTTGCCACGCAATTGCCCGATGTGAACGGCTTTTCGCTGGGGGCGGGCTGGTACGGTATCGCGCTTGGTCCTTACGACGAGGAGGAGGCGAACCGCCTGCGGCTGCAATTGCGCCGCGAAGGTCGGATCCCGTCGGACAGCTATGTCGAGGAGGCGGAGGAATACGCGCAGCGCTTCTTCCCCGTGGGCGCTGGCGCGATCCGTCAGCCCGCGCCGTCGGATCCCGCCGAGGAGGCCACGCCAGAGGCCGAGGAGGTGGTCGCCGAAGTTGCCCCTCAGCCCGAACCCGACGAGACCGTGTCCCAAGCCCGCCGGTCGGAGGCACGCCTCTCGCGCGATGAGCGCGCGCGCCTTCAGGTCGCCCTGCAATGGGCAGGCTTCTACCAGGGCCGGATCGACGCCGCCTTCGGCCGCGGCACCCGCGGCTCCATGGCGGGCTGGCAGGAGGCCAATGGCTTCGCGGTCACGGGCGTGCTGACCACCCGCCAGCGTGCGGAGCTTCTGCGCCAGTACAATGCCGTGCTCGACGGGTTGGAGATCACCCGCGTCTCCGACCGGCGCGCCGGGATCGAGATGGAGATGCCGCTCGGCGTCGTGGATTACGCCCGTGTCGAGGCGCCGTTCGTGCATTATGACGCCACCGGCGATCTGGCCGCGCGCGTGCTTCTGATCTCGCAGCCGGGCGACGCTCAGACCCTGGCCGGGCTCTACGAGATCATGCAGACGCTGGAAATCGTGCCCCTGAACGGGGATCGCGAACGCCGCCGCGACAGCTTCACCCTGACCGGAGAGAATGCCCGCATCGTCAGCCACACGGAAGCGCGCCTCGAGAACGGCGCGATCAAGGGCTTCACCCTGATCTGGCCCGCAGGCGACGAGGAGCGGCGCACGCGCCTTCTGGCGCTCATGCGCGACAGCTTCACGCCGCTTGACGGTGTCGTTCTGGACCCCGCCAGCCTTTCGGGCGACGCGCAGGCGATCGATCTGGTCTCGGGCCTGCAGGTGCGCCAGCCCAAGGTCGTGGCATCGGGCTTTTTCGTCGATCCGCGGGGGCGGGTGCTGACCTCCGCCGCGGCGGTTGAGGAATGCGGCCGCATCACCCTCGACGAGACCACCGAGGCCGAGGTCGTGGCCGTCTCCGATGGGGTTGCGCTCTTGGCGCCCTCGACGCCGCTTGCGCCGCGCGAAGTGGCGGTTTTCCGGGCCGACACCCCGCGCCTGCAATCCGAAGTGGCCGTGGCGGGCTTCTCCTATGGCGGCGTGCTGGGCGCGCCGACGCTGAATTTCGGCCGTCTTGCGGACCTTAAGGGCCTCAACGGCGAGCCGGGCATGGCGCGCCTCGAAGTGGCGGCCAATCCCGGGGATGCGGGCGGGCCGGTCTTCGATGGCGGCGGGTCGGTCGTGGGCATGTTGGTCTCCGCCGAAGCGGACGGTCAGCAATTGCCGGACGGGGTGAGTTTCGCCACCGCCTCCGAACGTCTGATCGCGATGTCCGCGGATGCCGGCGTGCAGATCGCCACCGGGCAGGGCGATGCCTTCATGGCGCCCGAAGACCTGACGGAGGTGGCGCGGGCGATGACGGTGCTGGTCAGCTGCTGGGAGTGATCCCAGCCCGGCGCGCGTTGCGCCTCATCCGCCGGAAAGTCGATTGCGCCCGGTGATACCGCGCGTTCCGCGCCCCTAGCGGGCGGCGCGGAACAGACGGGAAAGCTTGCCCCATTGGCTCACGAAGACGCCTGACAGGATCAGGACCAATGCGACCACCAGCGAGAGGCCCGCAGGCTCGTTCAGGAACACGATGCCAAGGCAGACCGACCAGACCGGCACCTGGTAATTCACGAGGCTCATGAAGACGGGGCCTGCCGTACGAATGACCAGCACACGCAGCAGATTGGCCCCCGCCGTGGGCACCAGACCCAGTAGCGCCAGCCAGAACAGCGTCTCACCCTGCGGAAGCGGCGGCGGGCCTTCGACGACCCAGGCAAAGGGAATGATCGCCGCGCAACCCGCCAGAAGCGGCACCGCCGCCAAGCCGATCGGATCCATCGGCGGCAATCGGCGCATTATCACCGAGGCTGAGGCGTAGCAGCCCGCCGCACCGAGGCAGGCAAGACGGCCCAGGGGCTCCAGCGGGTCGCCCGTTGCCGCGAAGGCGGAGGGGCCGATCAGGATGACGACGCCGACGAACCCCGTCAGGAACCCGAGCGTCCGGCGGAGCGTCATGCGTTCGCCGGGCAGGAAGATATGCGCGAGCGGCAGCACGATCAGGGCCACCGCTGCCATGGACACCCCGGCAAAACCGGAGGTCACGCGCACTTGTCCCCAGGAAAGAAGCAAGAAGGGCAGGGCGGAGTTGAACACGCCAACGATGCCGAGGATCGGCCAGGGCCGTGCTTCTGTCAGGAACAGACGGCCGCCGAGAGCCTGCCATATAGCTGCGGTCAGGAGCGACGCGAAGCCGATCCGGTAGGCCGCGAGCCAGGCGGGCGTAATCCCTTCCAGTGCGAGCTCGATCACGAGGAACGTAGCACCCCAGATCAGACCCAGCAGGGCGATCATCGCAAAGGATTTGCCCGTGATTTCGGGCACGGGCGTCGATGCCGGTTGCATAAAACCTCATCACTTATCGAAAACTGCACAGGTTTAGGGCATCGCCCCGCTTTCCCGCCACCTAGCATCGCGCTACTGTGTCGTCCATCCAACCTGAGGAGAGAGAGTCATGGACGCGTTTTTCATTCTGCCCGTTTTCATCCTTCTGGGTCTGCTTGGCTGGTGCGTCTACCAGCTGAAGGACTAACGGTCGCACCCCGGGAACGCATCACGTGTCTGCGGTGTTTGCCTGTCAATCACCGCAACGAAACCGAAGGAGTGTTCCCATGACTGCATCGTTTCTCGTGCCGCTTCTGGCGCTCTTCACCCTGCTGGCCGTGACCGTGATGGGCATCATCGGCAAGTTCGAAATCGAGCAGAAGCGCAAGGATCCGAACGATCCCAAATCCGCGCTGGCCGCCGACGGCCCGTCGCACGGCTGATCGCGCCGTATCCATCGAACACATCTGAGGCGCCTCCGGTCTTCCGGGGGCGTTTTTTTTTGAGCATGAAAAATGCGTTATTTGAAACGCGCCATCGCGATTACGCTCGAAGGATTTCAATCTTCGAGGTTCAAAGCCATGATATTTCGTACCCTCTTTTTCATCCTTGCCGGACTTGGCCTTTCAAAAACGCTCTCGGCTGCGCCAAGCGGCTTTTCCGATCATCGTTTCAACGGGCGCGACCCCGTGCATGCAGGCGGTGTGACGACATTTCACGTCAAGGCCGGCGATTGCAGCTCCATCAAATATGGCGATGGCCGGGGCGAGAGCGATTGCTTCAACGGAAACCTGAGATCCCGGATCGCCTACAAGAAAACCGCGCGGCTCGGGGACAGCGTGCAATATGCCATGGAGATCCGCATTCCCAGGAACCTTCGTTACGGCGGTGGGCCAAACCGTCGATCGCTCCTCGAACTGGCCGAATGGCAGCGGCTCGACACGATCAAGAACCATATCCACCAATTGCATCTCGACTCGGCAAAGGGGCTGACATTCGACGATGCGGTCTGCCTTCGCCCTGCCGATTTCGGGAATTGGGCGCGCGTTGTCGTGCAGGTGCGCTGGTCGATGGAGGCCGACGGAATCCTGCAGGTGAGGTGCAACGACAGGTTGGTGGTCAGTCGGGCGGGTCGAACCGCCATTCCGCCGGATTGCGGCGCGCCCGGAATCTATCAATGCGAGCCCGCGCTGCAGGAGCCGCGCAAGCCGATCCAGTTCCAGGCGGGGATCCTGTTTCGCGGCTACGGTCCCGGGTTGCAGGCTGAGGGGATCAGCGCACGGGGGCGGGTGCCTCCGCCCGAGGGCTTCACCGTGGAGATGCGCAACATCAAGGTCTCCCGGATCCGCTTCAAGTAGGCGTCAAACACGACAAAACGTGCCGAGCGGGGCCCGGTCGGCTTGTGGGCTGCGGGATGGCCAGCCGTGCCCTTGGCGGTCTGGTCGTAAGGCCCCGGTGCCGGGGCTCGATCCCAAAAAAATCAAAGGCTTGCCGATGTCGCGTCGGCAAGCCTTTTTGTTTGGGGCGCGTCGGTTCTGTGTCGGCGCTTGGCCCCGACGCTGAGGTCTGCTTCTAGATGATGCCGCAGCGCGACTGCGCGGTTCGGATCGCCGCTGACGACCCTGCAAGCGACACCCGGCCGTAGACCACATTGCCGTCCCCTGAAATCGTCGCCGTGTTGCCTGCGCGCAGGGCTGCCAGAAGCTGACCGTCCTTGCGCACGGGCGCTGCCACGCCGCGATCGCGCGTCTTGACGCGCACCGGCACGGACCGGCTGTCGACGGTCATGGTCAATTGTCCGTCCGAGACCCGGCGCTGCTCGATATTCGGGCCCGAGAAGAAAAGGAGGCTGCCGCGGCCCGGAAAGCACATGAAGGACATGCGCAACCGGCCGTCGGAAGAGACGACAAAGGCGACATGCCCGTTGCGCCCCATGGTGGTGTTGCCCCAGCTGCGCGCGACCTGTGCCGGGGTCACGGACGGTCCGCTGTCAGACTGTTGCTCTGCCGCGCAGGCCGGACCGCAGCCGGGCGCTGGGGCGTTCTGACCGGCCGCGTAGGCCGCAGCGGCGGATGTCAGGACGAACAGAAAGGATAAAAAAGAAGATCGCATCTCAAAGTCTCCTTGGAACAGGCAGGCGCAACGGCCAGCGAAAAATCAATGTGTCGATGCGAGCATGGTGGTGGCTGCGCTGTCAAGAAGCGAGCCGCGGAAGGAGACGGTGTTCCGAGACAGGCATGCGCGACCTCGTCGCCCCATGCGCAAAGAAAAACCCCCGGCGCCAAGGCCGGGGGTCCGTGATGTTCCAACGGGATGCGCTGGCGTCAGTTCTTGGCCTTGTCGACCATCTTGCCGGCCGAGATCCAAGGCATCATGCCGCGCAGGGTCTCGCCGACCTGCTCGATCTGGTGCTCGTCGTTCAAGCGGCGAGTCGCCTTGAACATCGGCTGGCCGACGCTGTTTTCCTGCATGAAGTCCCGCACGAAGCGGCCGGTCTGGATGTCGGTCAGCACGTCCTTCATGCGCTTCTTGGTCTCCTCGTAGGGCAGGATGCGCGGGCCGGAGACGTATTCGCCGTATTCGGCGGTGTTGGAGATCGAGTAGTTCATGTTGGCGATGCCGCCTTCATAGATCAGGTCGACGATCAGCTTCACCTCGTGCAGGCACTCGAAATAGGCCATTTCGGGCTCGTAACCGGCCTCGACCAGCGTCTCGAAGCCCATGCGGATGAGCTCGACGAGACCGCCGCAAAGCACGGCTTGCTCGCCGAAGAGGTCGGTTTCGCATTCCTCGCGGAAGTTGGTCTCGATGATGCCCGAACGGCCGCCGCCGATCGCCGAGCAATACGACAGGCCAAGCTCAAGCGCCTTGCCAGAGGCATCATTGTGCACCGCCACGAGGCAGGGCACGCCGCCGCCCTTGGTGTATTCGCCGCGCACGGTGTGGCCGGGGCCCTTGGGGGCCATCATGATGACGTCGACGCCGGGCTTGGGCTCGATCAGGCCGAAATGCACGTTGAGGCCGTGGGCGAAGGCGATCGCGGCCCCTTCGCGCAGGTTGTCATGGACGTACTTCTTGTAGGTCTCGGCCTGCAGCTCGTCGGGCATGGTGAACATGATCAGGTCGCACCAGGCCGCGGCTTCGGCGATGCCCATGACCTTGAGGCCTTCGCCCTCGGCCTTGGCGGCGGAGGCGGAGCCTTCGCGGAGGGCGACGACGACGTTCTTGGCACCCGAATCGCGCAGGTTCAGCGCATGGGCGTGGCCCTGGCTGCCATAGCCCAGAATGGCGACCTTCTTGTCCTTGATGAGATTGATGTCGCAGTCACGATCGTAATAGACGCGCATGTCCGGCGCTCCCTTGCTTGGTTATCCTGTCGGGCAATCTAGGGATTCTATGCTGAGAGTGTTTGCGTTTTTCCGGAATATTCGGATATCGGATGGATTATCATTCGTGCTTGCGGATTAATGTGGGGAAATCATGCTTGACGATACGGATCGGCGTATCTTGCGCCAGTACCAAGCGGCGCCGGATCTTTCGGGGCAGGACCTGGCGGAGCGGGCGGGTGTGACCGCGACCACATTGGCGCGCAGGCTGGAGCGGATGCGCGCCGAGGGCGTTTTGCGCGGTACTCGCGCGGTCATCGACTGGGCCGCACTCGGCTACGCGGTCGAAGTGTCCTTGCGGGTCACCCTGGACAAATCGCAGCCGCAGGCCTTCGAGGATTTCGCCGCGGCGGCGCGCGCCGTGCCCGAGGTGCTGGAGATCCAGACCTTTCTGGGGCAGGTCGATGTGCGGCTGTCGGTCATCGCGCGGGATCTTGCGCATTACCAATTGCTCTATCGTGAGAAGCTGCTGGCGCTGCCGCATATCACCGATCTGGAGGCGCTCATGCATATAGCCCGGGTGAAATACGACGAGAGCCTTCCGCTGTGAGATCGAGATTTTTAGATAAAAATCTCGGGCTGGAAGACGGTGTTCCGCAGATGCGTCGAGGTTGGACTGCGGGCGCGGCCGGTTGCGGATTTTTAGATAAAAATCCGGGGAAGGGGTGGAGATGACAGCGCTCGACGACATCGACCGTGCGATCCTGCGCGCCTTGAGCGACGAGGCCGATCTCTCCGCCGGTGCGCTTGGTCGGAAGCTCGGGCTGTCGCAGCCCGCCTCTTGGCGGCGCGTCAAGCGGCTGCGCGAGGCGGGTGTAATTCGGGGCGCGCGGCTGGATCTCGATGCCGAAAAACTCGGATTTGGCGTGACGGTCTTCTTGGGTGTGAAGATCGGCACGAAGGGGCAGGCGAGCCTTGGTGCGTTCGAACGCGCGGTGTCGGCGATCCCCGAGGTCCAGACTGTCGAGCATGTGCTGGGCATGTATGATTACCGCTTGCGCGTCGTGGCGCGGGACCTGCCGGATTTCGAGCGTGTTCTCAGGCGAAGGATCATGACGCTGCCGGGGGTCGCATCGCTTGATGCCAATGTTCTGCTGTCAGAGGAACGGCGGCCCGGCCCCATCGGCTGATCCGGGCCCGAGGCCCGGGCAAGGGCGCTGCCCTCGCGCTCCCGGAGGTATTTCCGGTCCGGGCGTGACAAGGGCGCGGTTCTGTCACCCGGATGTGGGACGCGCAGATGTCAGCCTTTCCGGCGGATCAGGCCACGGGCGGGGTCATAGCCCCAAAGCGCGAGGGCTGCGAAGAGGGCAAAGGCCAGCGCGGTCCAGAAGGCGGCGGGCGCGTTCCATTCGAGATACAGCGCGAAGCGGATCATCTCCACCGCATGGGTGAAGGGATTGACCGCGCAGATATCGCGCAGGAGCTCGGAGCTTTCGGCCATCTTCCACAGTGGGTAGAGCGCCGAGGAGAGAAAGAACATCGGGAAGATCACGAAGTTCATCACACCCGCGAAATTCTCCAGCTGCTTGATGAGCGAGGAAAGCGCGAGCCCCAGCGCGCCCAGCATCAGCCCCGCTAGTATCAGCGCGGGCAAGGCTGCAACATAGCCCCAAAGCGGCAGAACGATATCGAAGGCGGCGGCGATCGCGAGGAACGCATAGACCTGAACCAGCGAGATCAGCGTCGCGCCTGTGAGCTTGCAAAAGAGCAGGTACCAGCGTGGCAGGGGGGCCGTCAGCAAGAGCCGCATGGAGCCGGTTTCGCGGTCATGCACGAGGCTCAGCGCGCTTTGCATGCCGTTGAAGAGCAGGATCATGCCGCAGAGGCCCGGCACGATATAGGTCTCGTAGGTGATGTAGGTCTGGTAGGGCGGCAGGATCGAGAGGCCCAAGGCCGCGCGAAAGCCCGCGGCGAAGACCAGAAGCCAGACCAGCGGACGGACGAGGGCCGCCAGAAACCGCTCGCGCTGATGTACGAAGCGCAGCGCTTCGCGCCACGCAATGGCGCGTAGAGCGAGGATCCAGGCGCTCATCCGGGATGGCCCGCAGGCACGCCGTCGGGCGTATCGGTCATGGACAGGAAGCGCGCCTTCAGGGGCTGATCGCCGCGGATCGCGCTTGCCTCGCCATCGGCGATGACGCGTCCTTCATGCAGCACGATGAGCCGGTCGCTGTCCCGGACTTCATCGGTCAGATGCGTCGCCCACAGGACCGTCAGGCCATCCTCGGCGCAGAGCGCGTGGACGTGATCCGTGATCGCCTCACGTGCCGCGGCATCCAGTCCGACGGTGGCCTCGTCCAGCAGTAGCACGTCTGGCTTGTGCACGAGCGCGCGGGCAATCTCCGTGCGGCGGCGGTGCCCGCCATTGAGATCGCGCGCCTTCTCGCCTGCGCGCTCTGCAATCCCCAGCTTGTCGAGTGCCGCGTCGATCCGCAGGGCCGCCGCGCGCCCCGATAGCCCATGCAGAGCCGCGAAATAGCGCAGGTTCTGCCGGATCGTCAGATCGAGATCGAGGGTCGGGCTTTGGAACACCACGCCCATCTGGGCAAGGGCCGCGCGCGGATTGCGCGACATGTCCTGTCCGGCGATCCGGATCGTGCCCGATGGTGCGGAAAAAAGCCCGGTCAGCAGCGCAAACAGCGTCGACTTGCCTGCCCCGTTGGGCCCCAAAAGGGCCGCGAAGCGTCCGGGCGCCACGGAAAAGCCCACCCCGTCCAGGGCCTGGCGCGTGCTGAACCGGTAGTCGATCCCGTCGATTTGCAATCCGCCTGTCATGCCGCTCCGCCATTGATGTCAAACGAAGCCTAGCGGCGGGCCGCGTGGCGTGAAAGCATGGGCGGGTCGCCAGGGTGTCGGCAAAAGGTCCTATATCGGAGGGCTCGACCCCTGCCTAACCTGCCGCCAAGAGAGAGGACATATTCCATGAAGATGAGCGATTCCCGTGAAGTGGCCGCCCCCCGAGAGGTGGTCTGGGCCGCGATCCTGAACCCCGACGTTCTGAAGGAATGCGTGCCGGGCTGTACCGAGATGTCGGGCAATCCCGATGATGGGTTCGAGGCCACCGTGGTCCAGAAGGTCGGCCCTGTGAAAGCTACGTTCAAAGGCGCCGTCACCGTGTCCGAGCGCGATGAACCCAACAGCCTGAAGCTTTCAGGCGAGGGCAAGGGCGGGGCTGCGGGCTTTGCCAAGGGCGGCGCGACCGTCACGCTGGAGGAGAGTGGCGAGGGCACCAAGCTCAGCTACGACGTGGAGGCCAATGTGGGCGGCAAGCTCGCGCAGCTGGGCTCGCGCATCATCGATGGCTTCGCCAAGAAGATGGCGGATCAGTTCTTCACCCGGTTGCAGGAAGCCATCGAAGGTCCCGCCGATCCCGATGCGGCCCCCGAGGCCGAGGAAACGCCCGGCGAGAAGAAAAAAGGCTGGTTCAAGCGCGCCATTTCCTGAACCATCACATGAGGGATAACACCCGCCGCGCCGGGGATGCGCGATGGGCAAGACAAGACATCCAAGGGAGGATTTCATGACCAAAGTATCCATGACCGTGAACGGCAAGACCGTCTCGGGCGAGGTCGAGGGGCGCACGCTTCTCGTCAATTTCCTGCGCGACGACCTGCAGCTCACCGGCACCCATGTGGGCTGCGACACCAGCCAGTGCGGGGCCTGCGTGGTGCACGTGAACGGCGAGGCGGTGAAGGCCTGCACCATGTTTGCCGCCGAAGCGGACGGCGCGGAGGTCGCCACGATCGAGGGGCAGGCCAACAATGACGGCTCGCTCAACGTCATTCAGCAGGCGTTCCAGGACTATCACGGGCTGCAATGCGGCTTCTGCACGCCGGGCATGGTGATGTCGGCAGCAGCGCTTCTGAAGGAAAACCCCAAGCCCAGCGAGGCCGAGGTGCGCGACTACCTCGAGGGCAATATCTGCCGCTGCACGGGCTATCACAACATTGTCCGCGCGATCATGGCCGCATCCGGTCAGGACGTGCCCGCGGTCGCCGCGGAATAAAAACAACAGGGCGGCGCGCGCATAATCGTGCGCCGGAGGATTGTATGGCGGGGGTGATCCCGCCGCCTAAGGGAGGACTACCATGCCCAAGGATCATGGCATCGGCGCCAGCACGAAGCGACGCGAAGACCTGCGCTTTCTGACGGGCGTCGGCAATTACACCGACGACATCAACATCCACGGCCAGGCGCATGTCTATTTCCTGCGTTCGGACGTGGCGCATGCGACCATCAACGGCATCGACACCGGGGCCGCCGAGACGATGCCCGGTGTCGTGCGCATCTTCACCGGCAAGGATTTCGAGGGCGTGGGCGGTCTGCCCTGCGGCTGGCAGGTGACCGACAAGCATGGCCAGCCCATGAAGGAGCCGGCACATCCCGTCATCGCCCAAGGCAAGATCCGCCATGTGGGCGAGATCGTGGCCGCGGTCGTGGCCGACAGCCTGGAGATGGCGCGCGATGCCGCCGAAGCCATCGAGCTCGACCTTGCGGAGCTTCCGGCCGTCGTCGACATGAAGGACGCCGTGCAATCCGGCGCCACGAAGGTGCATGACGATCTCGACGACAACCTCTGCTACGATTGGGGCTTCGTCGAAGAAAACAAGGCTGCGACCGACAAGGCCTTCGAGGAGGCCGCGCATGTCACCACGCTGGAGCTGGTGAACAACCGCCTCGTCGCCAACCCGATGGAGCCGCGCGTCGCCGTGGGCGATTATTCCAAGGCCAACGACGAATCCACGCTCTACACCACCTCGCAGAACCCGCATGTGATCCGGCTTCTGATGGGGGCGTTCGTTCTCGGCATCCCCGAGCACAAGCTGCGCGTCGTGGCGCCCGATGTGGGCGGCGGCTTCGGCACGAAGATTTTCCACTACGCGGAAGAGGCCTTCTGCACTTTCGCGGCCCGTCAGCTGCGTCGTGCCGTGAAGTGGACCTCCTCGCGCTCCGAGGCGTTCATTTCGGACGCCCATGGCCGGGACCACGTCACCAAGATCGAACTGGCGCTCGACAAGGACAACAACTTCACTGCCGTCCGCACTGAGACGTACGCGAATATGGGCGCTTACCTGTCCACCTTCGCGCCGTCCGTGCCCACATGGCTGCACGGCACGCTGATGGCGGGCAATTACAAGACGCCGCTCGTCTATGTGAACGTGAAGGCCGTCTTCACCAACACCGTGCCGGTCGATGCTTATCGCGGGGCAGGTCGTCCCGAGGCGACGTTCCAGCTGGAGCGCGTGATCGACAAGGCCGCGCGCGAACTGGGCGTCGACCCGATCAAGCTGCGCCGTCAGAACTTCATCACGACCTTCCCCTACGCGACGCCGGTCGCCGTGGAATATGACACGGGCGATTACAACGCCACGATGGACAAGATGGAAGAGCTGATGGACCTCTCGGGCTTCGAGGCGCGCCGCAAGGCGTCAGAGGCCAAGGGCAAGCTGCGCGGTCTGGGCGTGAACTGTTTCATCGAGGCCTGCGGCATCGCGCCGTCGAACCTCGTGGGGCAGTTGGGTGCGCGCGCAGGTCTTTACGAAAGCGCGACCGTCCGGGTGAATGCCACGGGCTCGATCTCGGTCATGACCGGCTCGCACAGCCACGGGCAAGGGCACGAGACGGCCTTCCCGCAGGTGATCGCCGAGATGCTGGGCATCCCCGAAGATCAGATCGACATCGTGCACGGCGACACCGCCAACACGCCGATGGGCATGGGCACCTATGGCTCGCGCTCCATCGCGGTGGGCGGCTCGGCCATGGTGCGGGCGACCGAGAAGATCATCAACAAGGCCAAGAAGATCGCCTCGCATCTTCTCGAGGCCTCCGAAGGCGATATCGAGCTGAAGGATGGCGCCTTCACCGTCGCGGGCACCGACAAGTCGGTGGCCTGGGGGGATGTGACGCTGGCCGCTTACGTGCCGCACAACTACCCGCTCGAGGATCTGGAGCCGGGCCTCGAAGAGACCGCCTTCTACGATCCGTCGAACTTCACCTATCCCGCGGGCGCCTATGCCTGCGAGGTGGAGCTTGATCCCGAAACGGGCCATGTGCGGATCGAGAAGTTCGTCTCCGCGGATGATTTCGGCAATGTCATCAACCCGATGATCGTCGAGGGCCAGGTCCATGGCGGCATCGCGCAAGGCATCGGTCAGGCACTTCTGGAGAATTGTTCCTACGACGAGAACGGCCAGCTTCTGAGCGCCTCCTACATGGACTACGCAATGCCGCGGGCGGATGTGATCCCGAACCTCGACAGCTACATCGTCGATCACTCGTGCCAGACGCCCTGCACGCACAACCCCTTGGGTGTGAAGGGCTGCGGTGAGGCGGGCGCCATCGGCTCCCCGCCGACGGTGATCAACGCGATCGTCGATGCGCTGCAATCCGGAGGGCACAAGGTCGACCATATCGACATGCCCGCCACGCCCGGTCGCGTCTGGCAGGCGATGCAGGGCTGATGTCGCGCTTTTGACAAAGGTTGGGGGGCGCGGCCCCACCGCCATTATCCTCGGATCAATGGCGCAAGGCAGTGTCCCCCCGGAGGTATTTTTGGTCCGAACGTGAACAGACGCGGCGGACTAGGAGGAGAAGACAATGTACAATTTCGACATGGTACGCCCGAGTTCCATCGACGAGGCGGTCAAGGCCCTGGCCGAGGAAGAGGCGCAGCCCCTCAGCGGCGGGCAGACGCTGATCCCGACGCTGAAGCAGCGCCTCGCCATGCCCTCGAAACTGGTGAGCCTGACGGCGATCGCCGAGATGAAGGGCGTCTGCAAGACCGATGACGGCGCGCTGGCCATCGGCGGCGGCACCAATCACGCCACCGTGGCGAAGGAGGCGGCGTCCGATTTCCCGGGCCTTGCGGACCTCGCGGCCAATATCGGCGACCCGGCGGTGCGCAATCGCGGCACGATCGGCGGCAGCCTTGCCAATAACGACCCCTCGGCCTGCTATCCGGCCGCAGCCCTTGGCACGGGCGCCACGATCAAGACCAACAGCCGCGAGATCGCGGCGGATGACTACTTCCAGGGCATGTTCGCCACAGCCCTGGATGAGGGCGAGATCATCACCGAGGTCCGTCTGCCGATCCCCGACGCCTCGAACTACCAGAAGTTCGAACAGCCCGCATCGCGCTTCGCCCTCGTGGGTGTGTTCGTCGCAAAATACGCCGATGGCGTGCGCGTCGCGGTCACGGGCGCGTCGAATGATGGCGTCTTCCGCTGGTCGGAGGCCGAGGCGGCGTTGTCCTCGGACTTCTCTGCCTCTGCGGTGGATGGTCTGTCGGCACCGGACGGGTCGGGGATGATCGCCGACCTTCACGGCTCGGGCGATTACCGCGCGCATCTGGTGAAGGTCCTGACCAAGCGGGCAGTCGCTGCGGCGAAATAACCGCGCCGGTCCCGCTTTTCGACATGTCCCCGGTCGCGCAACGACCGGGGATTTTTCTTGTCCGGGGGGCTGCTCATGGACCTTTCACGCGTCGGCCTGTGGTGCGATAGAGCCAGGGCGCGCGCTTGCGCGGGGCAGCGGAGGGACCGATGGCCGATCCTGACAACGACCAGAGCCTGCATTTCCTCGAACTGACGCTCGCCGAGGCGCAGGCGACCGTCCGCGCCTACGACACCAAGGCGCAGATCGTGGGCATCGGCTACACCTTCACGCTGAACATCGTGGCGCGGGTCTCGGACGCGTTCCCGAAAGCCGAAAGCGAGGCGCTGTGGTCCGCGCTCGTCTTCTGGGGCATCGTCATGTTGCCGCTGGTCTTGTTCGGCCTCGTGTTGTTTCCAACCCGCAAGATCGCCCCGCAGGTGGCAGGCGCGACGGATCTCGAACTGCGCCGCACGCTTTACGTGGAGACCGCGCGCTATCCCAGCGTCGAGGCGCTTGAGAAGGCGGCGCGCGCGAGTAACTGGATGCACGAGATCGCGTTTGAATGCCTCAAGGTCTCGCGCCTGCGCGAGTTGAAGCGCACGCGGTTCATCCGGGCGCTGGTGGCGACCGGTGTGTCGCTCGCCACGCTTTGTGCGCTGCAGATCGGGATGCTGGTCTGACCGCGCGGGTCACGCGAAGAGATCACCATATTCCTCGCGCAGGGCGTTCTTCTGCACCTTGCCCATCGTGTTGCGCGGCAGCTCCTGGGCCGTGAACAGCCGCCGGATATGCTTGAACCGCGCAAGGCCCGCATTGGCCTTCTCTTGCAGCGCCGCGAGGTCCAGCTCCGCGCCCGCCTCGGGTACCACGACCGCCACCACCGTCTCGCCGAAATCCGCATGCGGCACGCCGATCACCGCGCTTTCGCGCACGCCCGGCATGTCGTCGAGCACGATCTCGATCTCCTTTGGGTAGATGTTGTAGCCGCCCGAAATGATCAGGTCCTTGGAGCGCCCGACGATCTGCACGTAGCCGTCTTCGTCGATCCGGCCCAGATCGCCGGTCAGGAAGAAGCCGTTTTCGCGCAGCTCGGCGGCGGTCTTCTCGGGCATGCGCCAATAGCCCTTGAAGACATTGGGGCCACGCACCTCGATCTGACCCGTTTCACCCTGCGGCAGTTCCTCGCCCGTCTCGGGGTTGGTGATGCGCAGCTCCACACCGGGCAGGGGGAAGCCCACCGTGCCCGCGCGGCGTTCCCCGTCATAGGGGTTCGAGGTGTTCATGTTGGTCTCGGTCATGCCGTAGCGTTCGAGGATGCGATGCCCGGTGCGGGCCTCGAAGCTTTTGTGCGTCTCGGCCAGAAGCGGCGCGCTGCCCGACACGAAAAGCCGCATGTCGCCCGTCAGATCGCCGGTGAAGCGCGCATCGTCCAGAAGGCGGGTATAGAAGGTCGGCACGCCCATCATCGTGGTGGCCTTGGGCATCAGTTCGATCATCGCGTCGAGGTCGAATTTCGGCAGGAAGATCATCGCGCTGCCCGCGGTCAGCGTCACGTTCGTGGCCACGAATAGGCCGTGCGTGTGGAAGATGGGCAGGGCATGCAGCAGCACATCCTCCTCGGTAAAGCGCCACAGCTTTGCAAGCGTTGCGGCGTTCGACAGAAGGTTGGCTTGCGTCAGCATCGCGCCCTTCGACCGGCCCGTCGTGCCAGAGGTATAGAGGAAGGCAGCGAGGTCATCTTCTGTCCGCTCCGCGGTTTCGAAGCTGTCGGGTTGCCCAGTCGCGGCCTCCATCAGGCTGCCCGAGCCGTCGGCGTTCAGCGTCATCAGATGCGCGCCCAGCCGCTCGGCGAGCGGTGCAAGCTCTGCCTCCTTGCGGCCATCGCAGACCAGCATCGCGGCACCGCTGTCTTCCACGAAATAGGCCAGATCGTCCTGCGTATAGGCAGTGTTGAGCGGCAGGAAGACGATGCCCGCCTGCGCGCAAGCGGCATAGAGCGCCAGTGCCTCCGCGGATTTCTCGATCTGGGCGGCCAGCCTGTCGCCCGGCTTTAGCCCCGACGTCTTGAGCGCCCCCGCGATCCGTGCGGACTGCGCGAGGAAATCGGCATAGCTGAGCGTGCCGCCATCGGCAAAATGCAGAAACGTGGCGTCCTTGCCTGCATGGCGCCCGAAGAGTGTGTCATAGAGTGGGTTCGGCATGTCCCGGTCCCCTTGTGATTGCTTTACGCGTTGGTTTTGGCCGCCTGCGCGGCGAGGGATCGAACGGCGCTCGATGCGGCGATATCTCCGGCCGAGGCAAAGCGTTCGTGGTTCTGGCTGAACTTCGACAGGTCGTAGAGGTAATTCACCATCGCGCCGCCCGATTGCGCCATCCCGTTTTCGGACGTGTCGGCACCGCCATGGACCTGATGCAGGATCGCGCCGTTGCCGAGATGGAAGCGCGCGACCGGATCGACCGGCATCTTGTTGGGGCGCTTGGCCTCCAGAAGGTACCGCGCGGCAAGACGGCGCATGGCCTCGGGATCGGTGGTGTCGGGCGTCAGCCCTTCTGCTGCCAGCCAGCGCATGAGCCCCGGAATGGGCGAGAGCGTGACGAAGGTCCTGAGGCCGGGCAGGTCCCGCGCGAGATCCGCGGCAACCTGCTTGATCAGCGAATTGCCGAAGGAGATGCTCGCGAGCCCCGCCTGACAATTCGAGATCGAGTAGAAGACCGCCGTATCCGCGCTGGTCGGGTCGAGCGGGTCGGCACCGCTATCGAGAAGCGCCTGCACCGATCCCGGAATGCCCTTGGTCAGCGCAATCTCGACGAAGATCAGCGGCTCATCGGGCATGGCCGGGTGGAAGAAGGCGAAACAGCGCCGGTCCTCGGGCTCCAGCCTGCGGCGCAGCTCGCTCCAGGAGCCGATGGCATGCACGGCCTCGTATTCGATGATCTTCTGCAGGATATGCGCGGGGCTTTCCCAGGAGATCGGTTTCAGCACCAGAAAGCCGCGATTGAACCAGCTCGCGAAGAGGTGCCGGAAATCGAGATCGAGCGCCATCAGCGCATCTTCGTCGCGCCCGAGCCGCAGAAGGTCCGCACGCATCCGCACCAGCGTCGTCGTGGCGCCGGGCACCATGTTCAGCCGTCGAATGAGTTCCTGCCGGGGCGGCTCGGAGGCCTCCATATAGGCGCGGTAACTGTCCCGCGCGGGCTGCGCCTCATAGGCATCGAGCGCCTTGCGCAGGCGCGCAGGCTCGATGTTCAGATCGTCCGCCAGATGCCGGAAGAAACCCAGCCGTCCCGCATCGTCGAGTGCTGCGTAGCGATCGAGGATATCGCCCGCTGTCGTCAGCACCGACACCTCGTCCGACGCCCCGATCAGGGCGCCGGTCAGCTTTTCCATCGGCGCATCCGCCCCGGGGCCGCCGCGCCGCGACCTGTTCCGCTCGAAGGCGGTGGTCAGAAGATCGGCAAGCAGGCTCATATCCCGGCGCCCATGACCGCATCGGGCAGCCATGTGGCAAGACCCGGGAAGATGCACAGCAGGATGATCGCCACGATCATGCAGGCCACGTAGGGCAGGGAGCCGCGCAGGATCGTCTTCAACGATATATCCGGCGCGATCCCGTTGATGACATACAGGTTCAGGCCCACCGGCGGCGAAATGAGGCCGATCTCCATGTTGATCGTCAGCACCACCGCGAACCAGATCGGATCGAAGCCCGCCGTGGTGATGATCGGCAAGAGGATCGGTGCGGCCATCAGGATCACGGCCACGGGCGGCAGGAAGAAGCCCGCGATCAGCAGGAAGACATTCACGGCGCCCATCAGCACCCAGCGGTTCACCTCAAGCGTACCGATCCATTGCGCGATGGATTGCGTGATGAAGAGCGAGGACAGCATGTAGGAGAACACGCCGGCCGCCGCGATGATGAACAGGATCATCACCGACTCGCGGGTCGAGTCGCGCAGCACCACCCACAAATCCTTGGGGTTCCAGAGCTTGTAGATCACCATCGCGATCAGCAGGCAGAGAAGCGCGCCCACGGCCGCCGTCTCGGACGGTGTCGCGATGCCGCCATACATGGCGTAGAGCACGCCCAGGATGATGGCGAGGAAGGGCAGCACGCGCGGCAGGATCTCGACCTTCTGGCGCCAAGTATAGCTGCCCGCGGTCAGAACCTGCGCATTGCCCGAGCGCCATGTGGAATAGAGCGACCAGGCCATGAAGAGCCCGACCAGCATCGCGCCGGGGATGACGCCCGCCAGGAAAAGTCGCCCGATCGAGGTCTCGGTCGCGATGCCGTAAACGATCATGGTGACGGAGGGCGGGATCAGGATGCCCAGCGTGCCGCCCGCCGCGATGGAGCCGGAGGCCACTTCGTCGGGATAGCCGCGGCGGCGCATTTCGGGGATGCCCATCTTGCCGATGGCCGCACAGGTGGCGGGCGATGAGCCCGACATCGCCGAGAAGAGCGCACAGGCCCCGAGGTTGGAGACGACGAGCCCGCCGGGGACGCGGGTGAGCCAACGCTCCAGCGCCTCATAGAGGTCCGCGCCCGCCCTTGTTGAGGCGATGGACGCGCCCATGATGATGAACATCGGGATCGAAAGGAGTGCGAAATTGTTGAGCTTGCCGAACAGGATCTCCGGCATCAGCTCAAGCGAGCGCACGCCGTCGAAGATGATCAGGAAGCCCGCCGAGACGATCAGCAACCCGACCGCGACAGAGACGCCCGAGAACAGAACGACGATGGTGGCAATGGCGACGATTGCGCCCAGAAGCAGCGGATCCATTATTCGTCCTCCAGTCCGAAGGGCTTGTCGACGCCGATGAGCAGGGCGTAGAGGTCAGCAATGAGTTGCAAGAGGAACAGCGCAAGCCCGATGGGCAGGGCGATATAGGGCTTCCAAAGCAGGACACCCCAGACCGTGTCCGACCGCCAGCCGCGCTCCCACGCGATGTGCCACCATTCGAACCCGTACCACAGCATCACCGCAATGATGATGATCGACACGGACAGCATCAGGATGGCCATGCCCTTGCGCGCGCCCTTGGGCAGGGCGATGGGAATCAGATCCACGTTCACATGTCCGCGCAGCCGCTGCACGTAAGGCAGGCCGATCAGGGTGGCCGCGATCATCAGGTAGATCACCGCCTCGGTCTGCCACACGGTCGAGCCGTTCAGCACGAAGCGAATGAAGATCATCTGACAGGTGATGGCGACCGCCGCGACGATCATCGCCGCCGACGTCCAGCCCGCCAATGTGGACAGCGCAGCGACGGCCCGCAGGAACGGGTTCCCGCCCGTCTGCGCCTTCGCATAGGTAACAGATCCGCCCGCCATGGTGGTGACCCCTCCCGTTTGTTTTTTGTCTTGCTTTATAGCTATGGGCCGGGGGCGCAGGGCCCCCGGCATCGGGCCGGGTCAGACCCGGCCATGATGTCGGATCACTCGACCGACAGCGCCATGTCCAGAAGCTCCTGGCCGCCCGGCGTCTCGTCGACGAAGGCCTTGTAGGAGGTTTCCTGCGCCAGCGCGCGCCAGGCGTTGAACTCTTCCTCGGTCATCGCGGCGATCTCGACGCCCGCTTCCGCGAAGATCTCGGCGCTTTCGCCGTCCTGCTTCTTGGCCTCTTCGAGGTAGAAGGCTTCGGCCTTGGCCGCGCCATCCATCAGCGCCTGCTGCTGCTCTTCGGTCAGCCCGTCGAAGGTCGACTTGTTGATGAGAAGCGGCTGATACATGAACCACAGCGCGTAATCGCCCGCGGGCGTGTAGCAGGCGACCTGCTCGTAGATGCGGTAGCTCACGAAGGACGAGGACGAGGTGTTCGCCGCATCGAGAACGCCGGTCTGCATCGCGTTGTAGATCTCGGACGACGCCATTGAGGCGATGGAGGCGCCGGCACCCGCCAGCATCTGCTCGAAGGCCTTGCCCGCCGCGCGGGTCTGCAGACCGTCGATATCCTCGGGCGCGGTGATGCAGCCATCCTTGCCCGCGAAACCGCCCGCGAGATAGCCATGGACGAGGACCATCACGTCATCCTCGGCCATCTTCTCCTCGATCGCCTCCATGAAGGGGCTTTCGTTGAGACGCGCGGCATGGTCGTGGTTCTTCACGAGGCCCGGCATCAGCGTGAGGTTGTAGGCGGGCTGCTGGCCGCCCGCATAGGACAGGGGCAGAACCGTCATGTCGAGCTGACCGCGCGACAGGGGCGTATATTGCTCGCGCGCCTTGAACAGCGACTGCGTGGGGAAAATGCGGATCTCGAGGTCGACATCGGCGGCGGCGACTTCGTCGGCCACGATCTTGGCGACCTGGTGGCGCACATCCGTTTCGGACCATTGATGCGACAGGCGCAGATCGGTTGCGTTGGCCGACAGCGAACCCGCCATCAGCGCGACCAATGCGGTTGCGATGGTTGTTTTCATAAATCCCTCCCTTGGAATGCCCTGTTGACGCTGGGGCACCATGTGTCCCGATTGCATGGCTTGTCAACATTCTTGTATGCAAGAACGTCAGTCTTGCGCACGCAATTGCCTCGCGCTAGGCTCCGCTAATGGACAGGAACCTTTCAGATGACGTGGCCGACCAGCTTGAAACGCTGATCCTGGAAGGGGCCATCGAACAGGGCGCCCGCCTCGACGAGACGCGTCTGGCGGAGCGGTTCTCGGTCTCGCGCACGCCCATCCGCGAGGCGTTGCAGCGCCTGACCAATTCGGGCCTTGTGGAGCATCGTCCGCGCCGGGGCGCCTTTGTGCGCCAGCCCGATGCGGTGGAGCTTGTGCAGATGTTCGAATTCATGGGCGAGATGGAGGGCACGGCCGGGCGCCTCGCGGCCCTGCGCATCTCCGATGCCGCCCTCGAGACGCTGGCGCGGATCAACGCCCGTTGCAACGATGCGGTCGCGGCAGGCGACAGCGATCTCTACTATTCCGAGAACGAGACGTTCCATGCCGCGATCTACAGCCAATCGGGCAATGCCTTCGTGGAGGCGGAATGCCTGCGGATGCAGCGCCGGTTGCGCCCCTACCGGCGGATGCAGCTGCGCTTTCGCGGGCGTCTCAAGCAATCAATGGATGAGCATGAGCGGATCGTGGCCGCGCTGGCCGCAGGCGACGGGGATGAGGCCGCGCGACTTCTGCGGGCGCATGTCTCCGTGCAGGGCGAGAAGTTCCACGCGCTGATGGCCAGCATGCGGCTCGCCGCCGAATAGCGCACAATCGCCAGTCTCTGCCGATCGCACTATTGGAAAGCGCCCTCAGCGCTCGCCGCGTCGGTAGGGCTGCATCAACGCCTGCGGGACCTTGGCGCGCCGCGCCATCACGATCAGTGCGAGGATCGACAAGAGGTACGGCATCATCAGGAACAGCTGATAGGGAATGTCGTCGACCGCCGTCTGCAGGCGCAGCTGAAACGCATCGAAGAACGCAAAGAGCAGCGCCCCCAGAAGCGCGCGTCCCGGCCGCCACAGCGCGAAGACCACCAGCGCGATGCAGACCCAGCCGCGCCCCTGTACCATGGTCGGAAAGAAGGAATTGAACGCCGCCAGCGTCAGGAACGCCCCGGCCAGGCCCATCAACGCGGAGCCCGCGGCGATCGTTGCGATGCGCAGGGCGATGGGATCGATGCCCTGTGCATCGACCGCGCGCGGGTTCTCACCCGTCATGCGGATCGCAAGGCCAAGCGGCGTGCGGTAGAGCATCCAGGCCAGAAACGCGACGAGGATGAGCGCGAGGTAGGTGGGCGCTGTCTGGTTGAACAGGATGGGCCCGAGCACCGGCAGGTCGGACAGGACAGGCACGGGCAGCGGGCGAAAGGGCTCGATCGTGGGCGGAGAGCTGGCGGTCGGCACGGCGAGGCGGAAGATGTAATAGGCAAAGCTCGACGCAAAGAGCGTGATGCCGAGGCCGGTCACATGCTGGCTCAGACCCAGCGACACGGTCAGAAGTCCGTGCAAGAGCCCGAAGACCGCACCGCCCAGGGCGGCCGCCGCCATCCCGGCCCAAAGGTCGCCGCCCGAATAGACGGTCAGCCAGCCGATCATCGCGCCGAAGGCCATCACCCCCTCGATGCCAAGGTTCAGAACGCCCACCCGTTCGCACAAGAGCGCGCCCAGCGTGCCGAAAATGAGCGGCGTCGCGATGCGCAGCACCGCCTCCCACATGCCGACGGACAGCAGGATATCGAGGATCACGCTCATCGCCGCACCCGGTATTGCGTCAGGAAGATCGCGACCAGCATCGTCAGCAGTGACAGCGCCACGATCACGTCGGCGATATAGGACGGCACGCCGAGCGCGCGGCTCATGGAATCTGCGCCCACGAACATCACCGCCGAGAAGAGCGCGGCGGCGATCACGCCCAGGGGATGCAGATGCGCGAGCATGGCGATAACGATGCCCGCATAGCCGTAATTGGGCGACAGGTCCGTGGTGACGTAGCCCTTCACGCCCATGACCTCGATCGCGCCTGCAAGGCCTGCAAGCCCGCCCGAAAGGCACGCCACCAGCATCAACGTGCGCGCCAGCGGCACGCCCGCAAACGCAGCGGCCCGCGCATTCAGACCCGCCGCGCGCGATTGCAGGCCGAAGACGGTGCGCGATTGCAGCCACCAGACGCCCAGGGGCAATGCGAGGGCGATCAGAAGCCCCGCATGAAGGCGCGTGCGATCCACGAGTTGCGGCAGCTCCGCGGCGGGCGGCACCGGCACCGATTGCGGCCAGCCGAAGGCGAGGGGGTCTTTCAGCGCGCCCTCGATCATCATCGACACGAACAGTACCACGACGAAGTTCAGAAGCAGCGTCGTCACCACCTCGTCGACGCCGAAGCGCAGTTTCAGGATCACCGGGCCCAAGAGCAGCACCATCCCGGCAAGCGCGCCCGCGATCAGGCAAATCAGGATGGCGATAGGGGCAGGCGCG
Organism: Roseivivax sp. THAF197b; assembly: GCF_009363255.1. Taxonomy (NCBI): domain Bacteria; kingdom Pseudomonadati; phylum Pseudomonadota; class Alphaproteobacteria; order Rhodobacterales; family Roseobacteraceae; genus Roseivivax; species Roseivivax sp. THAF197b. The sequence continues at coordinate 2,113,693 of NZ_CP045318.1, read as the reverse complement.
CCTGCCACGAAGGGCAAAAGGCCGATGGCGGGCACGGCCAGCGCGCCCATGTAGAATTGTCCCTCGCCACCGATGTTCCACAGCCGCGCGCGGAAGGCGACGGCGGCGGCGAGCCCCGTCAGGATGAGCGGCGTCGCGCGGGTCAGCGTCTCGGTCAGCCCGAGCCGCGAGCCGAAAGCACCCTGCAGGATCAACCCGTATGCGGTCACCGGGTTGCGCCCGGCAAGCGCGATCAGCCCGCCCGCGATGACGAGCGCGGCCAGCACGGCGCAGATGGGCGCGAGCACCGTCAGCGCCGGGGGCACGCTGTCGCGCCGTTCAAACCGCATGGGCGACCTCCTCGGTCACGGACCAGTCGCCCGACATCATCAGGCCCAACGTACGGGCATCAACCTTTTCCGACGGGATGGGCGGGGAGAGACGTCCACCCACGATGGCGCAGATCCGGTCGGCGAGTGTGATGACCTCGTCAAGATCCTCCGAGATCAGCAGCACGGCGGCCCCGCGATCCCGCGCCTCGATCAGGCGGCGATGCACGCCCGCGATGGCCCCTTCATCGAGCCCGCGGCTCGGTTGTGCGGCCACGAGGATGTCGGGCTGCGTCTCCAGCACCCGCCCGAGAATCAGCTTCTGCATGTTTCCACCCGACAGCAGGCGCACGCGGCCGTCGACGGTCGCGCCGCGCACATCGTAATCCGCGATGATCTTTCGAGTCGCGGCCCTTGCGGCTCCGCGGCGCAGAATGCCCCTGCGGGAGAATTCGGGCGACCAGAGCCGTTCGAGAACGACGTTCTCCCAAGTGCTCATGTCACCGAGCGTGCCTTCGGCCTGCCGGTCTTCGGGCACGCGTCCGATACCCGCGGCGATGGCATGCGGCACGTCATGCGTCGCGAGCGGCTTTCCCTGGACAAGAAAGCTGCCGCGTTCCGGCGCGTGCAGGCCCGAGACCAGCCCCGCAAGCGCGCCCTGGCCATTGCCCGAAACGCCGATGATGCCGAGCGTTTCGCCCGCGCGCAGGGTGAAGTCGATGCCCTTGAGCGCCGTGCCCGAGGCGGGCGTCAGATGCACATCCCGCGCCTCGAGCCGGATCGCGCCGGGGGCGGCAGGCGGGCTTTCGGGCCGCTGGACTGCGCGGCCCACCATCAACTCGGCGAGCTCGTGTTTCGAGGTCTGCGCGGTGGCGCGTTCAGCCACGACCCGCCCGCCGCGCAGGACCACCACACGGTCCGAGGCCGACATGACCTCGTGCAGCTTGTGACTGATGAAAATGAGCGACAGGCCGCGTGCCGCCATATCCCGCAAAGTCGCGAAGAGCCGCTCGGCTTCGGGCGCGGTCAGCACCGCCGTGGGCTCGTCAAGGATGAGGATGCGCGCATCGTTGAAGAGCGCCTTCAGGATCTCGACGCGCTGGCGTTCGCCGACCGAGAGATCGGCAATCGTGGCGTCGGGATCGACCGGCAATCCGAACTTTTCCGACAGCGCCAGAAGCTTGGTCCGCGCGCCCGCCCGGTCCGAGCGCAGCCGCCAAAGCGGCTCCGTCCCGGTCATGATGTTGTCGAGCACGGTCAGGTTGGCCGCCAGCGCGAAATGCTGGTGCACCATGCCGACACCCGCCTGAATGGCCGCGCGCGACCGGCCCGGCGGCAAGGTGGCGCCCTCGACGCGCACGCTGCCCGCATCGGCGGTGTAATGGCCGAAGAGGATCGACATCAGCGTGGTCTTGCCCGCGCCGTTCTCGCCCAGAAGGGCCACGATTTCACCCCGATCGAGATGCAGCGACACGTCGTCATTGGCCAGCGTGTCGCCGAAGCGCTTGGTGATGCCACTGAGTTCGAGAACCCGGCTCACACCCGCCCTCCCTGGGGAAGGCGGGCCGTCTTCTGCCGCATCAGGCAGGCTCGTCGAAATTGCGCGGCACCTCGAATTCCCCGGCCTTGATCGCCGCGCGCACCTCTTCCATCTCGGCTGCGAATTCCGCGGGGACCATGTCGGCCTGATACGAGATGTCGTTGCCGCCATCCTTCATCAGGCTGAGCGGGGTGTAATTCTTGCCCGTGGGATTGCCTGCCACCGCATCGGCCAGTGCCGCATCGACGAGCGGACGGAAGGACCAGAGCGCATTGGCAAAGACCGTGTTGGGATAGCGCGGCGTGTAATCGATGAGCGAACCGATGGCCGGGACGCCCCGTTCTGCCGCGGCATCCGCCGTGCCGATCCGCTCACCGAAGAGGATATCCGCGCCCGCATCGATCTGCGCCAGACCGGCCTCACGGGCCTTCGGCGGGTCGAAGAAGGTGCCGATGAAGCTCACAAGATGCTGCGCGTCGGGATTGGTCCGCTTCACGCCGTCCGCAAAGCCGTTGATCAGCATGTTGACCTCGGGGATCGGGATCGCGCCGACGCTGCCCACGATGCCCGATTGCGTCATCCGGCCCGCGAGCATGCCCGCGAGATAGGCCGCTTCCCAGTTCCAGGTGCCGAAGACGCCGAAATTGTCGCCCGACGCCTCGCCCGACGAGCCCATGAGGAAGGCCGTGTCGGGATAATCCGCCGCCACTTCGCGCGCCTCACGCTCGACCGCGTAGCTTTCGCCGACGATCAGCACATTGCCCGCCTCCGCAAATTCGCGCATCGCACGCGGGTAATCCGTGCCCGAAACCCCTTCGGAGAAGGTGTACTCGATCACGCCTTCCTCGTTTGCGTTCAGCATCGCGGCATGCAGGACGGAGTTCCACGCATTCTCGACCGGAGAGGCATGGATCCCTGCGAGCTTCACCGGTGCCGATTGCGCGCGCAGAAGCGACGGTGCGGCAAGCGTGGTGGCCGTCAGCGCGGCCCCGGTGCTGAGCAGGCGGCGGCGATTAATCGTGGTGCGGATCATTTTTATCTCCCTGGTGGTCGGTCGCGTGTCGGGCAGGGGCGCCGACCGCTTTATTCTGCTCCAACCCTCCCGCGGATGCGGGTTCTGTCAAGGCTCGTCTGCACAAGACATGGGCAAATGGCGCGGATTGCTGCCAAATTAGGCGGGGCGCTGTCGGCACTTACGAGGCGCTTCGCGGCACGTATTCCGCAGGGTCCAGAGAGCCGGGCCGTCCGTCCAGCGACAGGCGCGTGATCTCGGGCGCGGTCTCCGCAATGACCTTGCCGCGCCGGATCACTGCCAGACGGTTCGGGCGCAGGCGGATGGCTTCGGCAGCGTCGCGCGCTTGCAGCAGAACCATGTCCGCATGGCAGCCGACCTCGAGCCCGTAATCCTGCAAGCCAAGGATGCGCGCGGAATTGACCGTCACCGCATCGAAAAGCGTGCGTTTGTCGGCCTGCGATCCCATCTGCGTCGCGTGCACGGCCATATGCGCCACGTCCAGAAGATCGCCCGTGCCCATCGAATACCACGGATCCATCACGCAATCCTGGCCCAGCCCGACGGAGATCCCGGCGGCGATCAGTTCGGGAATGCGCGTCAGACCGCGCCGCTTGGGATAGGTGTCGTGGCGCCCCTGGATCATGATGTTGATCAGCGGGTTCGGGATCGCGGCCATCTCCGCCTCGGCCATCAGCGGCAGCAGCTTCGAGACGTAATAATTGTCCATCGAATGCATGGAGGTCAGGTGCGAGCCCGCAACCCGGCCCTCAAGGCCGAAGCGGATCGTCTGCTCGGCCAGCGTCTCCACGTGGCGCGAAAGGGGGTCGTCGGTCTCGTCGCAATGCATGTCGACGCGCAGCCCGCGATCCGCCGCGATCCGGCACAAGGCCTCCACGGAGGCGCGGCCCGCCTCCATCGTGCGCTCGAAATGCGGGATGCCGCCCACCACGTCGACACCCATATCGAGCGCGCGGTCGAGCGCCTCAACGGCCTCGGGGCAGCGGTAATAGCCGTCCTGCGGAAAGGCCACGAGCTGAAGATCGAGATAGGGGGCCACGCTGTCGCGCACCTCCAGCAGCGCCTCGACCGTCACCAGCTCGGGATCGGAGACATCGACATGGCTGCGCACCGCCATCAACCCCTTGGAAATCGCCAGATCGCAGTAGCGCAGGGCTCGTTCGACCACGGCATCCTTCGTCAGCGTCGGACGCAACTCGCCCCAGAGGGCGATGCCCTCGAGGAGCGTGCCGGACCTGTTCATGCGGGGCAGACCCAGCGACAGGGTGGCGTCCATATGGAAATGCGGATCGACGAAGGGCGGGCTCAGAAGGTTGCCGCCCGCATCGATGACCCGACCCGCCTCGGCCTGCAAACCGGTGGCGATCTCGACGATGCGGCCCGCGCGGATGCCGACGCTCTGATCCGTGCGGCCATCGGGCAGGGTCGCATTCACGACAAGCAGATCGAACATGGGCGCATTCCTCCCGGCGGCGCGCGCGGAGGTCCGACGCGGCTCATACGCCGACACCCTATTGCCGGTCCTCCGAAACGCAAGATACCTTCGCCGCACCGCGCGCGACGACCGCCCCCGCGCCCCGCCTGCATCCAAGGAGCTTGCAGATGACCTTCGCCATCATCGGAAACGGTGCCATCGCGCAATATGTCCTCCGCCGCCTGAGCGAGCGCGGCCATCATGTCGCCGCCCAGATCCTGCGCCCGGCGCGCCTTGAGGCGATGGGGGAAGCGGATCAGGCGAGCCCGCTTCGGATCGCAACCCACGCGGACATGCCCGCCCATGTGCGCCACGTCATCGATTGCGCCGGGCATTCGGGGCTGAGCGAACACGGGCCGGGCCTTTTGCAGGCGGGATATGACCTTACCACGCTGTCGCTTGGCGCCTTGGCGGACCAGGCGCTGTTCGACGCGCTAGACATCGCGGCCAAGGCGGGCGGCGCCCGTCTGCACCTGGCCAGCGGAGCCATCGGTGCGCTCGATTGTCTGTCATCGGCCCGGATCGGCGCGCTCGAAAGCGTCACCTATATCGGGCGCAAACCGCCCATGGGCTGGGCCGGATCGCCCGCCGAGGCTGTCGTCGATCTTGCCGCCATGGGCGATGCGCCGGTCACGCATTTCGAAGGCACGGCGCGGGTCGCGGCCAGGCAGTATCCCAAGAATGCCAACGTCGCGGCAGCGGTGGCTCTTGCGGGCATCGGGTTCGACGCCACGAAGGTTGCGCTGATCGCCGATCCGACCGTGACGCAGAACATCCACGAGGTTGAGGCCACGGGCGATTTCGGGCGCTTCACCTTCCGGATCGAGGGCAATTCCCTGCCGGACAATCCGCGCAGCTCCGCGCTCGCGGCGATGAGCGCGGTCCACACGGCCGAGCGGGCGCTGGCGGCGATCGTGCTCTGACGGGGGGGATCGGGCAGGCTGCGACAATAGGGCTCGCCGCGCCGAGCATGGGTTTTGAGTGGTCTTGAGGCGTGCGGGATCGCGGCGCCGACCATCCCAATCGTGCGCCGCGCTCTGTCGCAACATGGGAAAAATCGTTTCATATCAGGGCTCTGCATGGTCCAGACAAGCGACATGTGACCTGCGTTTCTGTCGTACCACCGGCGACCCTGGCAAGGCCAAGCGCAGCACAAAGCCGCGCCTTCCCGCAGGAGTTGTCCTGCGGTCGGGTTCTCGTTAGCCTCATGTGATGCAGAATACACCGAGCGAGCGCTGCGAAATCCCTCAACCGGGGGCCGCTCTGATTGCCTGCTCCGCGTCTCGCTCGCACAGCCGGGCCACCGTGCGCCTTGCGACACGAGGCCAGATCCGCACGCGCCGCCCGCCCGAAACACTGCCGAACTGCCCCTGAAGGAGCATCTCGATGTCAGAGAAGCTTATCGCCCTCATCATCCTGTCGCCCATCGTGCTGGTCGTCATCTTCGCCGCGATCCACGAATACCGACGCTACAAGTCCGAAGGCCGCGCGACCTACGGGCTGGCCTATGACGAGACCACCGGGACGACCTACCTGACCGGGATCGCCGATGACGAAGAGGCCTTTGATCCCGACGAATTCGACCCGAGCAGCTACGATGAAATCCGGGACCGGAGCGAGGACGAAACAGGCAAGCCCTGACGGCAAGCAGCGCGACGGGCCGCCCACGATGCCGATGGCGTCGATGCCCGGCAGCGGTTAAAGCGGCGGGGAAAGCCGAGGACCGCATAGATGCAGAAGATCACTCTTCCCGAACGCCCCCATTGGCGGGACCATGCCAAGGAGGTGGGGTTCACCTTCGCCGACATGCATGGCGCGCCTTACTGGGATGAAACCTCGGCCTATGCATTCACGCTCGAACAGATCGAGACCGACCTGGAAGATCCCGCGACGGAGCTTCACGACATGTGCCGCCAGGCCGTGGCCGAGATCGTCACCAGCGAACGCCTGATGGACCGGCTTGCGATCCCCGAGGCTCATCGCGATCTGATCGCCGAAAGCTGGCGACGGGGCGATCCGGAAATATATGGCCGGTTCGATTTTGCCTATGACGGCAAGGCACCGGCCAAATTGCTGGAATACAACGCCGATACGCCGACCTCGCTATACGAAAGCGCCGCCTTTCAATGGCAATGGCTGGAGGATCAATTGCAGGCGGGCGTTCTGGCCGAGGGCTGCGATCAGTTCAACGGCATTCACGAGGCGCTGGTCGCCCGTTTCGGCGCGGTCTTCGAGGCCGGAAGCGACCTGCATTTCACTGCGATTGCCGACAACCCGGAAGACTACGGCACGGTCGAAGCCATGGGCTGGGCCGCGCGCGAGGCAGGGCTCGGGGCGCATTACTGCAATCTCGACCAGATCGCGCTGAGCGAAGACGGCCAGTTCCTCGACGATCAGGATCGCCGGATCGCGGTGCTGTTCAAACTCTATCCTTGGGAAGACCTCTTGCGGGATCCCTATGCGGACCACATCGCCGGATCAGGCTGCCTGTTTCTGGAGCCCGCATGGAAGGCGCTTCTGTCCAACAAGGGGCTCTTGCCGGTTCTGTGGCAGATGTTCGAAGGGCATCCGAACCTTTTGCCCGCCTTTTTCGAGGCCGATATCGCCGAGGCCATGACCGGGCAGGGGGCGGCCGCGCCGGACATCGCCCCGGCCTTCGGGCGCGCGGAGGCGCAACTGGCCGCGGCCCATGTGCGCAAGCCGATCCTCTCGCGGGAAGGGGCCTCCGTCTCGATCCACAAATCGGGGCAGGTGATCGAGGAGGCCAAGAACACCGAGTATGCGGAGCATCCCCGGATCGTTCAGGCCTATGCGCCCTTGCCGCAATTCGACGGGTTTCGCCCGGTCATCGGGGCCTGGATCGTGGGGCAGGCCTGTGTCGGCATCGGTATCCGGGAAGATCACTCCCGCATTACCCAAGATTTATCCCGCTTCAAGCCGCACTATATTTCTGTATGACGCAATCAGCACCTCGCCCCGCCGAAAGGAAGACAGGCTCCATGACCAAACGATCCAACCGAGTTGCCATCGCGATCGTGGGCGCTGCGGCCTTCACCCTTGCGGGCTGTCGCGAGGAACAGGTGGATGCGGCGGCGTTCCCGGATCTGCAAAGCTGCCTCGATCAGGCCTCGCCGAGCGGGATGGTCACCGCGCAGGATTGCGAGACATCCTTTGCCCAAGCCGAAGCTCTGCACGTCGAGGCGGCCCCGCGCTACGACAGCCTGGCCGTCTGCGAAGAGCAGCATGGCGAAGGCGCCTGCGGCTCCGAAGCGGCCGCGACACAGGGCGGATCGAGCGGCATCTTCATGCCGTTGCTGGCAGGCTACCTGATTGGCAATGCGATGAGCGGGCGCGCCGGGATGGCGGCGGCCCAGCCGCTCTACAAGACCTCGGACGGGCGCTACACCAATGCCGCCCGGACCAGTGTCTTTTCCAACAATCGCGGTGCGACCAAGATGAGCACGTCGCAATTCCTGCGCCCCGCGACCACGATGGGCCAGACCCCCATGACCCGCGCCACGGCGGCCTCCCGTGGTGGCTTCGGCGCGTCGGGCGCCGGACGCACGGGCTTCGGCGGGTAGGGTCTGTCGCGCGTCCGGCTGGAAGGCCGCGCGGCGTACAACCCCGTCAGACCTTGTCATTTCGCGCGATATTCCTGCGCTCGTCGAACCGCGCCGCGGCACCGATATTCGTCGGGTGACGCGCGTGACGCGCGCCCACGCCCACCCGCTTGCAGAAACCAATCGGCACCGGACGCGTTGAGCCTTGAGCCCGCAGGAGGAACTCATGGCTGCACAGAAGACGACGTCGAAGGCAAAAACCGCCCGGAGCACGGGCGCTTCCAAGACAAAGACGAAGACGGGGCAGGGCGAAGAGATCGTCCAGCCCGTCATGAAGGCCGGTGGCCGCGTCGATGCCTTCCGGGATCTCGCCCGCCGGATCGCCGATGGCGCTGAAATCGTGCCGCCGCGCATGCTGACCGGCCTTGATCGGCGGCATCATGTCCGCTCCACCTTGCGCGAGGATCACCAGACCCGAATCGAAGCCGAGTCGCCCGGCGCGCGGCACAAGTTCCGCAAGCTCTCGGAATCGCGTTTCAAGTTCTTTCGCGGCACGCAATTGCTGTTCTATCGCGACATGGTCGGCACGGATGCGCATATGCCGACCGTGCTGGCTTTGGGCGACGTGCATCCGGAGAATTTCGGCGTGATGCCGAACAAGGATGGCGTGCCGATCTTCTCGGTGAACGATTTCGACGAAGCCATCTACGCGCCCTTCACCTGGGATCTGAAACGGGCCGCGGTTGGCTTCTGGGTGGCCGCCAAGGAGGAGGGGGATCTCAGCCGCAAGCAACGGCGCAAGATCGTGAAGGCCTTCGTCAAAGGCTACCTCGAAGCGATGGAGCTCTTCGCCTCGAAAGAGACCGAAAAGTCCGATGCCTTCCGGATGGACAATTCCCCGAAAGTGATCCGGCGCCTCTTCGAGGAGGCCTGGGAAGAGCGCAAGGATTGGCTCTGGGACGATTATCTCAAGCCGTCGGGCAAGGGGTTTCGCGCCGATGATGAATTGCAGCCGATCTCCTCTGAAATCCCGAGGTTCCAGCAGGCCGTGAATGATCTCGCCAAGGCCAACAAGCTCGATGTGCCCGACCGGTCGCCCGAATTGCGCGTGAAGGATGTCTGCGTGCGCCACGGGCAGGGCACCTCATCGCTCGGTCTGCCGCGCTTCTATGTCCTGCTCGAGGGGCCGTCGAAGGATGCCACGGACGATATCATCGTCGAATTCAAGAAGGCCCGGCGCTCGGCGCTTTCCGGTCTGACCCCGCCCACGCAATTCGACGCGGGCGAGAAGGGCGACCGCGTGGCACATGGCCAGCAGGTCCAGCTTGCTCATGGCGATGTGTTCTTCGGCGCGGTGGAGATCTGGGGCGAAAGCTACATGAGCCGCGAACGGGCGCCGTTTCGCGACGATATCGACCTTGATGAGCTCTCCAAGAAGACCTGGCGCGCCTATGCGCATGTCTGCGGGCGCGCTCTGGCGCAGGCGCACGCGCTGTCGGACGATCTCGGGCAGGTCGATTACGATGTCGAGCCGTCCATCGTCGCCGCCTGCGAGCCGCGCAAACTTTTCGTTGATGACCTCATACGCTTCACGGTGGAAACTGCCGACCGCCTCAAGCACGACCACCAAGCCTTCATCGAGGATTTCAAGGAAGGGGCATTTGACAGCATCGACATGATTTATCGTTGAATATCTCCGCTGGCGGGGCGGGGAGCTTCGACGCAGGGGGCGTCGGCCGTCTGTTACCCCCGCATATGCGATCCATCTCAAGCTGCGATCACTGATCTGGCAGCCAGGCCAGTCTAGCGGTCTTCAAGCGAAGTGAGACCGCTCCGGATCGCGGACCGCATGCCCTGATCTTCCATGTGCACCCGCAGCCTTTGATTGTAGCCGCCCGGCGCATTGAGCGCGTCGATCAGCGGCCCACATTCCATGCCCGACAGGTTCGAGGCGATCAGTATGCGCAGGAAGGCCTCGCCCTGCGCTGCGTCGGACACCCGGCTGCCAAGCCAGTCTGCCGCATCGCCAACCATCCGCGCGACTGGCGACAAGACGGCCTGCGCGCACAGATATGCGGCCATCTCATCCGCGCTGTGCAGCGGGAAAAGCGTGTTCCGCGTTCCGAAGATCTGCGCCACGAGGTCGGTCTGGCCGAACATCATGATCGGCGTTCCGCCTTGCGCGATGCCCGGAAACGGCATCATGATCGCCGTGGCTCGTGCGGGCCTGACCCAGGCATCCGCCTCTTCAAGGGTCGCGCCCGCCATGAAGGTGATGACGTTCTGATCGGCTCGGAATGTCAGCGCCTGCAAAACCTCCTGCGCGGTCTCGGCCATCAAGCCCAGAAGCAGAACGTCGCTGGCATCGACGACGCCCTGATTGTCCGCAATCGAGACGTTGTCGTATGTTTGCGCAAGGAACGCCGCATGGCGCGCGCCGCGCTCCGAGACGGTGATGTCATGATCGTCCTGCGCGATTCCTTCGATGGCAGCCCGCGCGATGGTTCCGCATCCGATCACCCCGATCCGCATGTTGCTCCCCTCCACACCGTCCCGATTTGGGCGATGATCGCACAGATCGCCGTCGTCGTCATGCGCGGCCGGATCCGGCTATCCGCGCAAAGGCGAAAGGGGCGACATCAGCGCGTCAAACTTTGCTCGCGACGTCTTCGAATGAGGCGGCGCCCAACTGACCCAGAGCCCGAACGAGCTCGAGGTTGAGGATGTCCATCGCACGCTGTGCGCCGTCTGCGCCGCCGGCGCCAACGCCATAGGCCAGCGCCCGACCGGCGAAGACGAAATCCGCGCCTGATGCCTTGGCCCGCAAAACGTCCGCGCCGCGACGCACGCCGCTATCGATGGCCACGGGGATCCTTCCGGCGAGGGCCTGTGCAATGCCGGGCAAGGCTTCGATGGTGGGCGGGCCGAACGCCACCTGGCGCCCGCCATGGTTGGAAACGATAATCCCGTCGCAGCCCAAATCCGCACATTTCACCGCGTCCTTGGGGTGCAGGATACCCTTGACCAGGAGTTTGCCCTTCCAGCGCGCGCGCAGCTTTTTCAGGTCTTCCCAGGTAAAGCGCGCGGTGATGAGCGTCTTTTGGACATCGGCATAGGACGTCGCGCTCTTCAGCAGATCCGCATAATTGGCAATGTTGGGCGTGCCGTGCGACAGGCTTGTGAGTGCCCAGCGTGGGTTCATTGCACATTGCAGCACCACTTCCGGCGTGAAGCGGAAGGGCACGGCAAGCTGATTGCGGATGTCGCGGTCGCGCTTGCCCGCGGCTGGTACGTCGGCGGTGACGACCATCACCTCGTATCCCGCCGCCTCGGCGCGCGCGATCAGGCCTTCGGTCACGTCGTCGTCGCCCGAGACATAAAGCTGGAACCAGCCATTGCCGTCCGCGGCTTCGGCGAGTTTTTCGAGCGTGGTCGAGGCTGCAGAGCTGGCGACGTAAGGGATATTTTCGCGTTTGCAGAGCCGAGCGAGCGTCACATCCGCTTCAGGCCAGAAGGCATTGAGCATGCCGATCGGGGCCATGCCGAAGGGCAGGGCGTAATCTTGGCCCAGGAAACGCGTGCCTGTTTCGATCCGGCTGACATCGCGCATGTAGCGCGGGGTCAACTCGAGCTCTTCGAAGGCTTCGGAATTGCGTCGCAGATTGCGCTCGTTCTCCGCGCCTCCATCCACGAGGTCGAAGGCGAAACGGGGAATCCGCCGTTTGGCCAGGCTGCGCAGATCGTCAATCGACGCGGCACGGTCCAGTCCCATCAGGTCGACCACCCGCCATCGACGGCAAAGGCCTGCCCGGTGGTGAAGGCCGCGAGGTCACCCGCGAGATAACACACCATTTCGGCAATCTCTTCGGGCGTGCCGAGGCGGCCCATCGGCTGGCGCTCCTTGAAGGCGGCAAGGGCCTTCTCGAAATCGCCGGTCGCCTTCAGGCGCTCTTCGAGCGATGGGCTCTGTACGGTGCCCGGGCAAATCGCGTTGCAGCGGATGCCTTCTTTTACGAAATCGGCCGCGATGGACTTGGTCATGCCGATGATCGCCGCTTTCGAGGCTCCGTAGGCAAACCGGCGGGGTGCGCCCTTCTGGCTCGAGACGATGGAGGCGATGTTGACGATCGAGCCGGACCCTTTCTCGCGCATGCCCGGGAGGACCGCCTTGGTGATGCCGAAAAGCGCCTTGGCGTTGAGCGCGAAAGCGCGGTCCCAGACGCCGTCATCGCAATCGAGGATGGTGCCGTCATGCACCCAGCCCGCGCAGTTCACGAGGATGTCGATGGTCGGCAGCGACGCGATCAGTCCGGTCACCGCCTCGGTGTCGAGCACGTCGAGCCTGTGGGCGGTGATGCGGTCGTGACCGGCGGCGAGGCGCGCGACCGCATCGCCGTCGATATCGGTGGCCACGACATTTGCCCCAAGCCTGGCCAGTGCCTCGGCCGAGGCGCGTCCGATGCCTGCACCGGCTGCGGTGACCAGGGCGGTTTTTCCGTCAAGTGTCTGTGTCATCTCTCTTTCCTCAGCGTGCCAGCCAGCCGCCGTCGACCGTCACGACGCTGCCATGGCAATAGCTGGCGGCGTCGGAGGCGAGGAACACGGCAGCCCCGGCCATTTCCGAAGGATCGGCAAAGCGCCCCGCGGGGATGCGGTCCAGAAGCGCCTTGGAACGCTCGGGATCGTCCCGAAGCGCCTGCGTGTTGTCCGTGGCGGTATAGCCGGGCGCGATGGCATTGACGTTGACGCGGTGCGGCGACCATTCGTTGCAGAGCGCGCGCGTGAGGCCGATCACCGCGTGTTTGCTCGACGCATAGGCCGGCACGCGCAATCCGCCCTGCGAGCCGAGGACAGAGGACACGATCACGATCTTGCCCGAGCCCTGCGCCACCATGCGCCGCCCGGCGGCCTGGCTCAGGAGCCAGACCGAGTCGAGATTGACCGAGATCACGCGCTGCCAGTCAGCAAGAGGCATCTCCACCGAATCCTCCCGGTGGATGATGCCCGCGTTGTTCACCAGGATATCGAGCCCGCCGAGCGCGTCGGCCGCGAAATCCGTCACCTTCTCGGCGGCGGCCTCATTCATGCCTGTGAAATCGGCCTTCACGGCGGCCGCCTTGCGGCCAAGCGCCTCGATTTTCGCGATCGTGCTTTCAGGCGCGTGGCTTCGATAGGTCAGCGCCACATCCGCCCCGGCGGAGGCAAGGCCGAGGGCGATGCCCTCGCCGATGCCGGTCGCGCCGCCGGTGACAAGGGCCTTGCGGCCTGTCAGGTCGAACGGATTGCCCATGTCAGTACCGGTTCGCGATGGGCAGGTCTTCGGCCGGGAAGAGCGAGATCACCTCGCACCCGGTCTCGGTGACGACGACCTCTTCCTCGATCCGCGCGGCGGAATAGCCGTCCGCGGCCGGGCAGTAGGTCTCGAGCGCGAAGACCATGCCGGTCTGGATCTCCATCGGATGATCGAGGCTCACCGCGCGGCTGATGATGGGCCGTTCATGCAGCGCAAGCCCCAGCCCATGGCCAAATTGCAGACCGAAGGCGGCATCTTCGTTCGGGAAGCCAAACTCCTCGGCCTTGGGCCAGACCTCGGCGACCTTGTCGGTCGAGACGCCGGGTTTGATCATCTCGATCGATGCGTCGATCCATTCGCGCGCCTTCACATAGGCATCGTTCTGCGCGGGTGTGGCGCGTCCGATATTGAAGGTCCGGTAATAGCAGGTCCGGTAACCCTGGTAGGATTGCAGGATGTCGAAGAAGGCCTGATCGCCGGGACGGAAATAGCGGTCGGTGAAGTTGTGCGGATGCGGATTGCAGCGCTCGCCCGAGATCGCGTTGATCGCCTCGACGTCGTCCGAGCCCATCTCGTAGAGCATCTTGTTCGACAGCGCGACGATATCGTTCTCGCGCACGCCCGGTTTCAGCTCTTCGTAAATCATGTGGTAGACGCCATCGACCATGCTTGCCGCCTGGGTGAGAAGCTGGATCTCGTCCCAGTTCTTGATCTCGCGCGCCGCCAGCATGATCTGCTGGCCGTCGACCACGTTCAGACCCTCTTCCCGCAGCGCGTGGAACATCGCCGTTTCGGCGTAGTCCACGCCCACCGGCATGTCGGCCATGCCCGCATCCTTGATGAGCTGGGCGATCATCTTGGCATATTTGCGCATCAGCCCGAACTCGGGCGGAATGGTGCCGCGCATTCCGACCACACCCGCGAGGCAATGATCCGGTTCGAGCCAGTCAGAGTATTTCTGATGGTGGACCGCGGCCGAGCCAAAATCCCACACGTAAGGTGAATCGTCTCCGGTCAGCAGGCAGAAGCGGCACATCTTGTCCCGTTCCCATTCGCCGATCTTGGTGGCGCTGACGTAGCGGATGTTGTTCACGTCGAACAGCAGCAGCGATCCCGCGGGCGAGTTTTGCAGCGATTGCCGTGTGCGCGCCAGACGGTAGCGACGCAGCCGGTCATGGTCGATCCGGCGTTCAAAATCGACCGACATGTGCCCCGACGCAGGCAACTTGCCCTCCCAGCGCCAATTGGGTTCGAGATCTTGCGGGGTGAGCATGTTGGGCATCAATGCGCGTGACATGAGACATCTCCTTCGGGTCGCTCGGGCGGCCCGTTATTGATTGATGAATTGTATTCGGGATCAGTGCGTTACTGGATGCACCAGCCGCCATCGATGTGGACCATCTGGCCCGTCATGTAATCGCTGTCGTCGGAGGCGAGGAACGAGGCGGTGCCGGTGATGTCCTTGGGATAGGACACGCGCTTGATTTGCAGGGCATCGCGGACGATGTCCTCGTAGGCCTGGCCTTCCTTCTGCTTGAAGCCGATATCGACGAGATCCTTGTCGAGTTGCTCCCAAAGCGGCGTGACGACGACACCCGGTGCGTATCCATTCACGGTGATGTTGTGCTCGGCCAGGCCGATGGCGCCGCAATGCGTAAGTGCCAAGCAGCCGTATTTCGACGTGCAATAGACCGTGACGTCCACCAGCGGCTTCCGCGAGGCGATGGAGCCCACATTGATGAGCTTGTAGGGATGATCCTCCATCGGACCCTGCGCGATCATTTGCTTGGCTGTCTCCTGCATGCCGAGCCACATCGCCTTGGTGTTGACGTTCATGATCATGTCCCAGTTGTCTTCATCGATATCCATGAAGAACCGGGGCTTGTTCAGGCCCGCGTTGAAGAGCCCGACATTGATCGAGCCGAAAGCGTCGACCGTGGCCGCAACAGCGGCGGCATTGTCCGCGCGCTTGGTCACGTCCATCTTGGCGGCGATGGCCTTTCCATTGCCCGCGGCGTTGATCCGGTCGGCGACCGACTGCGCCTCGCCCAGATCGAGATCCCCGAGACACACATTGGCGCCCTGTGCCGCGAAGGCCTCGGCATTGGCGGCACCCATGCCGCGAGCGGCACCGGTAATCAGGATGTTCTTACCTTTCAAGCGATTGGGGTCCATGGTCTCTCCTCCTCAGATTAGGGCGCCCGGTCCGTTCGCATCAGGGCATCCGCCCGTTCCTGCGCCTGGCGCAAAGTTTCCTGCGGGGTCGTGAGCCCGCGCAGCATGTCGTGGAATTCCTCCCCGCAGATGCGGATGATGTCGTTGATCTCGGGCACGGGGGGGCGTGGCCAGAACTGCAGCTCGTCGCGCCAGGACATCGTGTCTATCGCTTCGAAGATCGGCGATATGCGGCGCACATCGGGGTCCGAGCCGACCGAATAACGCGGATTGGTTCGGCTGCCGTTCTGCACGTAAAGCTTCTGCGCGCCCGGCGACGTGAAGACCGACAGCGCCTCGACCGCAGCCGGGAGCCGCTCCGGCGCGATATTGGCGGGAATGCCCAGGACATATCCCCCCACGGGCGCGATCTGGCTTGCGCCGGGCCCTGCGGGGTGGGGCAGAAAGCCCGTCTGGCCATAGGCCGGCGACATTTCATCCAACTCGAAATACGGGGCGAGCAGCGTGTACCCGTAGGCCATTGCGACGGTGCCTGCGGCGTAGGGTCGGATGCGCTCGTACCAGGACATCGACAGGATGTCGGGCGGTGAGTATTGCAAGAGTTCGCGCAAGAATTCCGCCGCGCGCAGGCCTGCCTCGGTATCGATGGTCGGGCGATACTCACCTGCCGCGAGGTGGTCCGTCCCATATCCGCCGGCGATCCTGGGCAGGTTCAGAACCGGCTGCCCGAAATCCGCGAGTGTCATCAGGACGGTATGCCCGAGCGCCGTGCCGCGCGCCGCGTTCCACGCAATGCCGTAGCGGCGGCGGCGCGGCTCGTGCAGGTGTCGCGCGGCCTCAAGCAGGGCGTCCGTCGTCGTCGGCGGCTCGAGACCTGCTTTCGCGAACATGTCCCGGCGGTAAAAAAGAAGCTCCGGTGTCGTCTGGGCGGGCACACCATAGGCGCGCCCGCCCCAATGGGCGGCCTGCCAACCGGCGGTGTGAAAATCGGCCGGATCAACGCGGGTGAGGTCCATCGCCTCGTCAATCGGCATCAGCACGTTTTGTTCGGCGAACTCCCCGATCCAGGGCAGGTCGACGGCAATGATGTCGTACCGGCTGGCGGGGCGCTCGGCATTCCGCAGCGCCTCGTCGCGCAGCCGGTCGATGGAGAAGGCACGCTGACTGATCTCCGTGCCGATCACCTGTTCGAACTGACGTTTCAGGTTTTCCATGACCATGAAGGTCGGGTCGCCATGAACGAGGACACGGATCCCGCCCGCGGCCTTGATGGGCTCGGACAGGACGCTGAGCGGTGGGATGGATTGCGCGGCCGAGTAGCTGCCGCCGTAGTAATAATCACGCGTCTCCCGGTCTCGCGGGGTGGCGGCGAAACGGGCTTCCACGATGCGCCGGACCCGCCCCGACAATTGCAGCCATTCATCGAGGAGCTTCTGACTAGGATGAAGGGAGACGCTCTTGCCGGTCTGGGTGCGCGGGCGCTCCTCGATCAGGCCCGCCTCGACCATCTCGCCCATGCGTCGCCGTGCCGTCGCATAGGGCACCCGGCTCGCGCCGATCAGCGCTGTGGGGGTGACTGTTTTTCCCGTGAAATGGCCTTGCAGAAGAAAGAGCGCCATCCGCAGATGCGGGTTTGGCGCGATAACATCGAGCGCGCCCTCCAACTCGTTGCTGAACTCGTTGAGGAAGTCCAAAACCTCAAGCGTATCGGCATTCGCCTGTGGCGATGCGGGTGCGCTGAAGCTATGTCCTCCCATGGCATTCATCGGTTTTCCGGGTCTTTCCTGTACGCGCTTCGCGGGCGCCGACGTGGATATATCCGTTCCGGATAATTTCGATCGGCCCATGTGACGTTCCTCCAAATGCTGTCCAAATTGATCATCGCCGCGTATCTCTTATATGTTCGATTTGAACATTTACTTATCCAAAACGGACATATTACCGGCATTACCGCTCGATGAGAGTCGGCAATGTTCGGATGTCCGGCGCGTCGAGATCCGTCTCGGCAGCTGATCCGCTGTCAGGAGGGACGGCGGGGCCGAAGGGACAGGAAACTGAGATTCTGGGAGGAAGAGATATGAAACTACGCACCACGCTCGCTGCATCCACCGCATTCGTGGCTCTGGCTGGGGTCGCATCCGCGGAGACCATGAAGATCGGCATCACGCAGAACAATGTCGGCGTCGACAGTTATCAGACCACCTATGAGCAAGCGTTCATCGCCGCCGCCGAGGGTAACGAGAATGTCGAAGCCGTCGTTCTGGATGCAGGCGGTGACGTCGCGCGCCAGATAGCGCAGATGGAAGATCTTATCCAGCAGGAGGTCGACGCCATCATCATCTGGCCGACCAACGGCGAAGCGGTCATCCCCGCCGTCCGCAAGGCCAGCCAGGCTGACATTCCGGTGATCGTCACCAACTCGAACATCGCCGAGCAAGGCTTTGACTTCGTGGCATCTTTCTCCGGTCCTGACAACATCACGCAGGGCGCGCGCTCGGCCGAAATCATGTGCGACCGCTTCAAGGCGCAGGGCATCGAGAACGAGGCGCAGATCGTGCAGATCTCCGGTCAGCCCGGCTACACGACCGCCATCGAGCGCGCCAAGGGCTTCGAGGATCGTCTGCCGGAAGTCTGCCCCAACGTGACCCTGATGGAGACGCAGCCGGGCGACTGGAACCGTGAGAAGAGCCAGCAGGTCATGGAGGCCTTCCTCGTCAAGTATGACGATATCGACGGTGTCTATGCGGGCGATGACAACATGGGCGTGGGCGCCCTGAACGCCGCCAAGGCCGCGGGCCGCGCGGGCGACATCACCTTTGTCGGCGCCACGAACTTCGCGGTGGGCTACGAGGCGATGGAAGCGGGCGAGTACTGGGGCTCGATCTACCAATCCCCGGTCGATGATGCCGAGGCCGCGCTGCAGACCGCGATCGACGTTCTGAGCGGCGAGGAAGTGCCCTTCCTGAACTACTTCGACACGCCGAAGATCACCCAGGACAACATGGGCGATTTCACCAAGCCGGTGTTCTAAGGGTCCTCCCCGGTGGGGCGGCGCGCCGGGCGTGCTGCCCCACACTTTCGTTTTGTGCACAATACCTTCGGGAGGAGAGGCATGGCACGCGTTCAGGATCGCGTCTGTATCGTCACGGGCGCCGCACAGGGTATCGGCCGCGCGATCGGTGAGGCGCTGCTCGACGAAGGGGCCAAGGTCTGTTTTGCGGATATCAATGGCGACAAGGTTGCCGAAGTCGCAGAGGCGAACCGCTGCCGCTTAAACGGGAAGGGTGGCAATGTCACCTCTGCCGCGGTCGATGTGACCGACCGAGCTCAGGTCCGCGCGATGATCGCGCATACGGTCGAGACCTTCGGCCGCCTCGACGTGAAGTTCAACAATGCCGGCGTGAACAAGCCCATGAACTTCATGGACGTCACCGAGGACAACTGGAACTTCATCATGGGCGTCAACGGCCTCGGCTGCATGATCGGCATGCAGGAAGCCGCACGCCAGATGATCGCGCAAGGGGCGGGCGGCAAGATCATCAACACGGCCTCGGTCGCCAGTCGCCAGGGCTTTGACAATGTCGCGCCCTATTGCGCGTCGAAATGGGCGGTCGTGTCGCTTACGCAGTCGGGCGCACGGGGTCTCGCCAAGCACAACATCACCGTGACAGGCTTCGCCCCGGGCGTGGTCGCGACCGAGATGTGGGAACAGGTGGACAAGGACCTCATGGAGATCGGTGCCGCCGAGCGCCCCGGACAGGCGATGGAGGAATTCTCCGCCGAGATCCTGCGCGGTCGCGTGGCGCGGCCCGAGGACGTCACCGGCACGACGAGCTTTCTCGCCTCGCGCGACAGCGATTACATGACCGGACAGATCGTGATGATCGATGGCGGCATGACATTGATTTGAGGGGATATCCGGCCCTGACGGGCCACGGGTCTTCGACGCGAAGGGTCCGGGGCAGGCCGGTGCAGAGGGTCGGGACGATGTCGGGGGCAGGCGGGCCGGGCCCGTCAAGGGAGGACAAGATGAAAACACTGACCAAGCAACAGGTCGGCAGCATGCTGGCCAAGGAGGGCATCCTCATTGCCTTCGCGATCTTCATGATCGCCTTCGCTCTGGCCAGCCCGAAATTCCTGAGTGTCGACAACATCTTCAGCGTCGTGCGGTCCTCGGCCATCCTCGGGGTCATGGCGCTTGGCGTGACCTTCGTGGTGATCAGCGGCAACCTCGATCTCTCGGTGGGGTCGATGATGTCGTTCTCGACCATCGTGGTTCTCGACCTGCACGACAAGATCGGTCCGGCCCTCGCCATTCCCGCAATGTTCGCCATGACGCTCTGCATCGGGGCCTTCATCGGGTTTCTCGTAGGCTATCTCAGGCTTAATTCGTTGATCGTGACGCTTGGCATGTTGTCCGCCATTCACGGCCTGACGCTGACCTATTCCGGCGGCCAGAACATGGATATCGCCGACAAGGAGGGCACCTGGTTCAGTTTCTTCGGGCAGGGCGCGGTTCTGGGAATACCCGTACCGATCGCGATCTTTCTCCTGCTTGCCGCGGGCCTTGGTTTGACGCTTTCGAAGACGGCCTTCGGGCGCAAGGTCTATGCGGTGGGCGGCAATGGCACCGCGGCCACCTTCTCGGGCATCCGGCGCGCGCGTACTGTCTTCACCTGCTACCTCATCTCCGCAGGCTGTGTGGCTGTGGCGGGTCTTATCCAGGCCAGCCGGTCGCTCGGCTCGCAAAACACCGTGGGCCAGGGGCTTGAGCTTGAGGTCCTCGCGGCCGTCATACTTGGCGGCGCATCACTTCTCGGCGGGTCCGGCACGGTCTTCAAGACGCTGATCGGCGTGCTGATCCTGGGCTTCATCCAGAACGGTCTGCTGCTTCTGGGGCTGCCCTTCTACGTCCAGTTCGTCGTCACCTGGATCATCATCATCCTTGCGGTCTGGCTCGATATCGCGGCCAAGCGCGGCAAGCTCTGGTCGCCCATCGCCTGAGGGAGGAAACATCATGCAACCCGGCGCAGTGTCCAAAGCCCTGAAAAGCGGCGCGATCTGGGGCTTCATCGTCCTCGAGCTGATTTTCTTCTCGGTGGCGGGCGAGTTCATGGCCATCACCGACCAGGCCTTCATGGATCTCGACAACATGCTGCTTCTGCTGAAGCAGTCGGCCCCGATCGGCATCATCGCGATGGGCATGACGATCGTGATGGTGAACGGGAATATCGACCTCTCGGTCGGTGCGACCTTCGCCATCGCCGCGATTGTCCTTCTCGATTCCATGACGTGGCCGATCTTCGCAGGCCTGGGCGATTGGGTGATCCCCGTCTCCTGGCTGCTGGCGCTTCTGGTCGGCACGGCCCTTGGCGCGCTCAACGGTCTGATCGTCTGGAAGACGGGAGTCGATGCCTTCATCGTCACGCTGGGCGCGATGCTGGGCTATCGCGGCATCGTCTTCATGTTCAACGGCGAGAACCCGACGAGCCACCTGAACTGGACGTTGGTGGACTTCGCCGAGGCGGAGTTCCTCGGGCTCGCCACCGCGTCGTGGTTCCTGCTGGCGGTTACGGTGCTGATGTGGCTTCTGATGACGCGCACCGTGCATGGCCGTAACGCCTATGCGATTGGCGACAACCGCGAAGCGGCGGTCAATGCGGGCATCCGCGTCGGCCCGCACATGATGATCAACTTCGCGATCATCGGCTTCCTGGCGGCCCTGTCTGCGGTGGTCTTCTATTCGGAAAGCGGGTCGGTGAACCCCAATGACGGGCAACTCTACGAGCTGTGGGTCATCACGGCGGTCGTCCTGGGCGGCACCAAGATCACCGGGGGCGCGGGATCGGTCATCGGCACCTTCGGCGGCGTCATCGCAATTCAGCTTCTGCGCAAGGGTCTGGGCCATATTGGCGCGGATACCTCGACGGTGAACCTCGTGATCGGCCTCATCCTGATCGCGGTTCTGTTCCTCGACCGTCAACTCAACATCAAGGGCAAGGAGGCCCTGCGGGTATGAGCGAGATGAAACCGGTCCTTCAACTCGACGGAATCGTCAAAACCTTTCCCGGTGTGCGGGCGCTCGATGGTGTGTCCTTCTCGGTCATGCCGGGCGAGGTCCACGCCCTGATGGGCGAGAACGGCGCGGGCAAATCCACCCTCATGAAAGTGCTGGGCGGCATTCATCAGCCCGATGGCGGCACTATCTACATGGGCGAGGAGGCCGTGGTGATGTCCGGTCCGCTCGAGGCGAAGGCCAAGGGTATCGTCTTCATCCACCAGGAACTGAGCCTCGCCGAGGAACTGACCGTCGCCGAGAACATCTATCTCGGCGAATTGCCGCGAAAGTCTTTCGGTCGGGTCGACTGGGCGAAGCTGTCCGATCAGACCAATGCCATCTTGAAGAAGCTCAATGTCGGCTTCGATGCCCGCACCCGTGTCGGAGATCTCTCGATCGCGAACCAGCAGATGGTCGAAATCGCCCGCGCGCTGACCGTCGACGCGAAGGCCGTGATCTTCGACGAGCCGACCGCATCTCTGACGGATGCGGAAAAAGTCGTGCTCTTCGACGTGATCGCGGATCTTCAGAAAGAGGGCGTCGGGATCATCTACATCTCTCACCGGATGGAGGAGATCTTCAAGATCACCGACCGCATCACGGTGCTGCGCGACGGGCAATACCAGGGCACGGTCAACACCGCCGACACCAACGAGGAAGCGGTCACCCAACTCATGATCGGTCGCAAGCTCGATCTGACCCGAAACGAGACGCATCACGAGTTGGGCGGCATCGCGCTCGAGGTGACGGGGCTGAGCTGCGGCAAGCTCTACCAGGATGTCGGTTTCCATGTGCGCCGCGGGGAAGTCCTGGGCTTTTACGGCCTTGTCGGGGCCGGCCGCACGGAAATCGCCGAGACCCTGTTCGGCCTGCGCACGCCCTCCGAGGGGACCATCCTTCTCGACGGGCAGGAGGTCCGCATCAGCTCGCCTGCCGATGCGATCTCGAAGGGGATCAGTCTAGTGCCGGAAGACCGCAAGGGGCAGGGGCTCGTGCTTGGCATGAACTGCCGGGACAACATGACTCTGCCGCAGGTTGACGATCTGAAAGCGGGCCCCTTCGTCGCGGAAGGGGCGGAAATCGCGATCTTCGATCAGTACCGCGACCGGCTCGACATTCGCACGCCGGGTTGGAAGCAGAAGGTCGGGAACCTTTCCGGGGGCAATCAACAGAAGATCGTCATCGGCAAATGGCTCTCCATGCACCCCAATGTGCTGATCGTGGACGAACCGACCCGTGGCATCGACGTGGGCTCCAAATCCGAGATCCACAAGCTTCTGCGCGCGCTCGCGGCGCAGGGCTATGCCGTGATCGTCATCAGCTCGGAGATGCCCGAGGTGCTGCACGTGTCCGATCGCATCGTGGCGATGTATTCCGGACGCGTGATGCGGACCTTCACCTCCGAAGAAGTGACAGAGGACAGCCTGATCCAGGCGATCTCCGGGCTTGGCGGTGATCGGGCTGCCTGAGCTGATTGCCAGCCCCTGACCGGAACGCAGATGGCGGATCGGTCGGAGCGGAAGACAAACAAAGGAAAGAAAGCACTATGAAACTTGTACGTTACGGCGCGCAGGGCGCCGAGAAGCCGGGCCTGATCGACGCAACAGGCCGCGTCCGCGATCTGTCGGGCGTGGTGCCAGATATCGCGGGCGACACGCTTCGCCGCGCGGGCCTCCGCGCGCTTCATGACCTCGATATCGAAAGCCTCCCCCTGGTCGACGGCACCCCGCAGGAGGACCTGCGTCTCGGCGCCTGCGTGGGCAAAATCGGCAAGTTCATCTGCATCGGTCTGAACTACGCCGATCATGCCGAAGAGGCCGGGATGCCGATCCCGCCCGAGCCGATCATCTTCAACAAGTGGACCTCCGCGGTCTGCGGGCCGAACGACGCGATCCAGATCCCCCGCGGCTCGGTCAAGACCGACTGGGAGGTGGAGCTGGGCATCGTGATCGGCGAGCCGGGCGCCTATATCGACGAGGCCCAAGCGATGGACCACGTGGCAGGCTACTGCGTCATCAACGACGTCTCCGAACGCGAGTATCAGCTCGAGCGGGCCGGAACCTGGGACAAGGGCAAGGGCTGCGATACCTTCGGCCCGACGGGCCCATGGCTCGTGACGCCCGACGAGATCGGCAATGTCGACGATCTGGAGATGTGGCTCGACGTGGACGGTGAGCGGATGCAGAGCGGCAATACTGCGACGCTCATCTTCAAGGTGCCCGAGTTGATCGCCTATTGCAGCCGGTTCATGAGCCTGCAGCCGGGTGACGTCATTTCCACCGGAACGCCTCCGGGGGTCGGCATGGGGTTCAAACCACCGCGCTATCTGAAAGGAGGCGAGGTCGTGACGCTGGGGATCGCTGGTCTGGGCGCGCAGAGCTCACCTGTGCTGCCCGACAATTCGACGGCCTGACGAAAGGGGCCATGCGGGCAGGGCCGGTCGCAGCGCAGGTCCTCCAACTTGCGACTGGCATTCAGAGCCCGAAATCGGTTGTGTTGTTCTGCGCTGGTTTCTGAGGAGCGTGGCCGGTCATCCCGCGGGTGCAGCATCCATGTCCATTTCGGCCTGGTCATGACGGCCGCGTTTTGCTCACTGTGGCTACCGTCTTCGAGCATTCTATTTTGAACCGGACACAAGTGCTGCGCTTGCAAGCTGCCCTGGGGACATCGTCATGAAACAGTCCGGAGAACGGGGAATTTGCAAGCCGCGCGTGTGACATGAGGCAGGAAGCCGACACGAAAAATAGAGATCTCGGGGGCGATTACGCATGCAATACAGTGGTGGCTGCGCTTGCGGAGCTCTTCGATATCACGTCCAGAACTCCCCGTTTTCGTCGGTGCATTGCCATTGTGAAAGTTGCCGAAAGGCGACCGGATCGCCAATGACGAGTTATTTTGGCGTGGGTCGGGCGCAAGTCTCATGGGACGGTTCGCGCAGTTTCTACAACTCCTCGTCAGGTGTCACTCGCGGGTTTTGCGGTCATTGTGGCACGCCGATGCTTTACATGTGCACCCGCTGGCCCGGAGAAATTCATCTCTTCGCTGCAACCTTGGATGATCCGACACTCTACAAGCCAACTGCCCATGTGCATTGGGCAGAGCGTGTGCCGTGGTTAACTGTGCATGATGGACTGCCAAGATATGATGGCCGCGCAGAATGATGCTCGATTGCGTATCAGAAGGCATCAAGCCGGGCCTGAGCGGGCCCTCATACCAATCTCGGCGGACTTGCCTTTGACGTCGCGAATTGCCGCCATTGACGCATTCATCAGTTGTCGGAGCGTCGCCCGGCCCGCCAATCCATCTTCATGTAGACATCGCCCGCTTTGAGCTCTCGAAGCATTTGATCGAGGCGCTTCTGCTTCGTCTCTTCACGTTTCGCAGAATTTATCCAACCGATATAGTCATTGCGCTGATACCACGGGCGTTGGTCGTAGCGGTCTTTCAAGCCCTCCAATTCCAGGGCTCGTCGAACGAATTCGGGCATCGCGTGTGCGGGGCGTTTCAAACCGGCTCCTCTCTTCTGCATCACGATAGCATGCAATTGCTGAAACCTCGTGATCTTCCATCGGGCGCCGTTCTGAACGTCCAACCGAGATGGGGCGGGGGTCACCTTGCGGCGGTATCAAGCTTTGCTCGCAGGCGCGGGTTTCCTTATCCGGCCAACGCAATTCTGGCGCGCAAGGGTCTGTGGTCCGAACATGACCGAATGCCCGGCCCGTCGAGTACTTGCGCCTCGTGAACGCTGTCAGGAACGTCCGTCAATATTCGGTCGAGGGGCAAAACCGGGCGTCCCACCGGGAACGTCGCTCTTGCGGGCCCGGTGAGAGGTGTCCCGATCAGACGGGGCGAGAAAGCCAATCCGCCCCAGGGCCGCCATTCGTTGAGATCGCCCAGCAGGATCGTCTGCATCTTCGGCCGACGAAAGATATACTGACCGAGCGTGCGCATCTGGACGAGCCTCAGCGGCTGCCACAGGGATAGATGGGTAGATATGATGCGCAGGGCGCTACCTCCCCGGTCCACCTCGAGAGCGACGGCACCACGATGGCAATGGCCCGGTAGATCGATCATGTCCACGTGGTGGACCGACCAGTCGGCTCGCAAGAAAAGGACAGTGCCAAGAAAGCCGTGGCTGTGTTCGCTCCATCGATGCCTCGGATTTGTCTGAGCATGAACGAGGCCCGTCACATGCTGAACCGCCTCCGGATCGAGAATTCCCGCGTGAGGCGGCGTTTCCTCGTCCGCCTCCTGCAGGGCAAGAATATCGAGGTCTTTCCGCGGGCAGACTTCCTGCTCGAGCGCCCGGAGGGTTCGCACAGGATCGACTTGCCCGTCGGCTCCCCGGCCTCGGTGAATATTCCAAGACACTGCTGTGCACAGAAGTTTCATCAGGTCTTCACGTCTTTCCCGGCATTGATCGAATTCCGGGATACAGGTCCGTGCAGATGTCGGAAAGAATGGGGCAGACCAACCACTGCCGCTTCGAACAAGAGCGGACGGACCCTCATGTTTTCAGCAATTTTCATCTAAGCCTCTTGCGGTCAGCGATTGCGGTTTTCCGCGCCTATTCCGGTCCCTGATTGCCCGAATAGCGCATTGATTTGCTGCTGCAGATAGCGAACGCTCGGCTTTCGTCACATAAAATCATCGGAGCCCTGTCCGCCCCAAAACGCGCGACGGGATGTCTTCGACGACATCGATATATCTACACCCCGAAGCTCAAGCAGGCCCGGAACGGAATGCTGTCGCCCCGCGCTTGAACGGATCGGCAGCGTCGGTCTGGCGTGCGGATATCGATGGAGGGGCAGGGCTGGCTCAGCCCGTTCCGGAAGGCCCGAGAGGCTTTGCGTCTGGACAGGTTCCTCACCGCGTCTATCTCACCGGGACATGCAGCTGAAACGGCGTCTATCGGCACCGTATATGGCAGATTTCCAGATTGATATTTTGCAGCCCCCCGGGCTGCGATCGCCTGAAGAAGGATGAATGGATTTGCGTACACTTTCTCTCGCCGCCTTGACGTTTACTGTCGCTTCCTCGGCGCATGCCGCTTGTGATTTCGAAAACGATGTCGAGATACGGGCCCTGACCGCGGGCTTTCAGGCATGGAAATCTGCAACAGCGGCAATGGCGGCCTGCGGGAATTTCGAGGCTGAGCTTGATCAGGAATTCCGTGTGAAGCAACCGGCGGCGTTCGCGGCTGATCCCGCCCTGTATCAGCTCGGCGGTGTTGCAAACGGCACGCTGACCCCCTTGGTGCAAGCAGGCACGATCCGCCCTCTGGACGATCTGGTCGCGCAATACGGGCAGGATCTGACCGAGAACCAGTTGATCCGCGTGGACGGTCAGATCATGGCGATTGCCATGATGGTGAATGCGCAGCACATCATGTACCGCAGCGATATCTTCGAAGAGCTTGGCCTGTCCGCGCCTGAAACCTGGGAAGAGGTCCTCGCCGCGTCGGCGGAGATCCAAGAGAGCGGGGAGATGGAATACCCGCTCGGTATGACGTTCAATGCCGGCTGGTCACTGGGCCAGGAATTCAACAACATCTTTGCGGGCTTCGGTGGCGAGCACTTCGACGCAGATGGCGGACCGGCGGTCGATGGGGAGGCCGGGCGTCAGACCCTGTCGCTCATGCGCGATCTGACCGAATACATGGATCCGGAATTCTTCTCCGCCGATGCCACGGCCGTTCAACGCAAGATGCAGCAGGGCGAGATCGCAATCGCGCAGCTTTGGGCCAGCCGGGCAAGTGCGATGGACGATCCGGCGGAAAGCACTGTCGTCGGCAACGTGGCGCTCGCTGCCGCGCCGCGTGCCATGCCCGATGGGCCAGCCTCGGCAACCTTGTTCTGGGATGGCATCGTCATCCCGACCAATATCACCGACGAAGAGGCTGAAGCCGCCTTTCGGGTCGCCCTGGAGGGCATCGACCGGGAGACTGCCGATGCCAATCGCGATGATGCCGTGTGGCTCGCGAAAGGGCACGAATATGGACCGCTCGCCGAGGGTGTCGTGGCGACCGTCTCCAATGGGGCGGCGCCCTATCCATCGACGCCTCGTATGGGGCTGATGCATGGTGCCATCTCTCGCGCGGTCGGCGCGTTCCTGGCCGGTGATCTCGAACTCGATGCCGCATTGAGCCAGATCGAAAGCGATTATCGCGAGCGTGCCGTGGAGGCCGGGCTGCTGGACGGCTGAGCCGTTGGCTGGCTGAAGCGCCATGTCCACACGTGCTCTCTGGGCCTTCGTCGCGCCCTCGATCCTGATGATGGTGCTGTGTATCGGCGTGCCGCTCGTTCTGGTGTTCGGCCAGAGCATGCATCAGACAAGGACCGTGTTCGAGACGGTCGAGATCGAGCGCTGCACGCCCGGCTTTCCGCAGCCGCGCTGCGAGACCGCGACGGAGCAGCGTGCGGTTGCGGGACCGGATGGCGCGCCGTTGCGCGAGAGGGTTTTCGTCGGCGGCGAGAACTACGCGAGCATCGTGCGGCCGGACCGGATCGCCGAAGCAATCGAGACGGCTGACCCGACGCAACTGAGCGGTGTGGAGTTCTGGTCGGCCTTGCGCTTCACCTTGACCTTCACGCTTCTCACGCAACCCTTCGTCGTGGCACTCGGCCTCGCCGTGGCACTGGCGACAGAGGCGACGGTACCAAGGCTGCGGGGTATGGTCACCTTCGCCGCGCTGCTTCCCTTCGTCATCACCCCCATTATCGGTGCCTTGTCCGTGCGCTGGCTGTTCATCGGGGACGGCGTTCTGACCGCCGCCCTGGAACGGCTCACAGGGACCGAACTCGCCTTGTTTGCGCAAGGCTGGACGCTCGAAGCGCTCATGATGCTCTACCGGGTCTGGAGCACGACGCCGTTCGCCTTCATCGTGTTCTATGCAGGCCTGCGGACCGTGGACCAATCGCTTCTCGAGGCTGCGACGATCGATGGCGCGAACCGCTGGCAGCGGCTCAGATATGTCACGATCCCCCACCTGGCGCCGCTGATCCTGTTCGTGACGTTGATCGGCCTGATGGACGGCTACCGCGTCTATGAGGAAATCGTCGGGTTTTCCGCGGCGCCAAGGGTCGTGTCGCTGCAATGGATCACCGTGGAATATCTGACCCCGGACGAAACCGGGAACCGCGCGGTCGGCCGGGCGTCTGCAAGCGCGGCCCTGACCGTTGCTGGCGTCATGGTCCTTCTCACGCCGGCCCTCGTACGCTTCTGGCGGGAAAGGAGACGCGCATGACGGACGTGATCGATGCGCCGCCCGGCTCTCGCCGTGGCTTTGTGCTGCGGGCCGTGGTGGTGGTTTTCATGCTCGGCTGGCTGTGCTTTGCGCTCTTTCCGATCCTGTGGGTTGCGTTGATGAGCCTGCGTCTGCCCGTGGACGCCCTTTCGTCCAATCCTTGGGATGTGCTTCTCGGACCGCAGACTGCAGCAGCACGCGGAGGTCCTTCGGGCTTGGCGTTGATCGCGGCGCTGACGGCGGCCTTGGCGGGGCTGTGGTTTGCGCCACGCTCGCGCGCGGTCGCGGTCGTTTTCGTCATTCTGGCCGCCGGAGCGCTTGTCGCGGGCTTCGGCGGTGCGCCGATTTGGGGCGTCACGTTCGAACATTACCGGGCCGTATGGATCGGCGACCGGTTCTACGAGAACCTGATGAACTCGGCGCTGGTGACCGCAGGTGTCGTGGCGATTTCCCTGACGGTCGGGAGCCTTGCCGGATACGCGCTCTCGCGCATGAGCGGCCGCCTGGCACTGATGGTGCTGATCGCGGCGCTTGCGCTTCGGGCGCTGCCGCATTCGGTCATCGTGGCCGGTTATCTGCCCCTTTTCGTGGAGAGCCGGGCATTGCTTGCCCCGATATTCGGAGATGCGGCCCCGACCCTTTACGGCCAGCCCTGGGCCGTCATCGTCGTCCTCGTCGCGATCAACCAGCCGTTCACGATCTGGATGATGCAGAGCTTCTTTCGCAACGTGCCGGTGGAGTTGGACGAGGCGGCCGTGATCGACGGCTGCTCACCGCTGCAGGTCTTCCGCCATATCATGGTGCCTGTCATGTGGCCCGGCGTGTTGACGGCAGGTGTCTTCAGTTTTCTGTTGGCGTATAACGATTATCTGGTCTGCGCCCTGTTGCTGGACGCACAAAGCCAGACGATGGTGCCTGCCATCACGCAGTACTTCAATCGTGAGACCACGGCCACGGACCAGATGCGCGCCATCGCCGCCGCGGTCTCCATAACGCTGCCGCTGATCGCGCTCACGCTCGCGTTCCAGCGCCAGTTGGTCGATGGCCTGACCGCCGGCGCCGTGAAGGGGTGACATGGTCTTTGCGGGTGTCGTGATCGCGACGTTGTAGGTTGGATCTCAGTCGCGACTGAGGCGTGCGGCACCCGGGCACGAAATCGTCTCTGTCGCCGAAAGCGTTCAATCTGCGATACGCACGAGGTCCGTGGCCTCGTCAGATCGACCCACACGATAACTGCGGGAAAGCTGCATCGTGAAATCTATGGTGACATCGAAAGGGGGACTTGGCGCGGGCCAAAAGCCTAGGACTACGCGCCCGTTACGGGCCAGCCGGTGCAGATGCACATTGAACCGCACGAGCTCGGCAGCAGGCCAATCCGTTAAGATTGCCCAGTGCTGGCCGAATGCTGTCGTGTCGTCTTGTAGACGCGACCCTAAAGAGATTGTGGTTCGAACCGCAGGATCGCGACGACACCATCCTCGCCATTGCGGAGGTCGAGCTCGGTTTCGAGCTCCATGCAGACGACCTCGGCAATCTTCATACCCAAACCGACATGAGAGGTCGTAGAGACGTCCTGGAGGCCAATGCCGGTGTCCGAACAGACGAGTTCGACGAGGTGATCCTCGGTCCTGGTCAATTGAACGCGGACGACACCTTTCTCGCCATTGGGAAAGCCGTGCTTGTAGGAATTCGCGATGAACTCGTTTAGGTAGGTGCCGACAGCCGCAGCCTGCTGGGGCGACACGGTGATCGGTACGGTTTCGACCATGAGCTCAACTCCGTGGGGCGCAAAGCTGGCAAGATGGGCGCAGACCCTTTGAATGAACGCCCCAAGGTCGACCGAACTGTGCTCGTCTGTGCGATAGAGTTGCTCATGCAGATGGCTGAGCGCGTCGATACGCGTGCCCACCATCGTCAAAGCCAGCTTGGCGTCCTCCGACGCAAACGCCCTCCGTTGAAAGCGGGTGAAGGACGAAAGCGATTGAAGCGAGTTCTTGACCCTGTGATCCACTTCCCGACGGAGCACATCAGCCGTGCGCAAGGCTTTTCGGGACTCGAGTAGCGCCATGACCTGGCGGGACAGAACCCGCAATGTATCCCGCTGCAGGGCCGTGAGTTGCCGGGGTTCGTAGTCCAGGATGCAAAGCGTGCCGAGGGGCAATCCTTCATCCGTTCTCAGAAGCGCGCCCGCATAGAACCGCAGGCCGGGCTCGCCGCAGCAGAGCGGGTTATCCTGCATCCGAGGATCATTGAGCGTGTCCCGGATTTCGACGAAGTCTTCTTCGAGGATGACATGCGCGCAGAGCGACGTGGCCAGCGGGGTCTCCCGAACGCCGAGGCCAGTTTCCGCTTTGAACCATTGGCGCTCGGCGTCGATGAAGTTGATCACCGAGATCGCGGTGCCGCAGGTGGCCGCTGCCAGCTTCACGATTTCATCGAAGTCGCGTTCCGGGTCAGTGTCGAGAACTTCGAATGAATGCAGCGCCGCAAGCCGTGCCTGTTGGAGTGGATGAGGTGCAGCCTCCACCTGGGGGGATTCCTTAATGCATAAAAGGCCAACATACTCGGCCATGAGCCGAAAGCAAAATGCCGAAATCAAGCCAATTCAGGGCAACGGCGACCAACCATTTCGGGCAGGCAAAACCCGGTTTCTTTCAGATAATCAATATACGATGCCCCGCCTGCGATCGACACTTCATCATATGTGCGGGCCATCTTGACCGCTCCGGTCATTGAGTGGCCATCCCCACCAGCATGGTGCCAAGAGCGACGAAGTGGATCAGCATGATCGCCTTGTCGTTCCACAGCAGACCGACGATCAGCCAGCCCAGAACGCCGACGAGGAAGAGGTAGAGGTTCCAAGGCGTCCAGCCGAAACCGGTACCTGCGCCGCCGCTCTGCGTAATCAGCCGAATGGGACCGATCACGTTCAGAAGGTAGACATCGAGGCCCGCATGCCAGTCTTCGTCGGAGAATTCGATGATATCTCCCTTGGGGCCATGCCCGGCGGAGTTCACCAGGACATCAAAGCGCCCCCAACGGTCAACCGCGCCGTCAACGAGGCGTGCGAGATCCTCGACCGAGCGGTTCGATCCGGTGACGCCGAAGCCGCCGAGATCTTCGGCGAGCGCCTCTCCCTTGCCGGAGGATGACAGGACGCCGACCTTCGCGTCGAAGTGGCTCATTCCCCGGCTCGCGGAGTTCACCGACGCCCATCCCGGGATCGACCTGCGCATTACCGCCACCGAGCGCGTCGCGAGCTTTCATGCCGACGGGATCGACCTCGCGGTGCGGCAGGGACGGCCGTCCTTCGGGGCGAGCTTGCACGCAGATCTCCTGTTCCCGCAGGTGGTCATCGCCGTTTGCTCGCCCAACCTGATCGCCGGTCAAAATACCCCCTCGACGCGCATGTTTTGTCGCGCGTGACGCTTCTGCACGACTCGCATGATCTCTGGCCGAAGTTCTTTGATGCAGCCTTCGGCGGCGAGGTCGAGCTGTCGCGCGGACTTCGGTTCAACCAGACAACACTGACGATTGACGCGGCCCTGGCTGGACAGGGTATTGCCTTGGCAAGCCGTTTCCTCGTTCAGCGAGATCTGGAGGCCGGGCACCTTGTGCAGCCGCTCGACAACACTCTCGAAGGTGGTCTCGACTTCTATCTCCTGACGCCCCGACAAGGCGCTTCCGATGCCTCATTGCACGTGCGGGACTGGCTGCTCGGCATGTCGAACCAAGGCACCTAAACGGATCGACCGGTCTGTCGCAGGGAAGGCAGCGTTCGTGGCGCCTGACATTATTTTACTAGACGATCCTGCACGCAGCCACGCGTGAAAGGTTCGGTGTCGTTGTGCTTTCGCGGCGGTCCGCTGCATGGGCAGCAAGCAAGGCCTCTGAATGTTTGACCCAGGAGGCGTGTGAAACCGCGCCGCGCTTGCGAACGTAGATGTCTCAGACGTCCAACACAGCTTCTCAGGTTCACTGAACCTGAGATCAAGCCGCAAAACAGCCGTTTCGGCCCCGAATAGGCCCCGAATGGGCATTGTAAGCTGGTAGGCCCGGCAGGACTTGAACCCGCAACCAAAGCGTTATGAGCGCTCTGCTCTAACCAATTGAGCTACAGGCCCCCAGCACCTCTCCGAGTAGCAGACCGGTCATCCGGGTCAAGCGCGTCGTTGCAGGGCGCGCGGCGATGGGCTATCGCGAGCGCGAACGCAGACAGCCCCAGCGCGGAGAGCTCCGATGACCCAAGGCAAATCCCCGATCACCTATGCCGATGCAGGCGTGGACATCGACGCGGGCAACGCGCTTGTGGACCGGATCAAGCCCGCCGCGAAACGGACCGACCGGCCCGGCACCATGGCGGGCCTCGGCGGGTTCGGCGCGTTGTTCGACCTGAAGGCGGCGGGCTACACCGACCCGGTTCTGGTCGCCGCGACGGACGGGGTGGGCACCAAGCTGCGCATCGCCATCGACACGGGCAATTACGACAGCGTCGGCATCGATCTTGTCGCGATGTGCGTGAACGATCTCGTCTGTCAGGGCGCGGAGCCCTTGTTCTTTCTGGATTATTTCGCCACCGGCAAGCTTGAGCTCGATGCCGCTGCAACCGTGATCGAAGGCATCGCGGAGGGCTGTGAAGCGGCCAATACCGCCCTGATCGGCGGTGAGACCGCCGAGATGCCGGGCATGTATCCGCCCGGTGATTTCGACCTTGCAGGCTTTGCCGTGGGCGCGCTCGAGCGGGGCGCGGCGCTGCCCGCCGATGTGACCGAGGGCGACGTGCTTCTGGGGCTTGCCTCGAACGGGGTGCATTCCAACGGCTACAGCCTCGTGCGCAAGCTCGTCGAGCATTCGGGCCTCGGCTGGGACGCGAAATGCCCCTGGGGCGAGGGCACGCTGGGCGCGGCCCTGCTGGCGCCCACGCGGCTTTACGTGACGCCCTGCCTGTCGGCCATTCGGGCAGGCGGCGTGCATGCGCTGGCTCATATCACCGGCGGCGGGCTCACGGAGAACCTGCCGCGCGTTCTGCCTCAGAGCCTCGGGGCCGAGATCGACCTTGGCGCCTGGGATCTGCCGCCGGTCTTCGGCTGGCTGAAAGAGCAGGGCGCGCTGGACGCGGCCGAGATGCTAAAGACCTTCAATTGCGGCATCGGCATGGTGATGGTCGTCACGCCCGACCGCGCCCTCCGCATCGTCGAGGAGCTGTCCGCCGCGGGCGAGGAGGTCTGCGTGATCGGCCAGGTCGGGGGCGCGCCGGGCGTGCGCTATGCGGGCGATCTTGCATGAAGCGTGTCGCGGTGCTGATTTCCGGCGGCGGCTCGAACATGGTGGCGCTGGCTGAAAGCATGACGGGCGATCACCCCGCGCGCCCCGTTCTGGTGCTGGCCAACAGCGCCGATGCGGGCGGGCTGGAGAAGGCGCGCGCGATGGGGGTCGAGGCCGATTTCGTCGATCACCGCCCCTTCAAGGGGGATCGCGCGGCCTTTGAGCACGTGCTGCATGAGCGGCTGATGGCGGCCAATCCCGACATCCTCTGCCTTGCGGGTTTCATGCGCGTTCTGACCGAAGGATTCGTGTCGCGCTGGCAGGGCCGGATGCTGAACATTCACCCCTCGCTCCTGCCGAAATATCGCGGGCTGCACACCCATGCCCGCGCGATCGAGGCCGGGGATGCGGAACATGGCTGCACCGTGCACGAGGTCACGCCCGCGCTCGATGATGGTCCGATCCTGGGACAGGCACGCGTGCTGATCGAGCCGGGCGATACACCCGAGGCGCTGGCCGCCCGCGTGCTGGAGCAGGAGCATCGCCTCTATCCGGCCTGCCTGCGCCGCTTTGCCGCCGGAGATCGCAGCCGTCACGACATCTGACAGAGGGGACGGGCATCGCGCTCCATTGCATGCCGTGCATGTTCGGATAGTGTGCACGGATACAACACCTTTGAAAGGCCCGTATGCAGACGATCACCCGGACCGAAGAACTGGCGGCATTCTGCGCCCGCGCCCATGACGCGCCCTATGTGACGGTCGATACCGAGTTTCTGCGAGAGCGGACATATTACTCCAAGCTGTGCCTCGTGCAGCTTGCCCTGCCGCATGAGGGCGAAGGCGACGGCGATGCGGTCCTGGTCGATCCGCTTTCTGCGGATCTGTCGCTTGATCCGCTGGTGGCGCTCTTTCGCGACACCTCGGTCGTCAAGGTGTTCCACGCCGCGCGTCAGGATCTCGAGATCTTCTCGATCGAGTTCGGTGTCATCCCCGAGCCGCTTTTCGATACGCAAGTAGCGGCGATGGTCTGCGGTTTCGGCGAACAGGTGGGCTACGAGACGCTCGTGAAGCGGATCGCGCGCGCAAGCCTCGATAAATCCTCGCGGTTCACCGACTGGTCGCGCCGACCGCTGACCGACGCGCAGAAGACCTATGCGCTGGCCGATGTGACCCATCTGCGCAAGATCTACGAATTCCTTGAAAAGAAGCTGCGCGATACCGGGCGCCACCGCTGGGTGGCGGAGGAACTGGCGCTCCTGGGCGATCCCGCAACCTATGTGACCCATCCCGAGGATGCCTGGCGCCGGGTCAAGACCCGCAATACCAGCCCGCGTTTCCTCGCCATTCTGCGCGAGTTGGCCGCGTTCCGTGAAGCCTACGCGCAAGGGCGCAACGTGCCGCGCAACCGGGTCTACAAGGACGATGCGCTGGTGGAGCTTGCCGCGACGAAGCCCGCCAATTTCGAGGATCTCGGCCGCTCGCGCCTGTTGCTGCGCGAGGCGCGGAAAGGCGAAATCGCGCAAGGGATCCTCGATGCGGTGGCCCGCGGGCAGGCCATGCCCAAGGAGGAGCTGCCCAAGGTCGAGAACGGTCCCGACAAGGGACAGGTGAACCCGGCGCTGGCCGATCTCCTGCGGGTGCTTTTGAAGGCGCGCACGGAAAGCTCGGGCGTGGCGCCGAAACTGATTGCGCCCTCCTCCGATCTCGATGCGCTGGCCAGCGGCGCGCGCGATGTGGCGGCGCTAAAGGGCTGGCGGCGCGAGGTATTCGGCGAAGACGCGCTGCGGCTCTGCGAGGGGCGAATCGCACTGACCGCCGATGGCACGAAGGTCTCCGTGATCGAACTTTGAGCGGAGTGTCCCGCTTTCGAATGCCGCGCAAACGAGCGATCAAGGCCCGCCATCCCGGCGGGTCTTCTCTTTTCGGGGAGACTTGACGCGTCTGCCGCTTAGCGGCGCGTGACCAGCGCGTTGCCCGCGCCGCGAACCTCGATTTCGCGGATGCCGGAGAGTTCCTGATCCGTCAGGTAGACGGCGACTGTCACGCTGCGCGCATTGGGGCCCGTGCCCGCGGGGCCGGGGGCGAGGCGGGCATCCAGCGAATAGACCAGCCGTGCCTGATCGTTGATCTCGACAGGGGTGAGCCGCGCCTCGTAGCGCCCGGGCGTGGGGGCAAGGCCGGTTGCGGTCACGACGGCGCCGCCCGGACGACGCAGTATCGACAGCTCGGAGACCTGCGCGATGGGCCGACCCTGATAGGGCTGATCATCGGAGCTGCGGAAAATACCAGCACCCGCGCGGCGTTGCGGAATCAGCGGGTTGGTGGCCGCAGGGTTGGCGGCATCCGTGGCGACGGGCACCGATTCCGCCTGTCCGAACCAGTTGAACGGGTTCAGGCGCGTGCCGCATCCCGGCAGGCTCAGGCCCGCAGCCAGACAGATCACGAGCGGTATTCTGATCGACATCCATGCCCCTCCGGCTGCCTCGCGCAGCGTTTCCCTTCCACTAGCCGATTGATCGGCCTGTGAAAAGCCCATCTGCGGCGCCAGGGCACTGGACGCGGGCAGTCGTGTCTCTTACCTCAAGGACAAAGACAATCCGCAAACAGCCGCAAGGAGCGTGCATGGCACAGCCCGCATTCGAAGACGTGGTCGAGGATTTCGCCTTTCTCGACGATTGGGAAGACCGGTACCGCCTCGTGATCGAGATGGGCCGCGACATGGAGCCGCTCGACGAGGCGCTGAAAGTGCCTGCCACCAAGGTCGAGGGCTGCGCGAGCCAGGTCTGGCTGCATCCCCGGATCGAGGCAGGGGACTTTCATTTCCAGGGCGACAGCGACGCCATGATCGTGCGCGGGCTGATCGCGGTGCTGCACAAGTTGTATGACGGGCTGCCGGTGGACCAGGTCGCCGCCGTCGATGCCAAGGCGGAGCTCGGACGGCTCGGGCTCAACGATCATCTGTCGGCGCAGCGGTCGAACGGCTTGCGCGCGATGATCGAGCGGATCCGGGCACAGGCGGTCGAAGCGGCCTGACCGGGGCTTTCTGGGCCTTCGCGCAGGCCTTGATCCAAAGGGCTGCGCGGTGCCCGCGCAGACATGTCATGCCCGTGCTTTCCCGATGGGAAAGCACGGGCGGTTTTTTGCGTATTTTCAGAAAGGTGAAGCGCAAAGGGCAGGGCGCGGAGGCAAAGCTGCGCGCAAGTCCCGGGGTTTGGGAGCCGCAGCACCGAAACGCCGACGCGTCGATCTGAACGGCGCGTTATCTGCGCCGGATGCACGGAACACGTCCACCCGGCGAGACCTGCAAAGCACCGCAGGGCGCAGGTCAGTCCTGCAGGCTTTCCAGATAATAGGCGAGCGACAGGATCTTGCCGCGCGCCTCCAGCACGCCGCTGTAATCCATGTCGTCACCGCCGTTGCGGCTGAACACATCGCCATAGACCGGCATCGGCCCGCCATGGGCGCGCAGCCCGGTGCGGCCGTCGATGATGTGGATCACGTCCAGCATCGGAAATTCGCCGTCATTCCTTGCGGCGAGGCCAACGAGATCCGGGACCTCCTGGGTGAGCAATTCGGTCAGCGGGCCATCGCCCGCCGCACCGCTGCCGTGGCAGGTGGCGCAGAATTGCGAATAAAGCTCCGAGCCGTGGTCGTTATCCTGTGCCGCACCTTGCGTGGCGAGACAGAGCAGGACGGCGGCAAGCGCTGCGCGTTTGGGCTTCGAAATCACGATGAACCTCCCTTGTTGAGACGGCGCAGACCCGTCCCGGGATGCGCAAGGGAAGTGTGGCATGCTCGGATGGCGGCAGGCTTGAGCGAGATCAATCGCGTGCGGGGGCGCTGCGCCGGGCTGTCTTCTGTGCGGTCTTGCTGGTGGTTCTCCGGGTCTCAGCCGTTGCCGGTCCCGGTGAAGCGCGCCGCATCGGCCGCAGCCCGCCGGATCGCGTTCGATTTGTGCACCGTCTCCTGGTACTCGGCCTCGGGATCACTGTCATAGACCACGCCGCCGCCCGCCTGGATATAGAGCTTGTCGTCCTTGACCACCGCGGTGCGCAGCGCGATGCACATGTCCATGTCGCCGCCTGCGGAGAAATACCCGACGCCGCCGCCATAGATACCGCGCTTTTCGGGCTCGAGCTCGTCGATGATCTCCATCGCGCGGACCTTGGGCGCGCCCGAGACCGTGCCCGCGGGCAGGCCTGCCAGAAGCGCCGAGAGCGCGTCGTGATCCTCGCTGAGCTCGCCCACCACGTTCGAGACGATATGCATGACGTGGCTGTAGCGCTCGATCACGAATTTCTCCGTGGGATGCACGGTGCCGATCTTCGACACCCGCCCCGTATCGTTGCGCCCCAGATCCAGCAGCATCAGATGCTCGGCCAACTCCTTGGGATCGGCCAGCAGGTCCGCTTCGTTCGCGTCGTCCTCGGCAGGCGTCGCACCGCGCGGCCGCGTGCCCGCGATGGGCCGGATCGTGACCTCGCGCCCGAAGACCCGCACGAGGATCTCGGGAGAAGCGCCGATGACCTGGAAGCCGCCGAAGTTGAAATAGAACATGAAGGGCGACGGGTTCGTGCGCCGGAGCGAGCGATAAAGCGCGAAGGGCGGCAGCGGGAAATCCTGCGTCCAGCGCTGGGATGGCACGACCTGGAAGATGTCTCCCGCGCGGATGTAATCCTTGGCGCGCTCGACCGCTTGCTTGTAGCCCTCATGGGTGAAGTTCGAGCGTGGCGTACCGAGCTCGGCGGCTTCACCCAGGGTGCGGGCCTGCTGCGGCAGGGCGCGTTCGAGGTCGCGAACCGCGTCCATCACCCGCTCGGCGGCTTGCGCATAGGCCGCGCGCGCCGATTGACCCGACGAGACCCAGGCGGGCGAGACGACGATCACTTCGCCCTTCACCCCGTCAAGCACGGCCACCACGGAGGGCCGGATCAGCGTGGCATCGGGCAGGCCCAGCGGGTCGGGGTTCACATCGGGCAGATGCTCCACAAGCCGGATCATGTCGTAGCCGAGATAGCCGAAGAGCCCGGCGGAGGCCTGCGGCAGTCCGTCGGGCAGGTCGATGCGGCTTTCCTCGAGAATGGCACGCAGGGCGGTCAGCGGATCGGCGTCCATCGGCTCGAAGGCCTGCGCGTCAAAGCGCGCCTGCCGGTTCACGCGCGCAGCCTCGCCATGGCATTGCCAGACCAGATCGGGCTTCATGCCGATGATCGAATAGCGCCCGCGCACCTCGCCACCGGTGACCGATTCCAGCATGAAGGCGTCGCTGGCCGCCCCCGTCAGCTTCAGCATGAGCGACACGGGCGTGTCGAGATCAGCCGCGAGGCGGGCATAGACCACCTGGTTGCGGCCCGCGTCATACGCGGTCTCGAACTCCGCGAAGGAAGGGGTCAGATCGGCCATGATGCGCTCACTGGAGGGAGGAATTGACCGCGTTGAGCGCGTCCTGGTTCACGGTGACGCCCGCACGGGACTGGATGTCTGCAGACAGCGCGCGGAACAAATCGTCCGCCAGTGCCGCCTCGGCCTGTTCGGACAGGCGTGTCGCCAGCGCCACGGCGTCTTCGCTTTCGGGATCGGCGGGGGTGATGGCATCCACGCGGATCACCGCGACGCGATCCGGGCCTGCCACCGCGATGGCGCTGCCGCTTTCGGCATCAAACGCATCGGCAACGGCGTTCCGGGGCAGGCGCTCCGGCACTGCGGTCCGCTCCACACCGGTCAGTTCGGTGTCTGGCAGGCCGCGATCTGCAAAGCTCGCACCCTGGCTGATCGCCTCGGCATGCGCCTCTGCCTGTTCCAGCAGCGCCGCGGTGGTCCGCTCCTGCTCCCACGCGGCGGAGACCTCGGCCTCGACCTCCTCGAAGGAAGCGGGCGCGGGCGCGTCGATCCCGTCGACGCGCAGCGCAAAGAGCCCGCCATCGCCCAGTTCGACGATTTCGGGGTAATCGTCTTCGGCGGCGGCGCGGGCCGCGCTGTTGAAGGCCGGGTAGGCGGCGATGTCGTCGTTGCTGTCGCGGTTCCAGTCGATCTGGCCCAGCGTCAGATCCGTGGACTCCGCCAGTTCCTCGAGCGTGGCGCCGCCTGCAAGTTCGTTGTCGTAGCTTTCGGCCTGCGCGGCGATCACGCGGCGGGCGCGATCCAGAACCAGCGTGTCGCGCAGCATCGGCACGGCCTCCTCGAAGGAGGTCTCGACCGCGGCGAGCTCGGCATTCACGCGGAAAAGCGCAGGCCCAAGGCCCGTGGGGGCGGGACCCGCCACGCTGCCCGTCTCGGCGGCGAAGACGGCTTCTGCCGCATCGCCCAGATCGTCGCGGGACACGGCACCCAGATCGGTATCCGACAGCGCAAGCCCGCGTTCGGCCACCAGCGCCTCGAAGGTGATCTCGCCATCCGCGATGCGCGCCGCCGCGGCCTCGGCCGCCGTATCGTCGGAGAAGACGAGACGCTCGACCAACCGCCGCTCGGGCATGTTGAAGCGCGCCGATTGCTCCTCATAGGCTTCGCGCAGGGTCTCTTCGGGCACCTCGACGCTGTCGAGAATCATGTCCGGCGTGATCCAGGCATAGGTGATGCGTTTCGTCTCGGGGATCGTGTAGCGGTCGATATTCTCGTCGTAGAAGCTGCGCAGGTCGTCTTCGGTGGGGGCGTCGATGCCCACTTCCAGATCGGCACCAGTCAGGACCGCGAAGGTCACGTCGCGGCGCTCGCCTGCATATTCGATGATCGCGTCGGTATAGGGCGCGGGCATGGTCAGCCCGGAGAAGACGCCGCCCTGAAAGACGGTGCGCGAAATCTCGTTGCGGAGGTCTTCCTCGAATTCGCTCTCGCTCATGCCCGCATTGTCGAGGGCGAAGGAATAGGCGTCGCGGCTGAATTGACCGTTGGGGCCCTGGAAGGCACCGACCTGGGCAAGCTCTGCCGCGACCATTTCGTCACCGACGGAGATGCCGAGGCGGTTGGCTTCGTAATCGAGCGCGCGGGTCAGCACGAGCTGCGAAAGCACCTGCGTGTCGAGACCGGCCTGGCGTGCTTCGGCGAAGGTCACGGCTTCGCCCCGCTGCGCCTGCAGCGCGCGCAATTCCTGCTGAACCGCGCGGGCATAGGCGTCGACGCTGACCTCCTGGTCGCCCACGGCCGCCACGCTGCGCGCCGTGCCCGACAGGTTGACGGCGCCGAAGCCCGCCAGACCGACGAGCAGAAGGCCCATCAGGATCCACAGGAAGAACTTGGAAATACGGCCGGCCTTGAGTGCCATGCGGGCTCCTCGATGGATGCAAAAACAGGGTCGGGGACACGTCTAGGCGAGAGGCGTTTGCCCCGCAAGGGCAGGGCGCGCGCGCCGCCTCAGTCGTCCGCGCCGTGGAACGGTTTGACGTATTGCAGCGCCATGTCCCAGGGAAAGAAGATCCAGGTGTCCTGGCTGACTTCCGTGATGAAGGTGTCGACCATCGGGCGGCCCTTGGGCTTGGCGTAGACGGTGGCCACATGCGCCTTCGGCATGGCCCGGCGGACCACTTCCAGCGTGCGGCCCGTGTCCACCAGATCGTCCACGATCAGGATGCCGGTGCCGTCGCCCACCACCTCCATGTCCGGGCTCTTGATGATGCGCGGCTCGGACTGGGTCTGGTGGTCGTAGCTTTTCACGCTGATCGTGTCGACGGTGCGGATATCGAGCTCGCGCGCAACGATCATCGCGGGCGCCATGCCGCCGCGGGTGATGGCCACCACGGCGCGCCAGCCGCCTTCGGGCACATTCGATTGCAGCCGCCAGGACAGTGCGCGCGCGTCGCGGTGCAACTGGTCCCAGCTGACATGGAAGCCTTTTTCATGCGGCAGAAGATCGGTCATGGCGTCATTCCTCGGAGTGCGCGGGGCGGTCGCGGCAATTGGCCGCCCCGGATGTGTGCAGCGCGCGGCCCGGTCGGATAAGCGG
The DNA here is from genome assembly GCF_009363255.1 of Roseivivax sp. THAF197b. Classification (NCBI taxonomy): domain Bacteria; kingdom Pseudomonadati; phylum Pseudomonadota; class Alphaproteobacteria; order Rhodobacterales; family Roseobacteraceae; genus Roseivivax; species Roseivivax sp. THAF197b. The sequence continues at coordinate 2,071,803 of NZ_CP045318.1, read as the reverse complement.
CGCGCGCCGGGGGTCAGGCTTTCTCGATATCGGGGGCGTCCACCGCCTTCATGCCGACGACGTGGTAACCCGCATCGACGTGATGCGTCTCGCCGGTGACGCCTGCGCTGAGATCCGACAGCAGGTAAAGGGCGGAGCCGCCCACATCGGCGGTCGTCACGTTGCGGCGCAGGGGCGAGTTATACTCGTTCCACTTCATGATGTAGCGGAAATCGCCGATGCCCGAGGCGGCCAGCGTCTTGATCGGACCTGCGGAGATTGCGTTCACCCGAATGCCGTCCTTGCCCAGATCCTCGGCGAGGTAGCGCACCGAGGCTTCCAGCGCGGCCTTGGCGACACCCATGACATTATAATGCGGCATGATCCGCTCGGCCCCGTAATAGGTCAGCGTCACCGCGCTGCCGCCTTCGGTCATCATCTTCTCCGCGCGCTGCATCACGCTGGTGAACGAATAGACCGAGATATCCATGGTCATGGTGAAATTGTCGCGGGTGGTGTCCACGTAGCGGCCGCGCAGCTGGGTCTTGTCCGAATAGCCGATGGCATGGACGATGAAGTCGAGCCGGTCCCACCGTTCCTTCAGGCCGTCAAAGAGCGCGTCGATCGACGCCTCGTCGCCCACATCGCAGGGCAGCACGATATCGGAGCCCAGGCTCTCTGCCAGCGGGCCCACGCGCTTTTTCAGCGCATCGCCCTGATAGGAGAATGCCAGCTCCGCACCCGCATCGGCACAGGCCTTGGCAATGCCCCATGCGATGGACTTGTCATTGGCAAGTCCCATGATCAGTCCGCGTTTTCCGGCCATAAGAGAGTTTGACATCGCCCGTCTCCACCCAACATTGCTGAATACCGTCCATAAGTGGAACCACAGGGGCCATCAAGGGCGACAAGATCGACCGGGGACGAAACGCATCTTTGCAACACCAAGGGGAATGTCATGACTGAGCGGGACGGAATTTTTGCGGGCGAGGATCCGTTCGAGATTGCGCGCGCCTGGCTGGCGGAAGCCGAGAAGTCGGAAGTGAACGATCCGAACGCCATCGCGCTCTCGACCGTCGATGCCGACGGGCTGCCCAATGCGCGCATGGTTCTGCTCAAGGATATCGAGGCCGACGCGTTCGTCTTCTACACCAATTACGGAAGCCAGAAGGCGACCGAGATCGAGGCTGCGGGCAAGGCCGCCTTCGTGATGCACTGGAAGTCGCTGCGTCGGCAAATCCGGGTGCGCGGCGTGACCGAAAAGGAAGACGGGCCCGCGGCAGACGCCTATTTTGATTCGCGCTCTCTCAAGAGCCGTCTTGGCGCTTGGGCGTCCGATCAGTCCCAACCGCTCAAAAGTCGGGCGGAATTGATGGGCAAAGTCGCCAAAATGACCACCAAGTTCGGCACAAACCCGCCGAGACCCCCCTTTTGGGGAGGTATCCGTATCCGTCCGGTTGAGATAGAATTCTGGGCAGATGGGGCGTTCAGACTGCATGATCGCTTCGTGTGGCGCAGGCAAATGGACGCGCACGACTGGAAAATTGACCGTCTGTCCCCTTGATGGTTTGCATTTCACGTGACGTGAACGGTTGAATGCACTTTCTGATTGAATTAGGCGGACGCCTCCACCGCGGCTTGCCGCGAGCGGCGTTCATCTGCTGACGGGTAGTTTATGCAAAGCGACGAAGGCGAGACGCGTGTTCTCGGTAGCGTGAAATGGTTCGACCCGGGTAAGGGCTTTGGGTTTGTCGTGGCAGACGATGGTGGCCGGGACATTCTTCTTCACGCGAACGTTCTTCGCAATTTCGGGCAAAGTTCCGTGGCCGATGGCGCGCGCGTGGAAATTTCCGTGCAGGAGACACCCCGCGGCTTCCAGGCCACCTGCGTGCATATGATCGAGCCCCCGTCCAGCGACACGACGCCGCCCCTTGCGGATTTCGAGGCGATGGACCCCGAGACGCTCGCCTCCGCCGAATTGGAGCCTGCGCGGGTCAAGTGGTTCGACAAGTCCAAGGGCTTCGGCTTTGCAAATGTCTTCGGCAGTGCCGAGGACGTGTTTATTCATGTCGAGGTCTTGCGCCGCTCCGGACTTGCGGATTTGTTGCCGGGCGAGGCGATTGTCCTGCGCGTCGTGCAGGGCAAACGCGGGCGCATGGCGACGGAGATCAATTCATGGGAAAGCGCGGTCGAATTGCACAACGCGTGATTGCCGCTCTGGCTCTCGGCGTTCTGTCGGTCACGTCGTTTGCGGGCAGTGCGGTTGCACAGACCTGCAGCGAGGACCGGATCACCCTGCGCGGCGATTTCGGCACGGCCAGTTTCCGCATCGCGCTGGCGGATACGCCGGGCGAACGCTCGCAAGGGCTGATGAACGTCCCGCAGATGGATCGATTCGCGGGCATGTTGTTCGTCTATGAGGAACCCGGCGACGTGGCCTTCTGGATGCGCAACACGCTCATCCCGCTCGACATGATCTTCGCGGACGAAACAGGCACCGTGCGCAAGGTGCATTCCAACGCCGTGCCGCATGATGAAACCGCGATCCCCGGCGCGCCCGGCACGCAATTTGTGCTCGAGATCAATGGCGGCCTGGCGGAGACGCTGGGCATCGCGCCAGGCACCGAGATGCTGCATCCGGCCATCGAGGACGCGGCCTGGCCCTGCGCCGCGGAATAAAGCGTCTTTTCAAACCGCGACCTTGTCGCTAGACGGAGCGCGTCGGGGCGTGGCGCAGCCTGGTAGCGCGACGGTTTTGGGTACCGTAGGTCGTAGGTTCGAATCCTATCGCCCCGACCATCCTCTCTCATCAGACCACCATATATTGATGCGATGCGCCCAACCTCGCGCATGGTGCGGGCGTTTGTCGCGTTTGCGCCTCTCCGAGTGCATCACACGCCTTCTTCCTTGCCTGTGGCGGACCCGCATCAGCCGGGCATGACGGCGGGTAAGTTCAGGTATTACACAAGATATGGTGGATAACTCTCCGCATAAATTAGGAAAATGCCGCTTTGGCCCAGCCGCATCCTGTGGATGAATCGGACGTGTCCGGGCAGGGGATGTGGGTCCCTGTGAGGTCAACACAAAATATAGCGTCGATTTGCAAAAAACGGCGTTGACGGAATCGCCCCGTGGCGTGAATGTAGCGTCTACCGGATCGGGGGCCGCTAGATATAGTGGTTCCGCCGCGGGGACAAACCGACGAACACATGCAGGTTTTACTGCCATCCGGCTGCGTCAGCGGCCGGGTCGGGATGGTGTCGTCTTGCGCTCGCGGTCCGGTTGAACAGTTGAGATTTTTTGAAGACGGGGCAGCGCAAAATGAAGATCGATCGTCACTACACGAAAGCCGGACAGGACGCTTACGAAGGCATTTCGTTTGTCACCACGGCGTCCGAAATTCGCAATCCGGACGGCACGATCGTCTTCCGCCTGGACGACATCGAGGTTCCCGCCTCCTGGAGCCAGGTCGCCTCCGACGTGATCGCGCAGAAATACTTCCGCAAGGCAGGCGTGCCCGTCGAGCTGAAGCGCGTCGAAGAGGCGGGAGTCCCGGAATTCCTGTGGCGCTCCGTGCCCGCGTCGAAGGACACCGAGCGCACCGGTGAGACCTCCTCGAAGCAGGTCTTCGACCGTCTTGCAGGCGCCTGGTGTTATTGGGGCTGGAAAGGTGGCTACTTCACCACCGAAGAGGACGCGCGCGCCTATTACGACGAAATGCGCCACATGCTGGCCACGCAGACGGCCGCGCCGAACTCGCCCCAGTGGTTCAACACCGGCCTGCATTGGGCCTACGGCATCGACGGTCCCGGTCAGGGCCACTACTACGTGGATTACAAGACCGGCAAACTGACGAAGTCGAAGTCGGCCTATGAGCATCCGCAGCCCCATGCCTGCTTCATCCAGTCCGTCGCAGACGATCTGGTGGGCGATGGCGGGATCATGGATCTCTGGGTCCGCGAGGCGCGCCTGTTCAAGTACGGCTCCGGCACCGGCACCAACTTCTCCTCGCTCCGGGGCGAGGGCGAGAAGCTGTCGGGCGGCGGCAAGTCCTCGGGCCTGATGGGCTTCCTGAAGATCGGCGACCGCGCGGCGGGTGCCATCAAGTCGGGCGGCACCACGCGTCGCGCGGCCAAGATGGTGATCTGCGACGCCGATCACCCGGACATCGAGGAATTCATCAACTGGAAGGTCAAGGAAGAGCAGAAGGTCGCGTCCATCGTCGCGGGCTCCAAGATGCACGAGCAGATGCTCAACGGCATCTTCGGGGCCATCGCGTCCTTCGACGGCTCCGCCGAGGGGGCATATGACCCGAAAACGAACCCGTCCCTGAAAGAGGCGATCCGCGCCGCCAAGAAGGTCCAGATCCCCGAGACCTACGTGAAGCGCGTGCTCGATTACGCCAAGCAGGGCTACACCTCGATCGAATTCCCGACCTATGACACCGATTGGGACTCCGAGGCCTACGCCTCGGTCTCGGGCCAGAACTCCAACAACTCGATCCGTGTGACCGACGCCTTCCTCAAGGCCGTCAAGGACGACGCCGATTGGGAGCTTTACAACCGCACCGACGGTTCGGTCGCCAAGACCATCAAGGCGCGCGATCTGTGGGAGCAGGTGGGCCACGCGGCCTGGGCCTGCGCTGACCCGGGCATCCAGTTCCACGATACCGTCAATGCCTGGCACACATGCCCCGAAGACGGCGCGATCCGCGGCTCGAACCCGTGCTCGGAATACATGTTCCTCGACGACACGGCCTGCAACCTCGCCTCGATGAACCTGCTCACGTTCCTCAAGGACGGCAAGTTCGACGCAGAGACTTACATGCACGCCACGCGTCTGTGGACCCTGACGCTCGAGATCTCGGTGACCATGGCGCAATTCCCCTCGAAGGAGATCGCGCAGCTTTCCTACGATTTCCGCACGCTGGGGCTTGGCTACGCCAATATCGGCGGTCTGCTGATGAACATGGGCTATTCCTATGACAGCGACGAGGGCCGCGCGCTTTGCGGTGCGCTGACCGCCATCATGACGGGTGTGTCCTACGCGACCTCCGCCGAGATCGCGGGCGAGCTCGGCGCCTTCTCGGGCTATGAGCGCAACAAGGCGCATATGCTGCGCGTCATCCGCAACCACCGCAACGCGGCCTATGGTGCTACCACCGGCTACGAGAAGCTCGCCGTGAAGCCCGTGCCCCTCGATCATGGCAACTGCCCCGATCAGGGCCTGGTGGACCTCGCGATGTCGACCTGGGACCAGGCCCTGAAGCTGGGCGAGGCGCATGGTTACCGCAACGCGCAGACCTCCGTGATTGCGCCCACCGGCACGATCGGTCTCGTGATGGATTGTGACACGACCGGGATCGAGCCCGACTTCGCGCTGGTGAAGTTCAAGAAGCTCGCAGGCGGCGGTTACTTCAAGATCATCAACCGCTCGGTGCCCGCGGCGCTCGAGAAGCTCGGTTATTCCTCCGCGCATATCGAGGAGATCGTCTCCTACGCCGTGGGCCACGGCTCCATCGGCAACGCGCCCGGCATCAACCACACCTCGCTCGTCGGTCACGGCTTCGGCCCCGCGCAGCTGGAAAAGGTGGACGGCGCGCTGGCCTCGGCCTTCGACATCCGCTTCGTCTTCAACCAGTGGACCCTGGGCGAGGAATTCTGCCGCGAAGTGCTGGGCATCCCGGCCGCCAAGCTGAACGATCCCTCCTTCGATCTGCTGCGTCACCTGGGCTACACGAAGGCCGAGATCGAGGCTGCCAATGACCATGTCTGCGGCACCATGACCCTCGAAGGCGCACCGCACCTCAAGGAAGAGCATTACGCGATCTTCGATTGCGCCAACCCCTGCGGCAAGAAGGGCAAGCGCTTCCTCGGTGTCGACAGCCACATCAAGATGATGGCCGCGGCGCAGAGCTTCATTTCGGGCGCGATCTCCAAGACGATCAACATGCCCAACGACGCCACGATCGAGGATTGCCAGCGCGCCTATGAGCTCTCCTGGTCGCTCGGCACAAAGGCCAACGCGCTCTACCGCGACGGCTCCAAGCTGAGCCAGCCCTTGGCCTCCGCGCTTGTCGAGGATGACGACGAAGCCGCCGAGATCCTGGAATCGGGCTCGGTCCAGGAAAAGGCCGCCGTGCTGGCCGAGAAGGTGGTCGAGAAGATCGTCATCAAGGAGGTCGAGAAGGCCACCGCGCGCGAGAAGATGCCCGAGCGCCGCAAGGGCTACACCCAGAAGGCCATCGTCGGCGGGCATAAGGTCTACCTGCGCACCGGCGAATATGCCGATGGCTCGCTCGGCGAAATCTTCATCGACATGCACAAGGAAGGTGCGGGTTTCCGGGCGATGATGAACAACTTCGCCATCGCGGTCTCCGTGGGCCTTCAGTATGGCGTGCCGCTGGAGGAGTTCGTCGACGCCTTCACATTCACCAAGTTCGAGCCTGCGGGCATGGTGCAGGGCAACGACTCGATCAAGAACGCGACCTCGATCCTCGACTACATCTTCCGCGAACTGGCCGTGTCCTATCTTGACCGTACCGATCTGGCGCATGTGAAGCCCGAAGGGGCCACCTTCGACGATATCGGTCGCGGCGAGGAAGAGGGCGTGTCCAACGTCAAGGAGATCTCCGAAAGCGCCGCGTCCAAATCGCTCGAAGTGCTCAAGCAGATCAGCTCGTCGGGCTACCTGCGCAAGCGCGTCCCGCAGGAGCTGGTGGTGCTTCAGGGCGGTCAGGCCACGGCTTTCGCCGCGCCGGATAATGCCTCCGCGGCGCTGACCACGTTGATGCCCGAGACGACGACCACGACCACCACGGTCGCCATGAAGTCCGAGACCACGTCCACGTCGGGCGGCATGGACGCCTCCGCCAAGGCCCGGATGCAGGGCTTCGAGGGCGAGGCCTGCGGCGAGTGCGGCAACTACACGCTCGTGCGCAACGGCACCTGCATGAAGTGCAATACCTGCGGCGGCACGTCGGGCTGTAGCTGACACGGCATAGGTCACGAGGCGGGTGCGCTCGCCTCGGCGCCGATCTGGCCGCAGGCAGAAAACAACGGGCGGTAAACGATGAGCCGGATCGGAAAGACTGGGGGTCCCTGCGGGGGCCCCCTTTTTATTGTGCACGTCTGCGACGAATAAAGTTTTAGGCAGCCCGTTGGGCGGGGGACCGGGCGGATTCAGCAGATCTTAAAGTCCGGGCGTCAGAGAGGATGGTGTTCTTGCCGGTGCGACCGGCCCATCAACTCGGGACAAACCAATGTTCAAGATTCCCTCGCGCGCCGCGCATACCGGTCTGCTCACTGCCCTCGCGCTCGCGGCCGGCCCGACCTTCGCCGCCAATTCCGCCAGCGACGCCATGGCCGCCTATGTGGCGGAGCTTCAAAACGAATTGGCGGGACAACCCGCCGTGTGGCGCGCCCTGCGCCTGTCCAGCAGCGCGCATGCCAGCCTGTCGGAAGACGATATCCTCGTGCTCGATCAGCAATGGCGCAATCAAGTCGGGCTCTCTGACCGGCCCGTGGTCTCTGCCGTGCTTGACAACCCTGCATCTGAGGCGCTGCGCGTGATGCAGGAGGCGGCGGGCGGCCAGGTCACCGAGATCATCGTGATGGACGCCGTGGGCCTCAATGCCGCCATCAGCGCGGTTACGTCTGATTTCTGGCAAGGCGACGAGGCGAAGCATTCCGAAACCTACGGACGCCCGGCAGGCACGCTTCACGTCAGCGATGTCGAATTCGACGAATCCAGCCAGACCTACCAGGTCCAGGTTTCCGCACCTCTGTTCGATCCGATGACGGACGCACCGGTTGGCGCCGTCACCTTCGGTCTGAACGCGGAAATGTTCTGAACACACGCGAGAAGGAGCCGCACATGGCCGCCCGATCCTTTCTGAATATTCATTCGGTTTTCTTGAAGCTGGCGGCCATGATCGTCCTGTCCATCATCTCTGTAGTGGCTGTGCTCGAATACCTGACAGCCCGCGGCTTCGACCAGGTGATTGCCCAATCCGTGGAGTCCAAGGCGCGGTCCGAGACGCAGTTATTCGCAAGCGCCGTCGCCGGTGCCGTCCGGTTCGACAAGAAAGACGTGCTCGGCGCCCAGCTTGAGGAGTTCATTGCGGGCTCTGACGAAGCGATGCGCTCCGTCGATGTCTATGACGCCGATCTGGAGCTGTTCTATCAGGCTGGGGCGACCTCCTCGTCGCAAACAAGCGACCTTGCCCGCCAGGCCGTCGAACAGGGCGCTACGGTTCAGGATCCCGAAACCCTGCAGACGGCACAGCCGCTGGTGTTCGGTCAGGATCAGGCGATCGTGGGCGTGATCGTGACAAGCTGGTCAACGGCGAAACTGCAGGCGATGAAGCAGGAAATTCTCAATTCCGCGCTCTTGATTGCCGCTGCGGTATGCGCGCTCGCTGTGGGTCTCGTCACCTACGCCATTCACCGGCTCGCCAAACGGCCGCTGCTCGCGGCACAAGCCGATATCGCGCGGCTTGAGGCCAAGGATTTCGATTTCTCGCCAACGGGAATCGGGCGCCGTGACGAATTCGGCCAACTGGCTCGGGCCATCGATGCGTTGCGCGGCGAACTCGCAGCGGGGGAGGAGAATTTCCGGCAAAGCCTCTTCAAAAGCGCCGCACTCGACCAATCATCGGCAGCACTCATGCTGCTCGACGAGAATTACACGATCACGCAGATCAGCAGCAAATTGGTGGAGCTTTTCGAGGCGCATTCCGACGGTCTCAAGAAGATGCGGCCTAACTTCGATATTGATCGCATCATCGGCATGAATATCAGCGATCTTTACCCGACTGATGATGTTCGCGAGAACCTGCGCAACATTGGTCACAGCTCGCTGGAAGGCCTGGTGCGTATGGACGATACGCGCATCACGATCTCCACCAGGGCGGTTTTCGACGACCAGGGCGCAGTCACAGGCTATGTCGTCGAATGGACGGACGTGACGCCGATTTGGCGCCAGCAGGCACTGATCTCCACCATTGACGACATCCAGATCAAGGCGGAATTCGCAATGGACGGCCTCTGCCGCGAAGCGAATGACCGTTTCTCCAAGGCGATTTCGATCGGTGCGCCCGGCACACTCCGTTTGCAATCCCTTCTGGCGCCCATGGCCGCCGAAACGGGAAAGCCTGTCGACGTTTTGATGCAGGAGATGAAGACCGGCACACCCGTGGTCGGGCAATTGAAACTCTCCGGCGCTGGCGAGGAAAAGATCGTCGACGGTTCGCTGTCCTGCATCCGCGACACGGATGGGTTTGGCCTCAGCTATCTCCTTCTTGGTACCGACATTACCGAAAAAGAACGAAGCCTGATGATCGCCGCACAGGAGCGCGAAGCCTCCGAGGTCGAAAAATCCGAGGTCGTGGAAGCCCTTGGTATCGGTCTCCGGTCCTTGTCCGACGGCGACTTGACGGCAACAATCGCCCAGGCCTTCCCGGGTCGCTACGAACAATTGCGCGCGGATTTCAATCAGACGGCCGACAAACTGGCCGCCGCTCTTCGCGAGATCTCGGAAAATGCCGAGAGCATCCGGAACGAATCCGGGGACATCACGAACACCGCGGACTCCCTTTCGCGCCGAACCGAAAGCACCGCGGCAACGCTCGAGCAAACGGCGGCGGCCCTCGATGAATTGACCAATGCGCTGAAAGCCGCCGCAGAGGGCGCGTCCCAAGCCGACAAGGTGGTCAAGGGCGCGCATCGTAAGGCCGAAGCGTCCGGCGAGGTGGTGATCGAAACGGTTTCTGCCATGGACGCCATTGCACAATCCTCGGACCAGATCACATCGATCATCCGGGTCATCGACGATATTGCATTCCAGACAAACCTCTTGGCCCTGAACGCAGGCGTTGAGGCTGCACGCGCAGGTGATGCGGGCCGTGGCTTTGCGGTCGTGGCCTCCGAGGTGCGCGCTCTGGCCCAGCGATCCTCCGAAGCCGCACGTGAAATCAATGGATTGATCGCCGACTCAGGTGGGCAGGTCAAGAAAGGCGTCGAACTCGTCGGCCAGACCGGAGAGGCGCTTCAGGACATCGTATCGTCTGTGACCGAGATTGCCGGACTCGTTTCGGAAATCGCCGGATCAGCCCAGTCGCAAAGCCTCAGCCTCGAGGAAATCAATGTTTCGGTGAACAAGCTCGACCAATCCACTCAACAGAATGCGGCGCGCTTGGAGGAAACAACGGCTGCAAGTGAAGCCTTGCGCAACAATGCGGCCTCTCTGGTCCAGACATTGTCGCATTTCCGGACCGGTGCCGCGATGCACGCCAAGCGACCTGGTCATTCAGACCGCCCGCAGCCTGTCGCAGCCGTAGCTGCTGCCTCCGGTGGCGGCAATGCGCAGATGTCTCATCCGCCCCTTTCCGGAGATGCTGCAAAGTGGGTCGATTTCTGATGCGCCAAGTAGAAACCGGACATTCGACACCAAAGCGGGGCCATCGATGAGTGCCCTTGATCGCCTCGCAGTCGGAGAAATGCGCAGCGTGCTTGTCGTCCAGGGCGAGCATCGCGTCACGGGAGAGAGTGATGTGCTCCTCACAACACTTCTGGGCTCCTGCATTGCCACCTGCTTGCACGACCCCGTCGCGAAAGTCGGTGGCATGAATCACTTCCTTGTCGCCGATGGTGGCTCTTCGTCAGTCGGAGCAGAGCGCTACGGGCTCTACGCGATGGAGGTCCTCATCAATGGTCTTCTAAAGCTTGGAGGGGACAAGCGACGCCTCCAAGCCAAGGTTTTTGGCGGCGCGGCGATGACCACGACTATGGGCCAGATCGGTGCTGCCAACATCTCTTTTGCGCGCGATTTCTTGAAGACCGAAAAGATAAACATCGTTGCCGAGGATGTCGGCGGACGCATTGCCCGTCGAGTTCGATATTGTCCCAGCACGGGACGTGCCAGTCTTTTGCACGTTGAGAACAGTGCGGATCCGGATTTGACCGTGTCTAGGCGGCCCAAAATTCCGCCGACCGATGTAACCTTATTCTAGGAGATGCCATGTCAGAGGTAATAGATCTGCCCAAAAAACTCGACACCTCTATGGCAGAAGGGCTGTCACAACGACTAAAGCGCGCCAGAACGGGTGACCTTTTGATTGATGGGCGACGCGTCCAAAGTCTGGGAACGCTCTGCGCGCAAGCGCTGGTTGGAGCGTATAAATATGCCAACAGCAATAGTCAAAAAATTAAGATCTTGGCTTCAGAAGCTATGAGAGACGATTTGCGATTGCTTGGTCTCTCTATGCTTATCGAGCCAGAAACTGACCTTGAGAACGGGGAAATGGAATGACGATCAAAATCCTTGCGATCGACGACTCCCGAACCATTCGCGAAATGCTTCGCCATAGCTTGGGTCAGGTTGGGTTTGATGTAACCTTGGCTGAAGATGGAATTGCAGGTCTTGAGGAAGTGGCAAAGATCAAGCCGGATGTTGTCATCACGGATATAAATATGCCCAGATTAGATGGCTTTGGTGTGATCGACGGTATTCGTCAGGGTCACGATCACCCGCGTGTTCCAATACTTGTGCTTACAACCGAGAGTGGTGATGAACTTAAGAACCGAGCGCGTAAGTCAGGCGCTACTGGTTGGATTGTAAAGCCGTTCGATGACGGTAAGCTCATTTCAGCTATTCGCCGAATTGCATCGGTTCAGCCGCAATGAGTAGTCTTGATGAATTGCGCTGGACCTTCTTCCTTGAATGCGCAGATTTGCTCGAAGCCTTGGATGACGGATTTGATAATTTGTCGGAAGCGGCCGAAGGTAGCGAGCTTGACCTGGAAGAAGTGAACGCTGTATTCAGAGCGGTCCATTCAATCAAGGGCGGGGCTGCTTCTTTTGCGTTGGAGGACCTGGTTCGTTTTGCGCATGAATTCGAGACAGTGCTCGATGCGATGCGGGCAGGTCGGCTTACACCCACCAAGGATGATTGGCGTGTGTTACGTCAGTCCGGTGATGTGCTCGCTGAATTGGTATCGGCCGCGAGGGATGGCGGCGAAATCGATGCTGCTCGTCACGCCGACGTCGCCCATGCATTAAGTGCATTGATTGGAGGTCAGCTTGAAGAAGTAGTAGATAAAACAAATGATCCTGCGCTTTTTGGAGCAACGCCAATTGCTCTTGAAGCTATTTCGGGTGAGACAGGTTTTGAGCCTGTTATGTTAACCACAAGCGATCACCTCACGGATGCTTCTGCGATCGGTGCTTCCGAAACCGATACTGCAGTAGATGAATTCAAAATTCACTTTGCAGCAACCACAACGCTTTTCGATAATGGGCATGACCCAGTGCACCTGTTTCGGGAGTTGTCGGAGCTTGGGGTACTCAATGTCACAACGGATATTTCAGAGTTCCCCAATGACGCGGATCCGACACAATGTCATCTGAAGTGGTGTTTGACGCTGTTGGCAAAGTGTGACGAAGAAGATATTCGTGAGATATTCGAGTTCGTCGAGTCGTTGGCTGATTTGAAGGTGCGGAGAATTGGTAGTTCAATTTCTTACGTAAATGATTTCGAGAATCAATCGACGTTGAGTGACCAGACAAATACAGGTTTAGCAATTAGCGATGCTGCCCCAGATAATATTTCAATTGCTTTGGGGTTGGAGACCTCGTTAGATACTGCTAAAGATAACAATTATAAAGAAGATGGTCTGGGAAAAGAAATTCAGCCGAGCAAGTCTCAGATGTCTGCAAGCGGGCAAAGGGTTAAAGCGGAAAAAAACCGGAAATCCACTGTTCGCGTAGACTTGGGGTTGGTTGACGATCTCATCAATATCGTTGGGGAGTTAGTAATCAATCAATCTTTCCTAAGCCAAAGCATCGCAGACGCCGGGCTTTCCGGGCAACCGCACCTGACAGCTGGACTTGACGAGTTTAAGAATTTGGCTCGTCAAATTCAGGAAGGGGTTATGGCTATTCGCGCGCAATCGGTGAAACCCTTGTTTCAACGTATGGCAAGAATCGTTCGGGAGGCATCATCCGTTGCCGGAAAGCCTGTACACTTTGAGACCTCCGGAGAGGCGACGGAAGTTGATACCACCGTCATTGAACGGCTCATTGATCCTTTGACGCACATCCTTCGAAATGCTGTTGACCACGGGCTGGAGCATCCAGAGGCACGGGCGGAGGCTGGAAAACAGCCGGAAGGCGTGGTGTCGATCAGCGCTGACCACCGGTCTGGTCGGGTACTCATCGAGGTCACTGACGACGGTGGTGGGATCAACCGGCCAAAGGTCTTGGCGATCGCGAAGGAAAAGGGGCTGGTCGCTGCCGATGCTCTGCTGCCCGATGAAGAGATTGATCGACTACTTTTCCAACCTGGCTTTTCAACGGCAGAAGCCGTCACGGATCTGTCTGGCCGAGGGGTTGGGATGGATGTGGTGCGCAGCGCGATCCAGAAGCTCGGTGGTCGCATAAATATATCGTCCACGCCAGGTCGGGGCACCACGATTTCAATTTCACTTCCGCTCACGCTGGCGGTTCTCGAGGGAATGGTTGTTAAGGTCGTCGGGCAGACGATGGTCATTCCAATCAACGCCGTCGTCGAGACACTTCGTCCCCGCCCTGATGAGATTGAACCTCTGACAGAGGGCGCCGAAGTCGTGCGGGTACGCGATCGGCTTGTTCCAATCGTCGATCTGGGCCTGGTCTTCGGCTACAACCGCGCCCGAAAGGCCGAAGAAGACCGCGTTCTGCTTCTTGTCGAGACCGAGCAGGGGCGGCATTGGGCATTGTCGGTCGATGAAATCCGCGATCAACGCCAGGTCGTCATCAAGAGCCTGGAAGAGAATTATGGCCGCGTTCCGGGCGTCGCCGCTGCGACGATCCTTGGTGACGGGCGCATCGCACTCATCATCGACCCGGAAGAGGCGATCCGCACGGCGACCGAAGCCGACAGGCTTCCGACTGCGCTTCTTTCAGCCACGGCGAAAAATGTGGAGGCCCAACATGCCGGAGCTTAATCCGATTGAACAGCACGATCATGCGTCCGCCGATATGCCATTGGATCACCGTGAACTGGTAACATTCCGGATCGGGGAACAGGACTTCAGCATGGACATCATGCTCGTCCGCGAGATTCGGGGATGGTCCGAAGCAACAGTGCTTCCATACGCGCCGCGCTACGTCCTTGGCGTTATCAATTTGCGGGGCGCCGTGGTCCCGATCATCGATCTTGCTGCGCGCCTTGGGCTGCCGCCCACGGAGCCCGGACCGCGACATGTCATCATCATTGTCGTTGATGGCACGCGGTTGACCGGTTTCTTGGTGTCGGCCGTATCGGATATCCTCAGCGTCGGCGCGGGCGAGGTGCAATCCGTGCCGACCCTGAACGACATGAACGCCTCGTTCCTATCAGGCGTCATTACGTCGAAATCGCGTTTGTTGCGCATTCTAGATGTCGCTGCGGCCTTGCCCGGTCAAGACCTCGATGATGGGACGCTTGTTCCAGCGGAAGCCGAATGTCTGAATTGAGCCAAGACATCTCAACGGATCTCGATGCGGACACCTTCGCGCGCATTGCCGGTGTGCTGCACGAAATCTCCGGCATTCGCCTGGAGGAAGCCAATGGATCGCTCGTCGTGTCTCGGCTTGCCAAAAGACTTCGAAAGCTCGGGCTGCAGTCCTTCCGTGAATACAGTGCCTTGGTTTCAAACCCAACCGCCCGATCCGAGCGTTATGAGATGGTCCTTGCGCTGACCACCAATACCACGCGCTTCTTTCGGGAACCTGGACACTTCAAGATCTTTTCGAACGATCTTTTGCCGCGGCTTGCCAAGAGGGCAAGGGCCGGAGGCCGTGTTCGCATCTGGTCTGCCGGATGCGCGTCCGGTGAAGAAGCATGGTGCCTTGCTGCATTGACGCTGAAGGCCTTCCCTGACGCGGCCCAGTATGACCTGCGCATCCTGGCCACCGATATCGATCGCGGTGTGCTTGCCGCCGCGGAAAAGGGAATTTACGCTGCGCGCTCTGCTGCAGCCGTTCCGCCTGACATGACGGCGACGATGTTCGCCCCGGCCAGCGACGGGACGGACCAGGTCTCGATCCGGAACGAATTGCGCGCCCTGGTGACGTTTCGGTATCTGAACTTTGTCGAACCCTGGCCTGTCAGTGGCCCGTTCGACGCGATCTTCTGCCGTAACGTCGCGATCTACATGGATGAAAAAACCCAAGCCAATCTTTGGCAGGGTCTCGAAGCCGTTCTCGACCCGGACGGGTATCTGTTTCTTGGACATTCAGAACGTCTGGGCCCGGGCTTTGAAAGCCGACTTGAACTCTTCGACAAGACCTCCTTCCGTCGCCCCGCATCTCAGCGGAGCCCGAACCTGTCAGGGATGTGACCGATGGCATTACGTGATAAATTGAGCGTTCTCGTGGTCGACGATATGAGCACCAGTCGCGGTCTGATCCTGATGGCGCTCGATGAGATCGGCATCAAGAACGTGGATTTCTGCGCCGATGGCCGGGCCGCGCTTGCCAAGCTGAGTGCGCAGCCGCGGCACCTCGTGATCTCGGATTACAACATGCCGGACGTGAACGGCCTGCAATTGCTGCATGCGCTGCGCAGCTCGGAAAAGACCGCGCGGATCGGCTTTGTCCTGATTTCAGGGCGCCTCGATGATGAAATCGTGACCCAGGGGCGAAAGCTCGGATTGAACAATGTTCTGCAAAAGCCGTTCGACACAGCTCAGATGAAGACGTGTCTCCAATCGGTTGTCGGGCCGCTTTGATGGGCGATGGTCTGGATCCACGCTTGAGCAAGGCCGCGGAAAAAATCGATCTGGACGCAACAGGTCCAGTTGACCTGAATCTATTGTTCCAGAGATTGGCGGATGAGCTGGCAGGGCTCGAGACGCAAAGCCAGCTGGTCGAGGCGTGCATGGACAAGATGCTGAATGAGGCCCGGGGCGAGGATGGAAACGTGTCCACGGTCGAACTCCAGTATCTGGACAGGATCACGCAAACGCTGGGCGAATTGCAGGCCTTCCTGCGCCGGGTTGCGCAGGCCGCACCCGCCGGGGTGGCGCTTGATCTGCAAGACGCAACGGATGCGGTGAAGCTGGGTGCCTTGTCCGAGAAACTCCAGGGGCGCGTCCCGAAAACCTGCGTAGAGGAGGGCAGTGTCGATCTGTTTTGAAACCTTAACCATCAAGGATGGACCGAGGTCGCCGGTCCATGATCGAAACTCTGCCGCAAGAAGAAGGCTGCATAACCCGCTAGCTTGCCATGCTGAAACGGCCGACATCCTCGGCCATGCCGGGGTCGATGCGTGCGGCCATCAGACGGGCGTAGCGCATGTCGGTCAGCGACAGAATTCCGTCTGCGATCCCGCCCATTCCGGGCAGGTCCGAAAGAGCGGCTGCGGCTCGATCAATCAGATGATCGGCGGGCAGCTTATGCCGCTGCGCAAGTGCTGCAAAATCGAGGATGCCGTCGCACATCACTCGCTCAATGGCGTCGGCGGCGAGGCAATCCTCGGCCGACAGCGCGTAGCCGCGCGATGTCGGCAAACACCCGTTTTCAACCGAAACTGTCCAATCGCGTGTCGCGGATGCGTTCTGCCCATAGCCTTCCCGGAAGCGCGAAATCGCGGATGGACCAAGTGCGACCAGCGTCTCGGCCCGGTCGGTCGTGTAGCCTTGAAAATTCCGACGCAGCGCTCCGGTTCGGGCCGCCGCTGCCATTTCGTCTCCGGGCAGGGCGTAATGGTCGATACCGATGGGCAGGTAGCCAGCCGCGACAAGCTGTGCGCGGGCCAGATCAGCGAGCGCAATGCGCGCTTCAGGATCGGGCAGGGCGTCTTCCGGGATCAATCTCTGCCGCTTGGCCATCCAGGGCACATGCGCATAGCCGTAAAGTGCGATTCGGTCGGGGCGGTGGCCGATCACCGCGTCGAGTGTGGCCGCAAGGCGCGCCTTGGTCTGATGCGGCAGCCCGTAGAGGAGATCGAAATTTACGGATCTCACGCCGCGCGACCGCAGGCCCGCGACCGCGTCCGCGGTGATCTCCGCGCTTTGATGGCGGCCGATGGCGTCCTGAACCAGCGGGTCGAAATCCTGCACGCCGATGGAGGCCCGGCTGAGCCCGAGCGCGGAAAGCGCGTCCAGCCGCGCATCATCAAGCTCGCACGGATCAATCTCGACGGAGATGTCTTTGCAGCCATCCAGATCGAAACTCTGGCGCAGGATGCCGTTCAACCGCGCCATCTGCCCGGCGCTCAGGAGGGTGGGCGTGCCGCCGCCCAGATGCAGCGAGGCCACTTTTTGCCTCCGCCCGATCGTCCTCGCGACCAAGCGCGCCTCAGCCTCCAACGTGTCGAGGAAACGCGCCAGCGGTGCGGCATTGGTGGTGCCCTGCGTCCGGCAGGCGCAGAACCAGCAGAGCCTGCGACAGAACGGCACATGCGCGTATAGCGATATCGCCTCATCCGCGGGCAGGGTTGCAAGCCATCCGCCGTGGCGGGCGGGGCCGATGGCATCCGAAAACCGCGTCGCAGGCGGATAGGACGTGTAGCGGGGCACTTTCGCTTCGAGAAGCGCGGCGTGGAGATAATCCTGTGTCATGATCCGGATTTGCGCCGCGCCGCTCGCATCTTGCATTGATGCAGATCAACGCTCTTGATAGCGTTTTCGCATGGTACAGCTCAAGCCCGTCATCGCCTGTGGAAATTGCCCGATCCGCCACAACGCCGTCTGCGCCGAATGCGATGCGGACGAATTGGCGATTCTCGAACAGGCGAAATCCTACGTCACACTGGCCCCCGGCAGCCGTCTTGCCGAGGCGGGGCAATCGCTGGATTTCCTGTCCTCCATCGTGACCGGCTGCGCGACCATGTCCCGCACGCTGGAAGATGGCCGCAGGCAGACCGTGGGGCTTCTCTTGCCGTCGGATTTCATCGGCAGGCCCGGGCGCGCGACCTCGCCCTATGACGTCGAGGCGGTCAGCGAGATCACCCTGTGCCGGTTCGAGCGGCGCACGTTCGAAAAACTTGTTCGCGACACGCCGCATATAGCGACCCGGCTGATGACCATGGCGCTCGACGAGCTTGACGCGTCGCGGGAATGGGCTGTCGTGCTGGGCCGGATGACCGCACGCGAAAAGGTGCTGTCGCTGCTCGTGAACCTTGCCCGCCGTGCGGCATCGCGCGAAGGCAAGGGTACACCTGAAAAATCCCTGACACTGCATCTGCCGCTGTCGCGCGAAGGACTTGCGGATTACCTTGGCCTGACCATCGAGACGACGAGCCGCCAGTTCACCGCTCTGCGCAAGGAAGGGCTGTTCGAGATGGTGTCGAATCGCGAACTGAGAATTCCAGATTTCGAGCGTCTGGTGATGGAGGCGGGCGAAGACGATGATGGCGGCATGATCGCCTGATCCGGCAGATGCCCGCGCTCAATCCGTCTCGGGGTTGAGCGTCCGGTACGCGGCAATCATCGCCTCCACCGGAACACCGTCGATCGTGGCACCCGCCAGACGGCAATCGCACAACGTCAGATCCGTAAGATCTGCATTCTCGATGCGCACGCCCCTGAGCCGCGCATCCGATATGATCCCCATGGACAAATCGGCATTCCGAAACGTCGTTCGCGACAGGTTCACATCCTGAAAGCGCGAACCCGACAGGTCGGCATTTCGGACGACGAGCGCGTCCCTGATGTCGGTAAGGTCCATCGTGGTGCGCCCCCTCTCACGGCAGATCAGTCCCAAGCCTAGACCGGCACAGGGCCGCAGGTACAGGCTGCCCGAGCCAAAGCGTCGCATCTTCTCCGACCAAAGGGCAATGTTGATCCATGTCAAAGCGGGCGCGCGTCGTTCCGTGGCACCCCCGGACGCACAGGCCAAGCCCGCAAACCGGTTTGGCCAAAGAAACGTCAAGGGAACGAATGACATGGTTTATGCAAGGCTTGCCCTTCTGGGCCTTGTGGCACTGGTCGCGGCGATGGCCGCGAATTGGGGCCGCGACCTCGCTTATACCGTCCATGCGGCCATCATCATGGTCGTTGCGGGCGGTCTTTTTCTTTGGGAATTGCGCAATGTGGACGAACCCCGGCTGCTGCCGGACCAGGGTGCCTATATGGACGGCCCGATCCGCGCAGGGGTCATCGCCACCGCCTTCTGGGGCATTGCGGGTTTTCTCGTGGGCGTGTTCATCGCAGCCCAGCTGGCCTGGCCCGGTCTCAATTTCGACTGGTCCGAAGGCTATGCCAATTTCGGTCGTCTGCGCCCGCTGCACACCTCGGCGGTAATCTTTGCCTTCGGCGGTAACGCCTTGATCGCCACGTCGCTTTACGTGGTGCAGCGGACCTCCGCGGCGCGGCTCTGGGGCGGGAATCTCGCGTGGTTCGTCTTCTGGGGCTATCAGCTCTTCATCGTGCTGGCGGCCACCGGCTATCTTCTGGGCGCGACCCAGTCGAAGGAATATGCCGAGCCGGAATGGTATGTCGATATCTGGCTGACGATCGTCTGGGTGTCCTATCTCGCCGTCTTCCTCGGCACGATCTTCAAGCGCAAAGAGCCGCATATCTACGTGGCCAACTGGTTCTTCCTCGCCTTCATCGTGACCGTCGCGATGCTGCATGTGGTCAACAACCTGTCGATTCCGGTCTCGATCTGGGGCTCGAAATCCGTGCAGGTCTTCTCGGGCGTGCAGGATGCGATGACGCAATGGTGGTACGGCCATAACGCCGTGGGCTTCTTCCTGACCGCGGGCTTCCTCGGCATGATGTACTACTTCGTGCCGAAGCAGGCGGGCCGTCCGGTCTACAGCTACAAGCTGTCGATCATCCACTTCTGGGCGCTGATCTTCCTTTATATCTGGGCCGGTCCGCACCACCTGCACTACACCGCGCTGCCCGATTGGGCCTCGACGCTCGGCATGGTGTTCTCGATCATCCTGTGGATGCCCAGCTGGGGCGGCATGATCAACGGCCTGATGACGCTGGAAGGCGCCTGGGACAAGATCCGCACCGACCCGATCATCCGGATGTTCGTGGCGAGCCTTGCCTTCTACGGCATGTCGACTTTCGAGGGCCCGATGATGTCGATCCGCGCAGTGAACTCGCTGAGCCACTACACCGACTGGACCATCGGTCACGTGCATTCCGGCGCACTTGGCTGGAACGGGCTCATCACCTTCGGCTGCCTCTACTACCTGACGCCGAAGCTCTGGAACCGTGCGAGCCTCTATTCGCTGCGCGCCGTGAACTGGCACTTCTGGTTGGCGACGATCGGCATCGTGCTCTACGCCGCCTCGATGTGGGTGACCGGGATCATGGAAGGCCTGATGTGGCGTGAAGTCGACGCGCAAGGCTTCCTCGTGAATTCCTTCGCAGACACCGTCTCGGCCAAGTTCCCGATGTATGTGGTGCGGATGACGGGCGGGCTTCTGTTCCTCCTCGGTGCCCTGATCATGTGCTGGAACCTCTTCATGACGGTCCGTGCCGTGCCCGAAGCGGGCCGGGCGCAGACCCAAGCCATGCCTGCGGAGTAAGGATCATGAGCGAACAGACACCCAAAAAGAAGAAGACCATCCTCGACCGCCACGCGGTCCTGGAGAAGAACGCCACGCTCCTGCTGGTCGGCTCCTTCGTCGTGGTCACCATCGGCGGCATCGTCGAGATCGCGCCGCTCTTCTGGCTCGAGAACACGATTGAGGAAGTGGAGGGCATGCGCCCATACTCGCCGCTCGAGCTGACGGGCCGGGACATCTACATCCGGGAGGGTTGCTATGTCTGCCATTCCCAGATGGTCCGGCCCATGCGCGACGAAGTGGAACGCTACGGCCATTACAGCCTCGCGGCGGAATCGATGTACGACCATCCGTTCCAATGGGGCTCCAAGCGGACCGGGCCGGATCTGGCCCGCGTGGGCGGGCGCTACTCGGATGCCTGGCATGTGGATCACTTCGCCAATCCGCAATCCGTGGTGCCCGAGAGTGTCATGCCGAAATACGATTATCTCGCCCGCACGCCCATCGAGCCGGAGTACATCCGCGATCTGATGGTCACACACCGGATGGTCGGCGTGCCCTACACGGACGACATGATCGACGCGGCGGTCACCGACTTCCGCGTGCAGGTCGATCCCTTCGGCGATTATGACGGCCTGCTGGAGCGCTATCCCGGCGCGCAGGTGCGCAACTTCGACGGTCAGCCCGAGCTGACCGAGATGGATGCGATGATCGCCTATCTGCAGATGCTCGGCACGTTGGTCGATTTCTCGACCTTCACCGCCGATTCGACCCGGTAAGGGAGGGCGAGATGGAGACCTATACCTTCCTGCGCCAACTCGCAGACAGCTGGGTGCTGCTGGCGCTGTTCTCGGTGTTTCTCGGCGTGATCGGCTGGGCCTTCCGGCCCGGCTCCCGCCCGCTGCACGACGATGCGGCGCGCACCGTGTTCCGCAATGACGCGGCCCCGGACGGGCCACAGTCCGACAGCGAGATCGGAGAGACAAAATGACCGAGAAGAAACACGACGATGTCACCGGCACCGAAACCACGGGCCATAGCTGGGACGGCATCGAAGAACTGAACACGCCGCTGCCGCGCTGGTGGCTCTGGACCTTCTACGCCACCATCGTCTGGGGTGTGATCTACACGATCCTCTATCCCGCATGGCCATTGGTCTCGTCCGCGTCTGCGGGCATCCTGGGCTGGTCCACGCGGGGCGAGGTGGCCCAACAGATCTCCGAAGCCGAGGCCGCCAATGCCGGTCTGCGCGCCCAGTTGATCGAGACCGAGCTTGCCGCCGTGTCCGAGGATCCGGCCTTGCAGAACTACGCGGTCCAGCACGGGGCTGCGGTCTTCCGCACCAATTGCTCGCAATGCCACGGGCAGGGCGCGGCGGGCGGCAAGGGCTATCCCAACCTTCTGGATGACGCCTGGCTCTGGGGCGGCCAGATCGAGGAGATCGCCTATACGGTCCGCCACGGCATCCGCAACGAGGACGACCCCGATGCGCGCTACAGCCAGATGCCCGCCTATGGCGACATCTTCTCGGACGAGGAGATCGACCTGATCGTGGCTCATGTGGCGACCCTCGATGACGGGGCCGATCCCATGGCGGGCCCGGCGGGGGAACTCTGGGCCAACAATTGCGCGGCCTGTCACGGTGAGGACGGCAAGGGCAACCATGACCTGGGCGCGCCCAACCTGACAGACGCGATCTGGCTCTACGGCAGCAGCGAGGCGGACCTGACCTACACCATCGTCAATGCCCGCTTCGGGGTCATGCCCGCCTGGGGCGCATTCCTGACGGAAGACGAGGTGCGCGCGGTTTCGGCCTATGTGCACCAGCTCGGCGGCGGTGAGGCGGAGATGCCCGCCGAGTAGCGCCGACAAGGGAACACCCGGATCCGGTCGTGAAGGGCGGCCGGGTTCGGGTCTCGATGGCTCCAGCAGGGAAGGTGGAGTTGTCGGGGTGGGGGGAGGCTCTGGCCGGGGCCTCCCCTTTTTCGTGTCTGCTGGGCGGGCGGGCGCGATCTGGATCGCGCATCTTCCGCGCAATCGGCGCCTTCCTGCGGCCCGTCGCGCCTCGGAAGACCCGGACGTCTGGCCTCGGGGGATATCCCGTGCAAGTGTCGGGCAATGCTCTTTCACACGCCTCGTTGATCCATGACCGCGCCCCGCCTTCTGATGATCGCACCGGCCCCGGTGATCCGGGGCAGTCGCGGCATCACGCTTGATCGAAAATTCGTGGAAGGCATGCGCCATCACGTCGCGTCCTGGCCCGGCTCGGTCGCGGTCCTGCTGCGCGAAGGGGCGGGGAATATCCCCTTCGGCGCGATGGAGATCGACCCGGCCTCGGAACCCTACGATCTGCGGATCATCGCCGCCCATGCGCCCGTCACCGCCCGGGATGTCGATGGCGCCGATCTTCTGTTGTGCAGCGCTGACGATGACCGGAATTTCGGAGTGGAGGCGGTGGCCGCATCATGTGGTATCCCGCTCGTGGCGTCGCTTGAATACACGTTGGAAACCCGCCTGCGCATCGCGGCCCTCGATACCACGAAAAGTTCCCCGCGGCGGGCCCTCTCAGCCCTGCGCATCGCGTGGCGTGATCGCAAGCGGCGCGCGCTCCTGTCGGGGGCTGCCGCGCTGCAAGCCAATGGCTATCCGGCCCATGCGCTCTGTCGCAGGTTCGATCCGCAGGCGCTTCTCTATCTCGACAATCGCATGACTGCCGATCTCTTCGCCAGTCCCGAGGATCAATCCGCCCGTCACGCGCGCCTGATGTCGGGCGCGCCCCTGCGCCTGGTCTATTCCGGACGGTTGGAGCCGATGAAGGGCGCGCAGGACCTGGCCCCGGTTGCGACCGCGCTTCTTGCGCGCAACATTCCGTTCACGCTCGATATATTCGGAGCGGGCAGCTTGCGGGGCCGGATTGCCGATCAGATCGCGCAGGGCGGTCTGGAGGATCATGTCACCCTGCATGATCCGGTCGATTTCGCGACTGAGCTCGTGCCGTGGCTGCGCCGGAACGCGGATATCTACCTTTGTTGCCACCGGCAATCCGACCCGTCCTGCACCTATCTCGAAAACATGGGCTGCGGTCTTGCCGTGGCGGGCTATGCCAATGGCATGTGGGCGGCGCTGGCAAAGGCGTCGCGCGCGGGCCGCGCCTCTGCGCTGGGCGATGTGTCTGCGCTGGCCGCCGAAGTGGCCGCATTCGATGCTGACCGCGAGGGCCTGATCCAGGCCTCGAAGAACGCGCATGACTTTGCCCGCGGCCATGATGTCGAGACCGAGTTTCGCGCCCGCATGGAGCACCTCGCGGGTCTTGCGGGGCAGGGTGCCTCGCGCTGACAGGAAACGCCCCGGAAGGGTGCGACATTTGCGCATGCGCCCCCCGGTTTGATCTGGGTCAAGGAGCGCGCCCGGCACAAGGTGGCATAGCTGGCAAAAATCCCGGCCAAGGATTCCCAGAATATGTCCGATCAAGGTGCTGAAACCCCGCAACTTTACGCGGCGCGTGAACCGATATTTCCCCGTCGCGTCTCCGGCGCGTTCCGGCGTCTGAAATGGTGGATCATGGGCGTTACGCTCACGATCTATTATCTGACGCCCTGGATCCGCTGGGACCGGGGCCCGAACCTGCCCGATCAGGCGGTGCTCGTCGATCTGGCCAACCGGCGCTTCTACTTTTTCTGGATCGAGATCTGGCCGCATGAATTCTATTTCGTCGCGGGGCTTCTCGTGATGGCGGGGCTGGGGCTCTTTCTCTTTACCGCGGCGCTGGGCCGGGTCTGGTGCGGCTATGCCTGCCCGCAGACCGTCTGGACCGATCTGTTCCTGCTGGTCGAGCGCTGGATCGAGGGGGATCGCAATGCCCGTCTGCGCCTGCACAAGGCGCCATGGTCGGCGCGGAAATGGCGCCTGCGTCTGACCAAATGGACGATCTGGGTCGCGATCGGCCTCGCCACGGGTGGTGCCTGGGTGTTCTATTTCACCGATGCGCCGACGCTCCTGCGCGATCTGCTGACACTCTCGGCGCATCCGGCGGCCTATACCTCCATCGCGATCCTGACCTTCACCACGGTCGTCTTCGGCGGTTTCATGCGGGAACAGGTCTGCATCTACATGTGCCCCTGGCCGCGTATCCAGGGCGCGATGATGGATGAGGACACGCTCACCGTCGCTTACCGCGAATGGCGCGGGGAGCCGCGCGGCAAGGGTCTGCGCCGTCGCCATGAGGCCGAGGAGGCGGCGCACGCGGCCGAGGAGGCGGCCGTGACCCGCGCCGCAGGCCCGCAGATCGGCGGCCGCTCGCCCGCACTGAAGATGCCCGGCATCCCGGATACCGCCTCTGGCGCCGCCCACCACGAAGGCCCCGGCGATTGCATCGATTGCAATGCCTGCGTCAATGTCTGCCCGATGGGCATCGATATCCGCGATGGCCAGCAGATGGCCTGCATCACCTGTGCGCTCTGCATCGATGCCTGTGACGAGGTGATGGAGAAGGTCGGCAAGGAGCGTGGCCTCATCGACTATATCGCTCTCTCGGACGCGCCGCGCGAACGTGCAGGCCAGCCGCCCCGGTCGCTCTGGGTGCATGTGCTGCGCGCGCGGAACATCCTCTATACGGTGCTCTGGGCCGGGATCGGGCTCGGGCTCGTGTTCCTGCTCTTCATCCGCTCCGACATCGACATCACCGTGGGCGCGGTCCGCAACCCGACCTTCGTGACCCTGTCCGATGGCACGATCCGCAACGCCTATGACCTGCGTATCCTCAACAAGAACGGCGATGACCGCGTCTACCTGGTGTCGCCCGGCTTCGGCGCCGATCTCGACCTCGAGATCGAGGGCCATCCCGGCAGCACCATCCCCGTTCCCGCCAACACCACGGGCAATACGCGGATCTACTTCACCGCGCCGCCCGATACCCCTGCGGCCAATGCGGATCGCACCGATTTCCGCATCTGGGTCGAGGACATGCAGTCGGGCGAGCGCGCCTATGCCGACACCACCTTCAACGGAAAGGGCCAGTGACATGACCAAATCCGCAAAACCGCTCACCGGCCGCAAGGTCTTCGCGATCTTCGCCACCGGGTTCACCATCATCATCTCGGTCAATCTGGCGCTGGCCTTCAACGCCGTGCGCACCTTTCCGGGCCTCGAGGTCGAGAATTCCTATGTCGCAAGCCAGATTTTCGACGACCGCCGCGATGCGCAGGAGGCCCTGGGCTGGGACATCACCGCCGCCTATGAGAACGAGGCCCTGCGCATTGACGTGACCGACCGCGCCGGCAATCCCGTCGCCCCCGACGATCTGACCGTGCGCGTGGGCCGCCCGACGATGGAGGCGCAGGATCTCGATGGCCGCGCCGCCGTGGGCCATGCCATGCCGCTCGATCTGGCCCCCGGACGCTGGCGCGTCGACGTGGCCGCCACCGCGCCCGACGGCACGCCCGTCGAAAAGCGCATCCTGCTCTGGGTGCGGTCGTGACGGCGGCCTGCCCGGCCTGCGCGGCGCTGCCGGAACCGGCCAAGGCGGCCGGTGCCGCGCCGGACCTGGTGCTGCATCTGCCCGATATCCACTGCGCGGGCTGCATCGGTGAGGTCGAGGAGGCGCTGAACGCCGTTCCGGGCGTCGCGGAGGCGCGGGTGAACCTCACGCTGAAGCGCGCCTTCGTGGCGTCGGGCGGTGTATCGGCCGAGACGCTGATCGACGCGCTCGCTTCGTCTGGCCACCGCGCGCAAATCTTCGATCCGGGGCTCTTGGGCGGACAGGACCGGTCGGGCCGGGACCTCTTGATGCGCGTGGGCGTGGCGGGCTTCGCGATGATGAACGTGATGCTCCTGTCGGTTGCGGTCTGGTCCGGGGCGGATCATTCCACCGCGCTTCTGTTCCACCTGATTTCAGCGCTGATCGCGGTGCCGGCGGTGGCCTATTCCGCGCGGCCGTTCTTCGGCTCGGCCTTGGGCGCGATCACGGCGGGGCGGCTCAACATGGATGTGCCGATCTCGGTCGCGATCCTTCTCGCGCTCTTCGCCTCACTCGCGGGCGCGCTTCTGGGCCATGACCGCGCGGCGTGGTTCGATGCGGCGCTCGCGCTCACGTTCTTCCTTCTCGTGGGGCGGTATCTCGACCATATGGGCCGGTCCTCGGCCCGCTCGGCGGCGGCGGAACTGGCCGCGCTCGAGGCGCCGCAGGCGGTCCGGGTCGTGGATGGCGTCGAGAGCATCGTGCGCGCCGCCGATCTGAGGCCCGGGGACATGATCAGCGTGCGCCCGGGCGACCGGTTGCCCGTGGACGGGATCATCGTCGAGGGCGAGACGGACCTCGACCGTGCGGCGCTGACCGGCGAAAGCCAGCCTGACGCCGTCGGCGTGGGCGATGCGGTCGCGGCAGGCGAGGTGACGCTGACCGGGCCGCTTCTGGTGAGGACGCTGCGTGCGGGCTCCGACACGAGCCTGCGCAGGCTTGCCGACCTCGTCGCTTCCGCCGAGATGCAGAAAAGCCGGTACCAGGGTATCGCCGATCGCGCCGCGCGCATCTATGCGCCGCTCGTGCATATCCTCGGCGCGGCGGCCTTCGTTGCGTGGTTCCTGGCGACCGCAGATGGCTGGCGTGCGCTCGACGTGGCGATCTCGGTGCTCGTCATTACCTGCCCCTGTGCGTTGGGGCTCGCCGTCCCGGCTGTCTCGACGGTCACGACCGCGCGGCTCTTCCGCAAGGGGATGCTGGTGAAATCGCGCACGGCGCTCGAACGGCTGGCCGAGGTGGACCTCGTCGTGTTCGACAAGACCGGTACCCTGACCACGGGCCGGATGACGCTGCTGACCGAAATGGACGATGCCGATCTGGCGCTTGCAGCGGGGCTGGCGCAGGGATCCTCTCACCCCGTGTCTCGCGCCATAGCACTTGCGGCGGAGAGCCGCGGCATCGCGCCCGCGTCCATGACGGGCATCCGGGAGATCCCGGGGCACGGCGTGACAGCGGAGGGTGGGGTCCGGCTCGGGCGCGCGGATTGGGCCGGCGCCACGGACGTGGCGGGGCAGGGCACGGCGCTCCGGCGTGCGGACGGCACGACGCTGCCATTGGCCTTCTCGGAGGAATTGCGCGCCGATGCGGCAGAGACGGTGGCCGAGATCCGCCGCGCGGGCCACGAGGTCGTGCTCCTGTCGGGCGATGCGCCCGAGGCGGTGGCGCGCATGGCCGAGCGGCTCGGGATCGAGACGGCGCTGCCGCGCATGTCGCCCGAGGCCAAGGCGCAATGGTTGAACGATGCCAAGGCGCAAGGGCAGAAGCCGCTCATGGTCGGCGACGGGCTGAACGACACCGGTGGACTGGCCGTCGCGCATGCCTCGATCGCGCCGTCCTCGGCGCTCGATGCGGCGCGGAATGCCGCCGATCTGGTGCTTCTGTCCGATCACCTGGCCCCGGTGGCCGAGGCGCTGCGCGCGGCGCGGGTCGCCAAGGTGCGGATGCGGCAGAACATCACGCAGGCAGTGCTCTATAACGTCATCTCGGTGCCGGTGGCGCTTGCGGGCTTCGCCACACCGCTCCTCGCGGCGATCGCGATGTCCACGTCGTCGGTGACCGTGTCGCTCAATGCCATAAGGGGGCAGAAATGAACGTGCTCGTCTTCTTGATCCCGGTTTCCGTGGGGCTCGGGCTTCTGGGGCTCGGTGCGTTCGTCTGGACCATCGCCAAGGGGCAATATGACGACCCCGAAGGGTCGCGGCAGCGCCCGCTCGATGACAGGTTCGACGACGCGCCCAAGCCCTAGGGTTTGGCGATGTAGCGGTCGCGCCGGTGGTTGATCGTGATGATCGCGTTCAGGATCACCGCGCCCAGCAGCGACCACAGGACCTTTTCCCACGGGAAGAGAAACAGCGCGAGCGTGAAGACACCCAGATCGAAGATGAGCTGCGTGTTGCCCGCCTTGATCCCGCGCGTATCCTGCAGCCAAAGCGCCACGATCCCCACGCCGCCCAGCGACGCGCCGTGCCGGAACAGGCCCAAAAGCCCCATGCCTGCACACAGCCCGAACAGACCGGCGCCCACCGCGGGATGCAGCGGCTGGACCTGGACCACGAAGGGCATGAGCTCTGCCATGACGGACATGGTCGTCACGGCGATGAAGTTCTTCACAGTGAAGCGCCAGCCCATCTGCCGGATCGCCAGCACGTAGAACGGCATGTTCAGAACGAAGAAGACGACCCCGAAGCTCCAGCCCGTGGGATAGGCCACGACCAGAGACAGACCGGCGATCTGGCCGGTGATCAGCTCTGAGGCGCGCAGGAACTGGATCGACAGCGCCACAAGCGTGCAGCCGATGAGCATGCCCTGCACATCTTCGGCCAGCGTATGCCGGTCAGGGGGCGGATCGGAGAGAAGTAACATGGGAGGTGTCTTGACGCGCCGCCCCGGGATTTCAAGGCAAGGGCCGGATTGCGTGCGTGAAAGACGGGCGGCCTGCCGTAAAAACAGGCAAGCGCGCCCGTGCGGCGCTTATTCGGCGGCGTCGAGCGCGCCTGCCGCGATCTCGTCGATCACCTTGGCCCAAAGCTCGGGCGGCTGCGCGCCGGGCACGGCATGGCGGCCCGCAACGATGAAGGTCGGCACCGAATTGATGCCCATCTCGCGCGCGGCTTTATCGCGGTTCTGCATCTCCGCGACATCGGCATCGCTGTCCAGAAGGCGCAGCACGACGCTGGCATCCATCTCGATCCCGTCGGCGATATCGGCCAGAACGTCGCGTGCGCCAATATCGCGGCCCTCTTCGAAATAGGCCTTGAACAGGGCCGAAACGGCGGCAGTCTGGCGGCCCTCGATGCCCGCCCAATGGATCAGACGATGCGCATCGAGCGTGTTGGGCGTGCGCTGAATGCCTTCGAAATTGATCTCGAGCCCGGCCTCCTTGGCCTTTTCGACGACCGGCGCATAGGCGCGCACGGCCCCCTCCTTGCCGCCGAACTTCCCTTCGAGATAGGCCCGGCGATCCATGCCGTCCGCAGGCATGTCGGGATTGAGCTGGAAGGGATGCCAGGTGATCTCGAACGGGTGATCGGGTTGCGCCAGAAGCGCCCGGTCAAGGAAGGATTTGCCGATATAGCACCAGGGGCAGATCGGATCGGAAAAGATGTCGAGCTTGGCCATGTGGCGTCTCTCCTGTCTCAGGTTTGCGCCGTCTTAACAGGCCCGCACGGGGATTGCACGCCGCGGTGCGGTCAGGCCTGTCCCGTATCGCGCAGCGCCTTGCGGATCAGCTTGCCATTGGGGTTCTTGGGCAAAGCTTCGCGGTGATGAAAGAAGCGCGGCTGCTTGTACCGGGCAAGGCGCGCCGCGCCCCAGGCCTGAAGCTCCGCCTCCGGAATGGTCGCGGGCCCGGTCCAGGACAGCGCGATGAGGCGCACACCCTCTTTCACCTCGATATCGGTGGCGCCGCATTCCTCGATACCGGGATGGGCAAGGAACGCGGCCTCAACCTCCAGCGGGGAGACGCGATATCCGCCTGCATTCATCATGTCGTCGCCGCGCCCCAAATAGGTGATCTGGCCATCCTCGGACATGGCGCCCTGATCGCCGGTGACGAACCAGTCGCCGCGAAAGCGCGCGCGGGTCTCGGCCTCGGCGCCGAAATAGCCCAGCATCAGACCGGGATCGTCTGCGTGAACGGCAATCTCGCCGGGCGTGTCGAAGGGCACCGGGCCGTCGGGGCCGAGGATGGCCACGCGGCGCCCCGGCTGGGGGCGCCCGATGGCCGCGTCGCGCGCCGGGCGTGCGGGCGCGCCCGACACGAAGGTGGAGCATTCGGACATGCCGTAGGCTTCGAAGATCGCCGTGCCCGTCGCCGCCTCCCACGCGGCGCGGATCGGGGCTGCCAGCTTTTCGCCCGCCGCGAGCCCATGCCGCAGCTTTGGCAGGTCCAGCTTCGCGTGACGCTTGAGGATCGCGCGGTAAACCCCTGGGGCTGCTGCAAAGATCGTCGCCTCATGGCGGCGCATCAGAAGCGGGATCTGCGCGTGATCGACGCCGTCTGCCGGGATCAGCGCGGTGGCACCCAGGCTCCACGGATCGAGAAGACCCGTGCCCAACGTGAAGGTCCAGTTGAACGCGCCCGCATGCAGGACACGGTCCTCGGGCGTGAGCCCGTACCAGCCGTCGATCATCATGCGCCGGGCCCAGATCGCGCGATGGGCATGGCAGACCGCGCACGGCACACCGGACGTGCCCGAGGTGTAAACGATATAGGCCAACCGCTCCGGATCGCCGCGATCCCAGTCGCAGGGCGGCAGATCGTACCATGCGCTCATTTCGGCCAAGGGGATCACCGGAATATCCGCCTTCGGGCAGGCCAGACCGTCCGCCTTCAGGATCGCCGCCGGGGCGAGCTGGTCCAGCATGACCGCCACTTCGGGCGCGGTCAGTTGGGCAGAGGTCGGCACGGGTACGATGCCTGCCGCGATGGCCCCGAGATAGGCGATGGGAAAATCGGGCGTGTTGCCGATCCGCATGAGGACGATATCGCCGGGTTTGAGACCCTGACGCAGAAGGCCGGTGCCGACCCCGCGCACGGCGGCGCGCAGCTTTCCGTAGGACCAACGCTCGGCCCGATACGGACCCAGCACCGCCAGCGCGATCTTGGCGTCAGGCGCGGCACCCGCCGTCAAGACATGCTCGGCGAGGTTGAAGGGCGCGGGGCAGGGCGCGGGCGGGCCTTGATCGAAGACGGAAACCATCCGTCGGTTATGCCACGACGGGGCCCGTGCGCAACAGCGCAAAACCTTTCGCATGCGAAAGGATTTACGTTTATTCACAGCATCTTAACGGTGCGCGCGGGGTGGGGTCACTCCTCCCACCACCAGACATCCGGCTGCCAGCCCAGCCAATCGCCGTAGATCGGCAGTTCCTCGGGGAACCGCAACTCCTTGGCATGGGCGATGCGGCTGACATTCCATTGATAGATCGGGATGACATATCGCCCCGTCGTCAGCACCCGGTCGAGCGCGCGGGTTGCGGCGATGAAATCCTCGCGGCTTGTCGCGTTCAGCATCGTGTCGATCAGCCCGTCCACGGCGGGGCTTTTGACGCCCATCCAGTTGCGCGAACCGGGCTCGTCCGCGGCGGCGGCGCCGAAATAGAGCTTCTGCTCGTTGCCGGGAGACAGCGACAGGCCGCGCTGGTAATAGGCCATGTCGAAATCGTAATTGTTCGTCCGTTCGGTGTATTGCGCGGGATCAATCACGGTGATGGTGACGGAAATCCCCATGCGCTCAAGGGCTTGCGCGAAAAGGTCGATAATCGACTGTGCCTCTGCGGAGCCTTGAGCCAAGAGCACCTCAAAGGTGAAGGGACGGCCATCGGGGCCGACCATGGCACCGTCCTGCACGGTGAAGCCCGCCTCTTCCATGAGGCCCATGGCGCGGCGAAGATTGGCGCGGTTGCGCACCGAGCCGTCCGAGACGGGCAGCTCGTATCCCTCAAGCGCGCCGGGCAGAAGCTCCGCCTCATAGGGGGCCAGCATTTCGGCGACGCGGCCCGTGGCGGGGCCCGGCTCCATCCCGAGGAAGGAGTTCGAGAAGTAGGAGGTGATCCGCTCCTGCCGACCGCCGGTCATGGCATCGTTGATATATTCGAAGTTGAAGGCGTGCAGCATGGCCGCGCGTACGCGCCAATCCTCGAAAGCCGGTTTGCGGCTGTTCATCACGAAGCCGATCATGCCCGAGGGGCGTTCGTGCGGGATCTCCGATTTGACCAGATCGCCCGCGCGCACGGCGGGGAAATCGTACTGCGTCTCCCATTTTTCGGCGTTCGATTCGCGGTGCGAATTGATCAGCCCGCCTTTGACGGCCTCGAACATGGCCTGGCTGTCGCCGAAGAATTCAAGCCGGATCTCGTCGAGATTGGCCTGGCCCGCCATGAACGGCAGATCTGCGCCCCAGTAATCGGGGTTGCGGGTGAGCGTCACGTAGCGGCCCGCCTCGAAATCGGTAACCATGTAGGGGGCGGTGCCGACGGGGATCGTCTCAAGACCCGATTCGGTGAAGTCCCGGTCGTCCCATTGCACCTTCTTCAGAATCGGGCGCAGGCCCATGATCAGGGGCAGTTCGCGGTCTTCGACATTGAAGGTGAATTTCACCGACCGGGGCCCCGTCTGTTCCATCGACGCGATCTTGGTCCAGGCGCCGCGATAGCGCGGGTGGCCTTCGGTGCCCAGGGTCTCGTAGCTCCACATCACGTCTTCGATGGTGACGGGTGTGCCGTCGGAGAAGCGGGCCTCTTCGCGCAGGGTAAATTCCACCCAGGAGCGGTCCTCCGGCACCTCGACCGATTCGGCCAGAAGCCCGTAGAGCGAGAAGGGTTCGTCGTAATTCCGGCCCATCAGGCTTTCGTAAGCCAGAAAGCGCAACTGCCACGGGGTGGAGCCTTTGAGGATGTGCGGATTGAGGCTGTCGAAGCTTCCGACCTCGCCGGTGACGATGCGCCCGCCGGTGGGGGCGTCGGGGTTGGCATAGGGCAGGGCCACAAAATCCTGTGGAAGCTGCGGTTCGCCATACATAGCGATGCCATGCTGCGGTTCGGCCTGTGCGCCCGGCGCCCAGAATGCGGTGGCGAACGCGGCGCCTGCGACCGCGAGATGGTGGAAAAACTGCGTGCCCATATCGGGGACAATCCCTGTTGCTCGTTGTTCTATTGGGCGTGACGGTATCGGGGAGTTCGGGGCTTATCAAACTTTTAGCTTGGCAGACCGGGTAATCTCGCTTATCAAGGAAGCACTGCTCGATAGGTTTCTTGCCTGTATGAAACCTGCCTCAATAACTGAACGCCAGCCTCGTGCTGGCGTTTTTTTTTGGCCTTCGCGCTGGATTGACTGGAACAGCGGCGCAGGTTGGGTCCTTCTCTTTGCACACGCAGCGTGTCGCTGCGACATAGAGCATAACGCGGGATGTCGTGCGGCATCTCCGCAGGTTCAAGCGAAAGAGGACAAAGACATGCAATTATCCGGCAAAACCGCCATCGTCACCGGGTCCAACTCGGGAATCGGTCTGGGCGTCGCCCGGTCCCTGGCAGAGGCGGGGGCCGATGTCGTGATCAACTCCTTCACCGACAACAAGGAAGATCACGCGCTGGCCGAGGAGCTGTCGCGCAATTTCGGCGTGAAGGTCACCTATATCCAGGCGGACATGTCGAAGCCCGAGGAATGTCGCGCCCTGATCGAGAAGGCGGGCGCCTGCGACATCCTCGTGAACAATGCGGGCATCCAGCATGTCGCACCGATCGACGAGTTTCCGCAGGACAAGTGGGACGCGATCATCGCGATCAACATGTCCTCGGCCTTTCACTGCACCGCCGCCGCCCTGCCGATGATGCGCAAGGCGGGCTGGGGCCGCATCGTGAACATCGCCTCGGCGCATGGTTTGACGGCCTCGCCCTACAAATCGGCCTACGTGACCGCGAAGCATGGTGTCGTGGGCATGACGAAGACCGTGGCGCTGGAGACCGCGAAGGAAGACATCACGGCGAACGCCATCTGCCCGGGCTACGTGAAGACTCCGCTGGTCGAGGCGCAGATCCCGGACACGGCGAAGAAGTACGACATGAGCGAGGAAGAGGTGATCGAGAAGGTCATCCTCGACCGGCAGCCTTCGAAGGAATTCGCCACCGTGGAGCAGATCGGCGGCACGGCGGTGTTCCTGTGCTCGGACGCGGCGGCGCAGATCACCGGGACGACGATCTCGGTCGATGGGGGCTGGACGGCGCTGTAAGCGGCGTTGGTACGAGGTTGCGAAGAGGCCCCGGATCAGGTCCGGGGCCTTTTTCGTTGAAAATGGCGGCCGTGTGTCGACCGGCTCGCATGGTGCCCGGTTGGACTTACGAGGCGGCCCGAACAGCACCGAAGGTGCCGGGCCAGCGCCGGTCCGGCCCCACCGGACTGGCGCTTTGGTCCCGTGGGCCCGTCGCATGATCGGCGCGATGGCATGATGAGATAAAGCGCTGAGTTCGAACGTTGCAGCGCCAGCCCGCCGGACCGGCGCTGGCCCGGCACGCAGTCGGAGCGCTTGTAAAGCGACGTTGGGGGCAATAGCGCTTCATGCACCCTTTGCGCGGCTTTCCTCGGTCAAGCCCGCCCACCAGTCCGCATAAGACGTGTTCTTCGGGTGTTTCCCGCCCTCATCGGGGGCGCCATCGTCCCACCAGACGGGACCGCGTTCGCCCAGATCGCGTTTCGCCGCATCGACGGCATCGCGGGCGGCGCGTTCGTCGGCCTCCGTCCCGGCCTGACCGACGGCGCGCCGGGCCTGCATGAGGCGCTTCACGGCCGCGCGGCGGGTGCTGTCGTCGAGCGACGGGTCGGTCTTGCGCCAGAGCCGCCCCTTGGCGACGAAATAGCGCCCGTCCGGCGTTTCGGGGTAGTCCTTTCGGGCCATCAGGCGCCGTCGTCTTCCTCGGCCTGCTGACGCGCCCAAAGCTGGGCATAGCGGCCGTTCTTTTCCAGAAGCGCGGAATGCGTGCCTTCCTCGATCACCTCGCCGGCCTGCAGCACCACGATCCGGTCGGCATCGGCGATGGTCGACAGGCGGTGCGCGATGGTCAGGACGGTGCGGCCTTCGCCTGCGCGGGCAAGGGCGGTCTGAATGCCTGCTTCTGTATCGGTGTCGAGCGCGGAAGTCGCCTCGTCCAGCATCAGGATCGGCGGGTCCTTCAACAGCGTGCGTGCGATGCCCACGCGCTGCTTCTCACCGCCCGAGAGCTTCAGGCCGCGCTCGCCCACCTGCGTGTCATAGCCTTCTGGCAGGGTCAGGATGAAATCGTGGATCTGGGCGGCGCGGGCGGCGGCCTCGATCTCGGCATCGGTGGCGTTGTCGCGCCCGTAGGCGATGTTGTAGCGGATCGTGTCGTTGAAGAGCACCGTGTCCTGCGGCACGACGCCGATGGCCGCGTGCAGGCTGTCCAATGTCACGTCGCGGATATCTTGCCCGTCGATGCGGATCGCACCCGCAGAGACATCGTAGAAACGGAACATCAGCCGCCCGATGGTGGACTTGCCCGAGCCCGAGGGCCCGACCAGCGCCACGCTCTGCCCCGGAGCCACGTCGATCGAGACGCCCTTGAGGATGTCGCGGTCGGGATCGTAGCCGAAGCGGATGGCGTCGAAGGTGACGCGCCCGCCCGAGACCTTGAGCGCGGGCGCGCCAGGCTTTTCCTGCACCTCGGAGGGCTGTTCGAGAAGATCGAACATCTCGCCCATGTCGACGAGTGCCTGTCGGATTTCGCGGTAGACGGTGCCCAGGAAGTTCAGGGGAGTGATGATCTGGATCATGTAGGCGTTAACCATGACGAAATCGCCCACGGTCATCTCGCCCGAGGCCACGCCCTGCGCGGCCATGACCATGACGATGACGAGCCCGCAGGTGATGAGCGCCGATTGCCCGAAATTCAGGAAGGCGAGCGAAGTCGCGGTCTTCACGGCGGCGGATTCGTAGCCGACCATCGCGCTGTCATAGCGGCGCGCCTCGCGGTCCTCGGCGTTGAAATACTTCACCGTCTCGTAGTTCAGAAGGGAATCGATGGCCTTCTGGTTGGCATCGGTGTCCTGCGCGTTCATCTCGCGGCGCAGCTTCACACGCCATTCGGTGACCTTGAAGGTGAACCAGACATAGATGCCGATCGTGACAGCCACGACGACGAGATACCAGATATCGAAGAGCCAGAAGAGGATTATGCCGACGAGGGTCAGCTCGAGGATCAGCGGCCCGATGGAGAAGATCAGGAAGCGCAGCAGGAAATCGACGCCCTTCACGCCCCGCTCGATGATGCGGCTGAGGCCGCCGGTGCGGCGTGTGAGGTGGTAGCGCAAGCTGAGCGCGTGGATATGCTGGAAGGTCTGGAGCGCCAGGCGGCGCAGCGCACGTTGGCCCACGCGGGAAAAGACCGCATCGCGCAGCTGCTGGAAGCCCACATTCATCAGGCGCGACATGCCGTAGGCCACGGTGAGGCCGATGGCGCCGGCACCGAGTGCCCAGGCGGGATCGACCCCTTCGCCCGATAGCGCATCGACCGCGGCCTTGTAGAAGAACGGCGTGATGACGGCGACGAGCTTGGCCAGCACCAGAAGCGACAGCGCGATCACGACGCGGCGCTTCACCCAGGTCTGGCCCTCGGGCCAGAGATAGGGCGTGACCTTGCGGATCGTGCGCAGGCCGGAGGCGCGTTCCTCGCGGGCAAGCTCGGCGGCGTCAGGCGTCTCCGTCTGCGCCGTCTTTGTCTGGCCAGTCTGAGTCTGGTCTGTCTGCGGCTGGGTCGTCTTGGACTGGGCGCCATTGGCGCCGGTGGCATCGGTGGGCATCGCCCCTCCTGTCGGGTGGCTCGAAGGCGGACCTAGCGCGTCCCGCCCCGAGGTGCCAGCTTGGGCGTGTTACTCGGCGGCGCGCAGAGGCACGTTGGGTGCGTCGGGATCGGCAACCTCTGCGGGCAGGGGCGTCTCTTCCCAGATAATGGTGGGCGAGGTGACGCGGCGCGCTTCGCGGTTGAGCGCCCAGTCCCGCGCGGCTCGGCTGGACCGGCCCATGGACAGGCGTGCCAGCAGCCGCGCGATCCAGTGGGCATAGGTCGTGACCCAGACCCGGATCGCCAGCATGGAGGGCGTGAACATCAGCGTCAGCACCGTCGCGATGCCGAGGCCGAAGACGACCGCCGTGGCCAGCTGCTTCCACCAGAGGGCCGTGGGGCTGTCGATGGAATAGCCGCCCGCGAAGAAGTCGAGCGACAGGCCGAACATCATCGGCGCTAGACCCGCCATGGTGGTAATCGTGGTCAGAAGGACGGGGCGGATGCGGTCCTGCGCGGTGCGGATGATCGCCTCGATCCGGGGCATGTAGCGCTCGTATTCCTGGTAGGTGTCGATGAGCACGATATTGTTGTTCACGACGATACCGGCGAGCGCCACGATCCCGGTGCCGGTCATGATGATCGAGAAGGTCTGATCCATAACCAGCATGCCAATGAGCACGCCGGTGGTCGACAACACGACTGCCAGCAGCACGAGAACAGCGTTGTAGAAGGAATTGAACTGCGCGAGCAGGATGATGAACATCAGCCCCAGAGCAGCGGCGAAGGCCTTGCCGAGGAAATCCTGGCTTTCGGCCTGATCTTCCTGATCGCCGGTCCATTCCCAGGAAAGGCCCGCGGGCAGGGGATTGGCCTCGAGCCACCCGGTCAGGGCCGCAATGCGTTCGTTCGGGTTGATCGCAATGAGACTGAGCGTGCCCTCTGCAAGCGCGTCCTCGATGCCTGCGGCGGTTTGATCTGCGCCGAGGCTCAGCACTTCGTGGCGGCTCTCCGGTCCGGTCTCGATCACGGTGCCGCCGTCATGCGGGGCCTCGCCCGGGGCCAGCGCGCGCAGCACGGCCGCGGGTGCAGTGTCCTCGGGGCCGATCACCGCCTTGACGAGGTTCGGCGCCACATCGGCCTTCACGTCGAAGAAGCGCTTCTGGCCAACGCGATTGATCTCGGCGAGCTTGGCCACGGGCTGGCGGGTGATGAAATTCGACAGCGGCACGAGGCCATCGCCGGTGCGGACCTTCAGCGTATCGAGGGTGGAAAGAACGCGGTCTTCCTCGGGCAGGCGGACGCGGATGTCGATCTCCTCGTCGGAGGTATCGACGCGCATCGTGTCCAGGAGAAGCCCGCGCGTGACAAGCTGCACCATCGCGCCCACGGTCGCCACATCCGCGCCATAGCGGCCGGCCTTTTCCACATCGACGTCGATCTGCCAGTCGATGCCGGGCAGGGGGCGGGTATCCTCGATGAGCGTCAGGCCGGGGGTCGCGTCGAACCGTGCGCGCGCCGCCTCGGTCGCGGCCAGAAGGTCGGGCCAGTTGTCGCCCCGGATGCGCAGATGCACGGGCTTTGCGGAGGCCGGACCCATGGCGAGGTTCAGCACCTCGGTCTGGATGCCGGGGATGGATTTGAGCTGTTCGCCCAACTCCTCGATCACGCGGTCGCCATCGAGCTCGGGGTCGTTCTTGCGGTCTTCCCAGGGGATCGTCTCGAACTGGACCTGGCCGATCGTGTCCTTGGGGGCCTCGGCGCCGCCCGTGTTGCTGTCGAGCCCGCCATCGCCTGCAAATGCAAAGGCGTTGCGCGTGCCGGGATGGGCGATGACGATCTCCTCGGCACGGGCCACCAGCGCGTCCTTTTCGGCAAGGCTCAGATTGCCACGGGCGCGGACATAGAGAAGCGCCTGTTCGGGCTCGCTTTCGACGAAGAACTCGACGCCGTTATTGTTCTCACCGAAGTAGGAGAAGACAGAGATCACGAAGAAGATCACTGCCGCGACCGACACGAGCGGCCCGATGGGATTGCCGACCACCGCGGTGATGACCCAGCCGAAGGCCGACCGGCGATAGCCCGCGCGGACGCGCTTTTCCTGACGGCGGATGGCAGCAGCCCCCATGGTGATCGAGGTCAGGACCGCGAAGATCAGGAAGACCGCGATGCCGGGCATCCGGCCGGCCCAGCCGTCCGCCACGGGCGGGAACAGGTAGGCGGGGTTCAGCACCATCATCGCGCCCACGAAAAGGCCCAGAAGCGTGACGGGCACCAGCGCTGCCCGGATCACCCAAGGGGTCGCCGCGCGCAGGCCTTCGGAGGCATTGTCGAGCGCGCGGGAAAAGCGGCCCGTGACGCCGCCCATGACGGGCAGGTAGACGAGCGCCACCACGAGGCTGGCGGAGAGCACGAAGATCAGTGTGACGGGCAGCATGCCCATGAACTCACCCGGCACTCCGGGCCAGAAGAGCATCGGCAGGAAGGCGCAGAGCGTCGTCGCGGTGGACGACACGACGGGCCAGAACATGCGCTTGGCGGCCTCCACATAGGCCGACATCGGGCCCGTGCCTTCGGAGATGCGCTTGTCGGCATATTCCACCACGACGATGGCGCCGTCGACCAACATGCCTACGGCGAGGATCAGGCCGAACATCACGATATTGGAGACCGACACGCCCATCAGCGCGAGGAAGGCGAAACACAGAAGGAAGGAGGTCGGGATCGCGAAGCCCACGAGGAAAGCGGGTCGCGTGCCGAGGGCTGCGAGCACCACGATCATCACCAACGCGATGGCAGTCAGAACCGAGCCTTCGAGCTGGCTGACCATGGAGGCCACCTGCCGCGACTGATCGTTCGAGGTGCCGAGCGTGACGGCCGCGCGCAGCTCGGGCGGCCAGGCGGCTTCGGCGGCGGCCACTTCGTCCTTCACCAGCGCCACGGTGTCGATGATGTTGAAGCCCTTGCGCTTCACGACCTGCAGGGCGATCGAATCCTGCCCATCAAACCGCGCGGTGGAGCTGCGATCCTCGAAGGTCAGGTTGATCGTCGCCAGATCGCCCAGCGTCACGACCCGGTCGCCATTC
Source organism: Roseivivax sp. THAF197b (assembly GCF_009363255.1). Classification (NCBI taxonomy): domain Bacteria; kingdom Pseudomonadati; phylum Pseudomonadota; class Alphaproteobacteria; order Rhodobacterales; family Roseobacteraceae; genus Roseivivax; species Roseivivax sp. THAF197b. Next base: position 2,031,939 of record NZ_CP045318.1, on the reverse strand, counting down.
ACCTTCACGGGCAGGTCGTAGACATCGCGCGCATCGTCGAAGGAGGACGGGATCTTCACGGCGAAGGCGCCGGTTTCCGTCTCGACCTCGCCCGCGGCAATGAGCTGGTTGTTGTTCTGGACGACATTGATCAGCTCGCCCGCGGTGACGTTGTAGCTTTCGAGCCGCAGGGGATCGATTACCACTTCGAGCATCTCGTCGCGATTGCCCGCGATGCCGGCCTCCAGGATCGCGTCGAGCCCTTCGAGCCTATCCTGCAGGTCCTTCGCCACCTGCACCATCGTCCGCTCGGGGACGGGGCCCGTGAGGTTCACGATGACGACGGGAAATTCGGAGAAGTTGATCTCGTTGATCGAATATTGCTCGGCCCCGGCGGGGAACTTCGCCTCGGCATTGGACATGGCGTCGCGCACATCGGCCATGATCTTGGTCTTGTCCCAGCCGAACTCGAACTCCAGGACGACGCCCGCATAGCCTTCGGCGGCGGTCGAGGACATGCGGTCGAGCCCGTCGAGATCGACAAGCTCGGTCTCCATCGGTTTGACCAGCAGCGTCTCGGAATCCTCGGCCGAGATGCCGGGAAAGGGGACGGAGACGAAGAGGGCGGGGATTTCGATATCGGGCTCGCCCTCTTTGGGCAGCGTGATGTAGCAGAAGGTGCCGACCGCGAGCGACAGCGCGATGAAGGCCAGCACCATGCGGGCCCGTTCGGCCGCCCAGTCGACGATGCCGGTCATTGGATGACTTCCTCGTAGCTGGGTGCCACGGGCACGCCGTCGGTCACGTATTCCTGGCCCAGCAGGATCACGTCCGCCGTCTCCGGAAGGCCCGCGACGTAGATGCCGCGACTGGTATCGCGCAGGATCTCGACCGGCCGGAACAGCGCGGTGGTCTCGGGCGTGATGGTGCGGACGCCGATTTCACCGTCATCGTTCAGGGTCAGGGCGGATTGCGGCAGAAGATGCGCGAGCTCTCCCTCGGCCTCGATGGCGATTTCGGCGGTCTGGCCTGCGGAGATGCCCAGGCCCTCGTTCGGCACGGTGACCTCGACGCGGAAGGTGCGGGTGACGGGATCGGCGGAGCGCGACACGAAGGTCACGCGGCCCGACACCTCGCCGCCTTCGGTGAGCTGCGCGCCCGCGCGGGCGCCGACCTCGACCCGGCCCACATCCGTTTCGGGCACGTAACCCACCAGCCGGATCGGATCGAGCTGCAGGATCGTGGCGCAGGCCGAACCGCCCATGCCGCCCGCCTGCATCAGCGCGCCCAGCTCGGCGGTATCGGTTTCCAGAAGGCCCGCGAAGGGGGCGGTGATCTCGGTCTTGGACAATTCGTCCTCGGCCCGGGCCACGGCGGCTTCTGCACTTTCGATGGCGGCGCGGGAGGTCTCAAGCCCCGAGCGCGCGGCTTCGAGCCCGGCCTTCGCGGCGGATACCGATGCCTCGGCGGAGCGCACCGCAGAGGTCGTGGCCGCCACGCGCGTCTCCGAGGCAAAGCCCGATTCCGACAGCCGGTTCGCGGCATTGGCGTTGATCCGCGCCTCGTCGAGCGCGGCCTCGGCCTGGGCGACGCGCGCCTCGGCTTCGGGGATGCGGGAGCGCACCTCGGGCACGCGGGCCTGGGCATCGGCCAGTGCCGCCTCGGCTTCCGCCAGACCGACAGCGCGGGTGCCGGGATCGAGCTTGCACAGAAGCTCGCCCGCCTCCACGAAGGCGCCCTTGCGCAGGGGTTCGGAGACGATGCGGCCCGTGGTCTCGGCCATGACATCGACCGAGCGCGCGGCCTCCGTCTCGCCGCGCAGAAGGACGCGGGCGTCGACTTCCTGCGCAGTGGAGCGGCGGGCCATCACGGCGATGGCGCCGCTTTCGCCCGCTTCATCTTGCGCGGTCGTGTCTTCCTCGGGGGCGGCGGCGGGATCGCTCTGATCCGCGTTTGTCTCGGCTGCCTCCGTGGCGTCGGCACCGATGGCGGCGGGCGAGATATCGCGGGCAAATTCCAGTAATCTCTCGCGCTCGATTACCACGAAATAGAGCACAAGCGCGACCAGAAGCGCGGTCACAATGGAGAGGAGGCGCATGGCAGCGGGTCCCGTATGGCGGCGGGCCAGAGATGCGACCCGGATAAAATGATCTGATCCATCTACGCTGAACCGGTTAGTTTAGATTAAGATTTGTGGCCGCGCCTGACAAGGTCGCGCCTTTCCATCGTGGCGCTCTGCCCGCGCTTTTCTGCGTAAGATTGCGCGAATGTCGCCGCAAAAGCACAAATATGCGGCTGATCCGCACAGCTCGTGTCCGATATCCCCTCGAGCCGCGCGGGAACAGGCAAGGTGCCGTCCGGCTTGTGAGCGCGCCATGGCTCGTCTAAGGAGGGCGGTAACTGGCCGAGACGCAGAACAGGGCATCCAAGACGTGAGCAATCCCGACAGTTTCATCGACGAAGTCTCCGAAGAGGTCCGCCGCGACCGTCTTTACGGCTATTTGCGCCGCTATGGCTGGATCGCGATCCTGGCGGTTCTGCTGATCGTCGGCGGGGCGGCCTGGCGCGAATACAACGCGGCCCAGACACGGGCGGAGGCGCAGGCCTTCGGCTCCTCGGTTCTGAATGCGCTCGAAAGCGACGACGCGGCAGAGCGGCTCGCGGCGCTTGACGAGATCCAGGCCGCCGATCCGGGTGCCGCGGCCATCCTGAACATGCTGCGCGCGGCACAGAACGCCGAGACGGGCGATACGGACGCGGCGGTTTCGGCCTACGAGGCGGTCGCGACCAATGGCGATGTCGCCGAGATCTACCGCAACATCGCGAGCTTCAAGGCGCTGACCACGGGGGCCGACACGATGGCCGCGGACGAGCGGCGGCAGGGCTTCGAGGCGCTGACGCAGGCGGGTAACCCTTTGCGGTTGCTGGCAAGTGAGCAACTCGCCCTGATCGAGATTGAGACCGGCAACCGGGAGGCCGCGCTTGACCGGCTCCAGGCGATCCTGAGCGATGCGGAGGCGACGCAGGGCTTGCGCCGCCGGGCGTCTCAGTTGATTGTTGCCCTCGGCGGAGAGCTCGGCACGGGCTGAGAAAGCACCGGCTGACGCGGCGCGCCCGCGGGCCGGAAAACGGACGAAAAGACGAGGGCAGAGGCGTGCGTAACGGGACGATTTTGGCAGGGCTCACAGGCCTCGCGGTTTTGGTGGGCTGCGGTGAGAGTGAACCGATCCTGCCCGGTGAACGCCTTGGCTTGCGCGAAGTGCTCGATGGCGATGCGGTCGATCCCTACGACTATACCGGGGTCGAGAACCGGGCCGAACCCGCCAATCTTCCCGCGGCCGTTTCCAATTCCGCCTGGGCGCAAAGCGCGGTCTCGCCGGCTTTCCGGACGTCCCACGCTGCGCTGAGCCTGCCGCTGCAATCGGTCTGGTCGCGCGATATCGGCGCGGGCGACGGGCGCAAGGTGCGGCTCAATGTCGATCCGGTGACGGATGGGGCGCGGATCTACACGATGTCGTCCGATTTCACCGTGACGGCGACGGCGCTCAACGGGGCTGCACTCTGGTCGACACCGCTCGTGCCTGCGCGCGATGCCGACGGGCAGGCGCAGGGCGGCGGTCTGGCCGTGGCCAATGGGGTCCTCTACGTCTCGACGGGCTTCGGTGAGCTGACCGCGCTGGATGCGGGATCGGGGGCCGTGCGCTGGCAGGAAGATCTGGACGCCACCGCCACCGGCGCGCCGAGCGTCGCGAACGGCCTGGTCTACGTGACCGCGGGCGATACGACCGGCTGGGCGATCGAGGCCGATACGGGACGTGAGCGCTGGCAGATCGACGGTCTGGCCAATGATCTCAACAACGTGGCAGGCGCACCGGCCCCGGCCCTTGGTGGCGACCGGGTGGTCTTTGCCTTCGGCTCCGGCGCGCTGCAATCGACCTTCCAGCAGGGTGGTCTGTCGCTCTGGTCCGCGGATCTGGCGGGACGCCGCGTGGGCCGGGCGATCTCCACCGTCGACGATATCTCGGGTGATCCCTTCGTCGCGGATGGCAGGGTCTTCGCGGGCAATCATTCGGGCCGCACGGCCGCCTTCGATCTCTTCTCGGGCGCGCGCGACTGGACGGTCAATGTCGGCGCGCTGGACATGCCCTGGGTGGTCGGCGGGTCGGTCTACATGGTCTCCGACCTCAATGAGTTGGTGCGCCTCGACGCGGCCACCGGCGCGCGGATCTGGACCACGGAGCTGCCGGGCTGGGTGCCCAGCCGCAAGCCCGACCGCCGCCGCGACCGGGCCTTTGCCAATCACGGGCCGATCCTGGCTGGCGGGCATCTGATCGTGGCCTCGTCCGACGGGTTCATCCGGGCTTTTGATCCGGTCGATGGCAGCCTGAAGGCGCAGACCGAAGTGCCGGGCGGGGCCACGACGCGGCCCATCGTGGCCAATGGCGTGCTCTATGTCGTCTCCCGCCGGGGTGTTCTGCACGCTTTCCGCTGAGGCCCTTTGAGAGGCTGCGCGCGCGGCCCCTTTCCACGCGCGCGTAAATGGATTAGGGCCGCATCTCACGTCTGCCGAGGTCCGTCGTCCCATGTCCTTCACCCTTGCCATCGTTGGCCGCCCGAATGTGGGCAAATCCACGCTGTTCAACCGCCTTGTCGGAAAGCGGCTCGCGCTGGTCGATGACCAGCCGGGGGTGACGCGGGACCTGCGCGAAGGGCCTGCGCAGCTTGGCGATCTGTCCTTCACGGTGATCGATACGGCCGGGCTCGAGGATGCGACCGATGACAGCCTCGAAGGGCGGATGCGCCGCCTGACCGAGCGGGCTGTGGACGAGGCCGATGTGTGCCTGTTCCTGATCGACGCGCGCGTGGGCATCACGCCGGTGGACGAGATCTTCGCGGAGATCCTGCGCAAGCGCGGTGGTATCGTGCTGCTGGGGGCCAACAAGGCGGAAGGGCGCGCGGCCGAAGCGGGGCTTCTGGAGGCCTGGAACCTCGGGCTGGGCGAGCCGATGGCGCTGTCGGGCGAACATGGCGAGGGCATGCCGGACCTCTATTCCGCGCTTCTGCCGATCTCGGAGCGGTTCGAGGCGCAGGCGCGCGCCGCCGAAGAGGCGATGCCCGCGACTGGTCTGAGCGTCTCCGAGGATGCCGATGCCGAGGAGGAAGCCGCCTGGGCGCCGAGCGCCGACCGGCCCTTGCAGGTGGCCGTCGTGGGACGGCCCAATGCGGGAAAATCCACTCTGATCAACAAGATACTGGGTGAAGATCGTCTTCTGACGGGGCCCGAGGCGGGTATCACCCGCGATGCGATCTCGCTCAAGATCGACTGGAACGGCACGCCTGCGCGCATATTCGATACGGCCGGGATGCGCAAGAAGGCCAAGGTGCAGGAAAAGCTAGAAAAGCTGTCCGTCTCGGACGGTCTGCGCGCGGTCAAGTTCGCGGAAGTCGTCGTCGTTCTGCTGGACGCCGCGATCCCGTTCGAGCAGCAGGATCTGCGCATTGCGGACCTTGCCGAACGCGAAGGGCGTGCGGTCGTCGTGGCGGTCAACAAGTGGGATCTCGAGGACGAGAAGGCCGAGAAGCTTTCGGACCTGAAAGAGGCGTTCCAGCGGCTTCTACCGCAATTGAAGGGCGCGCCCCTGATCACCGTGTCTGCCAAGACGGGGCGCGGTCTCGACCGGTTGCACGCCGCCGTTCTGAAAGCGCATGAGGTCTGGAACCGCCGCGTGTCGACCGCGCGGCTGAACCGCTGGCTCGGTGCCATGGTCGAGGCGCATCCGCCCCCGGCACCGCAGGGCAAACGGATCAAGCTGCGTTACATGACGCAAGCCAAGACCCGTCCGCCGCATTTCGTGGTCATGTGCTCGCATCCCGACAAGATTCCGGACAGCTATTCGCGCTATCTTGTCAATGGCTTGCGGGTCGACTTTGACATGCCGGGCACGCCCATCCGGCTAGTGATGCGCGGTCAGGGCGATCGCAATCCCTACAAGGGCCGCAAGGTCAAGAATGCTGGCGCTCTGAAGAAGCATCTAGGCAAGAACAAGAAGGGCTGACCCGCGCGAAAAATATTATTAGATAATAATATTTTGGCGGCCTTTCTTGATGTGATGCGTCAGCTGTCCGGAGGGATGAGGCCCAGCCCGCGCAGATAGACGCCGATCCCCGATTCCAGAAGGTCATCGGCCGGAAAGGGCGATTTGTTGCCCGGCGAGTTCCGCGCAAAAAGCTCGACCACGCCGTGGCACATCGCCCAGATATGGGCCGAGAACATCTGCGGCGGAGGGCGACGATCCGCGGGAATATGCTGCGACAGATCGGCGGCGGCGCGTTCCAGGACCGACCATGCGCGGTTCGCCACCTGCGCCAGCGCGGGCGAGTGGTTCACGGACACGCCGGATTCGAACATCGCGATGTAATGACCGGGATATTTCCGCGCGAAGGCCAGATAGGCATGGCCGGTCGCTTCGAAGGCGGCCAGTGCAGAGGGCTGGCGGCTCTCATAGGCGTATTCCATCACATCGACGAAAATCTCGTAGCCTTGCCGGGCGGCCTCCGCGATCAGCTCTTCGCGGCCGTCGAAATGGCGGTAGACGGCCGCAGGCGTGACGCCCGCGCGTTTGGCGGCCTCTGACAGGGTGAAGCCGGTCGGGCCTTTTTCTTCGATCAGACCTAGGGCGGCCTCGACCAGGGCCTGCTTCAGATTGCCGTGGTGATAGCCGCGTTTAGGCATTCCAGATGTCGCGTCCGCCGCAGATCGCAGGATCCGGCCGGCCCACCGCCTGGGCATCCTTTCCGGTGTAGTCGAGATCGCCCAGAACGCGGGAGATGGCGGCAATGCGGGCGCGCCGCTTGTCGTCGGAACGGATGACGGTCCAGGGCGCATGCGGGCTGTCCGCACGGGTCAGCGTCTCGTCGATGGCGTCGGTATAGGCGTCCCATTTTTTGAGGCCCTCGACATCGATCCAGGAGAGTTTCCAGTGCTTTAGCGGGTCCTGTTCACGTGAGAGAAAGCGGCGCAGCTGCTCGGCCTGACCGACATTGAGCCAGAGCTTGAAGACGCGGATACCGTCATTGATGAGCATGCGTTCGAAATCGACGACCTGCTTGAAGAACAGCTCCCGCTCCTCGGGTGTGCAGAAGCCGAAGACATGCTCCACCACGCCGCGATTGTACCAGGAGCGGTCGAAAAAGCCGATTTCACCCGCTGCGGGCAGATGCTGGATATAGCGTTGGAAATACCATTGCGTCCGTTCGGTATCGGACGGCTTGGAGAGCGCCACGACACGCGCGCCGCGAGGATTAATGTTTTCCCGGAAGCGCTTGATCGTGCCGCCTTTTCCGGCGGCATCGCGACCCTCGAAGACGATGGCGATGCGTTGTCCGGTGGCCTTGACCCAGGCCTGCAGCTTCACGAGCTCGATCTGCAGCGCCTCCATCTGTTCCTCGTAATGTTTGCGCTTCATCCGATCCGCGTAAGGGTAGGACGGATCGAGCATGTCGTCCTTGTCGGCATCCTTGATCGCCTCGCGGACCGCGTCGGGCGCATCGTCTTTGTGAAAGGCGCTGATCGCGCCATCGAATGGCAGGGACATGGAACCTCGGGACCTGACAGATGGTCGCGCGACTATGGGATGTTAAGGCGATTAACGCAATTGCTCAGCGCAGGCCCGCGCGGGCCGCGGCGCGATCGATCGCCTCCGAGACGGCGTCGGGGGCCCAGTGGTGGGGCATGTGACCGATCCCGTCGAGCAGTGTGAGCCGGCCCTCGGGCAGGAGCGAGGTGAGCGGCTCCGCATGGACCTGCGGCGGGACGACCGTGTCCTCGGCCCCGTGCACGACCTCGACGGGCATGCGCACGGAGGGGTAGCGCAGCGCCATCTCGGAGACGGCGGCATGCAGGTTGTTGACCTGCCGCGCATTGGCCCGGATCGCGCCTAGCTCCAACGTCAGGTTGGTGCCCACGTAATCGAGGTAACCTTCGGGGATGGGCTGGGGCTTGAAGATCTCTTCTGCCACGTTCTCGATCCGGGTCCGGGTGGCGAAGGGGCGGGCGATGAGAGGCACTATGGCCCCGCCCACCGAGGAGCCCAACACCTCGTATTGCGCACCTAGGCCGCCCGACCAGGGGATCGTGGCGCCCGACACCACCACGAGCGCCGCCGGATCGTGTTCGAGCCCCCAGGCCATGGCAACCGCCCCGCCATAGGAATGACCAAGGACGATGGGCCGGTACACACCCAGCTTGGCCGCCGCTTCAGACAGCATCGCGGCCTGTTCGAACGGGGTCTCCGCGGCGCTGTTGAAGGCGCCGGTGACGCGGTCATTGGCGCGGTCGGTATAGCCCAGGCCCGGACGGTCGAAGACGATGACACGGTAGCGATCGCTGACCTTCTCGACGAAGCTGAAGGTGAAGTCGCGCACATTGCCGGACGCGCCGTGGATCAGCACCAGGTCGGGGCCTTCGCCGGTGACGAAAGCGTGAACCTGCCGCCCGTCCTCAAGCGTCACGAACTGACCGATCGGCGGCGTCTTCTCGGCGAGCGCCGTGTCGCGCAGGGCGCTGCGCGATCCCATCGCGGCACAGCCTGCCACGCCAAGAACGCCCAATCCCATCAATAGCTTGGACATGAGTTTCACGATTTTGACGACGTCCTCAGATCGGTGCGGGCCTGCCCGATCAGGCCAATGTCGAACGGAGTGGTGAGGTAGACTTCCGACACCCAGTTTCCATAGAGAAGATGCGCGTGACTGCGCCAGCGGTTCTGCGGCGGCTGGGTCGGATCGTCGCCCGGATAGTAATTGGCAGGCACGTTGATCGGCGTGCCCGCGGCCACGTCGCGATCATATTCTTCCTTGAGCGTGCCGCTGTCATACTCGAAATGATTGAAGACGTAGAGCGCGCGATGCGCAGTATCCTCAACGAGGCAGGGCCCGGTCTCGGCGCTGTCGATCAGGATGGTGAGGCCCGCCGCCTCGATCTCGTCGCGGCGCAGTTCGGTCCAGCGCGACACGGGGATCACCATGTCGTCGGAAAACCCGCGTAGGTAGGGCGAGGCGGGCGCGCAATTGCGGTGGCGGATACAGCCGAAGGCCTTGTGGTCCAGAAGGTGCTTCTTCACGTCGTGGAAATGGTTGATCATCGCCATGCCGCCCCAGCAGACGCCGAAGGTGGAATGCACGTGGCTCTGCGTCCAGGCGAAAACGCGCGTGAGTTCGTCCCAATAGGTCACATCGGTGAAATCCAGATGCTCGATGGGCGCGCCGGTGATGATGAGGCCGTCGAACTTCTCGCCGGTGGCTTCCACCTCCTCGAAGGGGCGGTAGAAGCTCTCCATATGGTCGGCGGCGGTGTTCTTGGTCTCGTGGCTGGTCATGCGGATGAGCGACAGCTCGATCTGCAGGGGCGTGGCGCCGATGAGCCGGGCGAACTGGTTCTCGGTCTGAATCTTCTTCGGCATCAGGTTGAGCAGCCCGATGCGCAGCGGGCGGATGTCCTGCTTGGCGGCCACGTCCTCGTCCATGACCATGACGCCCTCGCGGTCGAGAACATCATAGGCGGGCAGGTCGCGGGGCAGTTTTATGGGCATCGGATCATCCGGTCTGTCGAGCGTGAGAGCGAGAGATAGGGGACGGGGCAGGCGGTCTCAAGGTACCGTCAGTCGAGGGCCTCCGCGATCACATCGGTGAAGTCGGCCTCGGAGCGCACATCGGCCATCGCTTCGGCGGGAACGGTCACGCCCCAGTGTTCCGCCATCGCGCGGTAAAGCGGCTGGCGATGCGCCATGGCGCGGGCATAGGTCCAGCGGATGAAGGCGTCGGGATCGACCTTGTCGGGGGCGATGCCTGTCTCGGAGAGGTAGGCGTCCCATGCCGCGCTAAGGAAGGCGGGCTGATAGGCCATCGGCTTCGGCGCGCGGTCGAAGCGGCGCACAAGTTCGGCCGTATGGGCGTCGGAGCCTTCGATCCAGACCATCAGGCAGTGCTTCGACAGCTCCGACAGGATCGGATCGTCCGGATTGCCGGGATCGACCCATTCGCAGATCGACCCGCCCGTGTCGCAGATGAAATGCGGATAGCCATAGAGGTCCTGCGCACGGTCGATGAAATAGCCCGTGTCGAGAAGCGCCTGCATCTCGGCGCGGCGGAACTGCTCCTGCCGCTGGCGGTAGGTGGCGATATCCATGCCGCCCTTGGCGGGATCGCCCGGCTTGCCGAGATAGGTCGAGACGGGGGCCAGGTTATGAAAGCTGAGATTCGAACCGATATAGATCGAATCGGAGCGCAAAAGCTCGTTCAGGAAGGGGTTCTTCATCGCCTCGCGCTTGGCATTGTCGACGATGTATTCGCCCATGTAGCGGGTGCCGATGCGGTAATCGATGGAGTAGTGGAACCAGTCGCCTTCCGTGCGCAACAGGTTCGCCACATGGGTCTTCCCGAGGCCCGACATCGCAAAGAGCAGCACGCGCTTGTTGGGCGCATCCCGCCATGCCGCCGCCGATGGGTACAAACGCTGCATTCGCTCTTTCCTGCCTCGATCCTTCCGGCAGAGGCGTACTCAGGCGCGGCGCGGGCGTCAAACCCTGCGCGGCGCCCGGCGCGAGATGCGCGCCCAGAGACGCCCGTCGAGCACAGCAAGCCCCAGCGCCAGAAGCCCGAACCCCGCAATGGCGGGCGCGGTCAGTGTCTCGTCGCGCACCAGCGCGCCGAGCGAGATCGCCACGGGCGGGACCAGAAGCGTCACCAGCATCAGGTTCGACGCGCCCGCCATCGCGAGGATGCGGTAGTAAAGGATATAGGCGAAGGCGGTGGCGATCAGCGCGTAATAGAGGATCGCGGCCCATGTGACGGGGGCCAGGGACAGCGGCGGCACACCTTCGGTCACCAGCATCAGGGGCACGATCAGCACGCTCGATCCCGTGAGCATGAGGCAGGCGGCCATCTCGGGCGCCACGCCGCGCAGGAAGCGACGCCCCCAGAGGCTTGCAAACGCATAGGAGAGCGTGCCGCCGATGATCGCCATCTGGCCCAGGCTTTCGAGGTTGAGGCCGTTCAGCGCGCCGGGTCCGATCGCGAGGGCCACACCGGCAAAGCCCAAGCCGATGCCCATCGCCTTGCGCGGTGTCATCCGTTCGTCGGCGAAGACGAGGGCCGCCAGCAGCGCACCCCAGATCGCGGTGGTCGCGTTCAGGATGGAGGTCAGCCCCGTCGTGACATGAAGCTGCCCCCAGGCCATCAGCGTGAAGGGAAGGATATTGTTGAGCCCGCCCATGACGAGAGCGGCCAGCCACAGGCGCGGATCGCGCGGGACAGGGATGCCGCGCAGCCGCGTATAGGCCCAGAGCGCGGCGGTGGCGGGCAGCACCCGGAAGAAGACCGAGGTGATGGGCGCGATCTCGTCCAGTGCCGTGCGGATGGCGAGGAAGGAGCCGCCCCAGATGAGCGACAGAAACATCAGCTCGGCCCAGGCCCGGCTGGAAATGTTGGTTTGCGGGGTCATGGCCGGGTCTTATCCGCCCCGGCGGGTGGGGACGACCCGGAAGATGCAGGTTGTGACGCGCGGGCATGAAAAAACCCGGCCCTTTGCAGGCCGGGTTTGCTATCTCACGCGGTTAGGCGGTGGATCAGAAGGTCACGCCGATCTTCATGCCGACGCCGAGGGCCGTGTTGTCCTCGAATTCCGCAGCCGGGCTCTGCACGGCATTTGCGGTTTCCGCATCGCCGATCCAGACGTAGCGCGCGCCGAGCGACACTTCGACATTCTCGAAGGTGTAGGCAGCGCCGACGCCCAGCGACCACTGGCCGTCGGTGGGGCCGAGGTTGGACGCAATCTCGCCCTGCTGCTCTTCATAGCCGACCGAGACGGACCCGGCCCAAGCAGGCGAGAAGCGGCGGCCGACGCCCAGCGAGTAGGTGTAGGTGTCGTTCTCGTAGGAGACGAGCGAGTTGCCGCCGGTCACGGCTTCGTAAACATCGGGGGTGATGTCGAACTCGCTCCAGTTGACCCAGCGCACGCCACCGAAGAGCAGCGTGTCTTTCGCAACGCCCGTTTGGAAGGCCAGGTTCACCGATTGCGGCGACTTGATCTCGATGTCGCCATCGGTCTTGGGCGTGCCGCTGATCCCGTTGTCGATTTCCTTGGTATCATGCTCGGTGGTGATCGCGGAATTGTAGGTCAGTGCCACGCGCAGCGCGATATCCGGGATCTCGTAGGCGGCGCCGACCACGTAGCCGAAGCCACCTGCGCGCTCCAGATCACCTGCGTAATCAAGCGCCTGGATCGTGCCGATCGGCGTGTCGATGAAGTTGTCGACCTCTGCCTTCGCCGAGACGACCTGATAGCGCACACCGCCGTGAACGCTGAAGCGTTCGGACAGCGTGTAGCGGGCCAGCAGGGTGAAGGCTTCCGAGTTGAACTCGGCGTTGGAGCCTTCGGCGTAGTAGCCGGTGCCGGTGGGGTAGGCGACATCCGCGCCAAACGGCTGGTCGTAGATGAAGCCGACCGACAGCTTGTCATTGTAGTCGTGCTTGAACGCGAGGCCGAGGTTCAGATAGCCCTGCGCCATATCGCCCGATTTGCCATCGCCCTGCGTCGGGCCTGCCAGTTCCGCGCCCGAGATTTCGGGGGTTGCGGAGCCGAAGCTCAGCTCGGCATAGGTGCCGGGCTTGAAGATCGCGTCGATGGATTGTCCGGAGCGGTCGATGCCGCCCGCATGGCCGGATGTCGCGGCCATGGCGAGCGCAGACGCGCTGAGAACTGCGTATTTCATATTTTGCTCATCCCTTGAGAAAACTCCCTCAGGATTGCGTATATTCTGTGCAGGGCATTCAGCAATTTTGACCCAGCGTCACGCGGACGCATCGCGTCGTAGCGTCACATTCCTGTCACACGCCGGGTCTCTGCCCAGATGTTGAAATAGTTCGCGGCGAAGATGATCGCAGCGCCCAGAAGGACGAAGGGATCGAGCGGCTCGGCGTAGAGCACGACGCCCACGATGGCGATCAGCGGCAGGCGCGTGAAGTCGATGGGCATGACGACCGTCGCGGGCGCGAGGCTGAGCGCGGTGGTCAGGCAGAAATGCGCAACCAGACCCGCCAGCGCAATGAGCGCGACCCAGGGCAGGCTGTTGGCAGAGGGCAGGGCAATATCCCCATCGAAACCGGCGCAGATCAGGCCAAGGCCTGCCTGCATCACCGTCAGCCAGAAGAGAATCGACACGATGCTTTCCGTGCGCGTGAGCTTGCGGGTGAAAACGGCCGATCCGGCAAAGCCCACGGCCGCAAGGGCCGCGAAGACGAGGCCCCATTCGAATGTCTCGGGCGACGGGCGCGTGACGATCAGAACACCCAGAAAACCCGCCATGGCGGCGATACCGCGGGTACGCGTCAGCTTTTCGCCAAGGATAAGGGGCGACAGCAGCATCACCCAGATGGGTGAGGTGAATTCGAGCGCGAAGACCTGCGCCAGGGGAATCACGGTAATGGCGTAGAACCACGCATTCTGGCCCGCGAAATGAAAGACGTTACGGGCGAAATGCAGCCGGAGTTGCGCGGGCCGGATCGAGCTGCGCTGTCCTGCGAGGCTGGCGGCGACAACGACGATTCCGATGCCGATCAGGCTGCGAAAGAGCATGATCTCGAACGTGTCGAGCTCGATCGCGACGGCCCGTCCGGCAATGGCCATGGAGATGAAGGAGACAATCGCGCCGATCATCCACAGCGCGGCACGAATCGTGTCGCTCGACTTTGCGAGGGGCTGTGTGGGTGCAGCGCGGGACATGGGCGAAGGTCTGCGTCAGCGCGGTTGCGTTTGCAAGGGCCGTGATTGCGCAGGGATCGGCACCCGGCTTTACGAGAATCGGCGGGCCTTCGGGTCCCAGGTCAGGCCGGACTTCGCAGCGGTCTCGGCAAAGGCCCGGTCGAGGCGGCGGTCGTTGAGCGGCTTGATCCAGGTCTTGAGCGGGATGGCGGAGCGGTCGCCGAAGCCGTCGACCAGCACGTAGCGGCTTTGCTTTTCGTGCCAGACGATATTCTTGGGACCGGCATCATGCACGACGATCTGCAGATCGTAGATCGCGGCCACGAAGGCATCGAGCGCGGTCTGTTGGTCGGCGCTCAGTGCTCCGGCGGCACATTGATCCGCCAGGCTGGGGGCCATGGCGCCGTCCGCGTCGCGGATCATCTCGACCACCTGACCCAAGCCCTGATCCGTCTGGCGATGCCCCAAAATGGTGGGCAGGGGGGAGCGCGTTCCCTTCGCCTTCGCGACCTTGGCGGCTTGCGCAGCGGCATCCTCTTCGCGGTAGAAGAGGGCGTAGGCCTGCGCATGCTTGCGGCGGCCCGCGGCACTCTCGGGATCCACACCTTCAAGCGCGCGACGGTATTTTGGCAGCATCACCTTGATGAGCTGACCCGGATCGCCGGGCATCGCATAGATCGCCCGTTCTGACCCTTTGGCGAGCCGGGTCGCGCCTTCGAGGATCAGGATATCGCGCACGGACATGGGATCACTCCCATTCGATGGTTCCGGGGGGCTTCGAGGTCACGTCATAGGTCACGCGGTTGATGCCCTTGACCTCGTTGATGATCCGCGTCGCCGTCTCGCCCAGAAACTCGTGGCTGAACGGGTAGTAATCGGCGGTCATGCCGTCGACAGAGGTGACCGCGCGCAGGGCGCAGGCGTAATCGTATGTGCGTCCGTCGCCCATCACGCCCACGGTGCGCACGGGCAGGATCGCGACGAAGGCCTGCCAGATCTCGTCGTAAAGCCCGTGCTTGCGGATCTGGTCGATATAGACCGCATCCGCCTTGCGCAGGATCTCGAGCTTGTCGCGGGTAATCTCGCCCGGGCAGCGGATGGCGAGGCCGGGACCGGGGAAGGGATGGCGGCCGATGAAGCTCGCAGGCAAGCCCAACTCGCGGCCAAGTGCGCGGACCTCGTCCTTGAAGAGCTCGCGCAGCGGCTCCACGAGCTTGAGGCCCATCTTCTCGGGCAGTCCGCCGACATTGTGGTGCGACTTGATGGTGACAGACGGCCCGCCGGAGAAGCTGACGCTCTCGATCACGTCGGGGTAAAGCGTGCCTTGCGCGAGGAATTCCGCGCCCTCGATCCCGTCGGCGTATTTCTGGAAGACGTCGATGAAGAGCCCGCCGATGATCTTGCGCTTGGTCTCGGGGTCCGACACGCCTTCGAGGCGCCCGAGGAACAGGTCCTGCTCCTGCGCGTGGATGACCTGCAGGTTCATGTGGTCGCGGAACATGCCCACGACCTCTTCGGCCTCGTTGAGGCGCAGGAGCCCGTGATCGACGAAAACGCAGGTGAGCTGGTCGCCCACCGCCTCATGGATGAGGGCTGCGGCGACGGAGCTGTCGACCCCGCCCGAGAGCGCGCAGATGACCTTTTTGTCGCCGACCTGTTCGCGGATCTGTTGGACGGCCAGTTCGCGGTAGGCATCCATCGTCCAGTCGCCCGAGAAGCCCGCGATACGCACGAAATTCTCGTAGAGCGTCTTGCCGTTCGGTGTGTGGTGCACTTCGGGGTGGAACTGCACGGCGTAGAAGCCGCGGTCGCGGTCGGCGGTGATGGCGAAAGGCGCGCCCGGCGAGGTGCCGAGGACCTCGAAGCCGGGGGCGATCTCGCTCACGTGGTCGCCGTGGGACATCCAGACCTGTTCGCGCTCGCCCAGGAACCAGCCGGTCAGAAGGTCGGATTTCGTCTCGGCGGGGGCCACATAGGCGCGGCCGAATTCGGCCGTGGCGTGCTCGCCCGCCTCAACCTTGCCGCCCAGATCGTGCATCATCACCTGCTGGCCGTAGCAGATGCCGAGGATCGGCACGCCTAGATCGTAGATTGCCTTGGGTGGACGCGGGGAGCCTTCGCGCATCACCGAATCCGGCCCGCCCGAGAAGATCACCGCCTTGGGGCTGAGCTGTGCCAGCAGGTCCTCGGTGACGTTCTGGTAGGGATGGATTTCGCAATAGACCGACAATTCGCGCAGACGGCGCGCGATGAGCTGAGTGACCTGGCTGCCGAAATCGACGATGAGCAGGGTTTCGTGCTGGGCGATATTTTCCATGCATCGCCTCGTAGGGCGTGGCGGGAATTGGCGCAAGAGGGCAGACGCGGATCGCCCGGTCGGTGCGCCCCCGTTCGCAGCGCCCCCGTTCGCAGCGCCAGGGGACCTGGGCGCGCACGTCATGTCGCTTTCGCCTCTCAGGTGGCGGTTTCGGGACAGGGTATCGCCGTCCGACTGCGATATTGGACGCACGCAAACGCCGCCCGGACAGCGGTGAAGAGGGATGGGAAGGACGAACATATGAGCGATGTGAGTGCCCGCAGGCGCGGACGGAGCGGCGGCGGCGCGGCAAGACGGGCCGAGCGCACGGCGGTCTCCATCGAGACGGCGCGCTTCATCGAGCGCAACATCCCCAATTTCGAGGTCCTGACCGACGAGGCCTTATCGATCATCGAGGAGAATGCCGAGACGGTCCTTGAGGAAATCGGCGTTAGCTTTGTCAACAATCCCCGCGCGCTGGAGCGCTGGCGCGACGCGGGTGCGGATGTGATCGGCGAGCGGGTGCGCATTCCGCGCGGCCTTGCGCGCAAGCTATGCGCAACTGCCCCCAGCCAGTTCACCCAGCATGCGCGCAACCCCGAGAAGAATGTCGAGATCGGCGGCAAGAACCTCGTCCTGGCCCCGGTCTACGGCCCACCATTCGTGCATGACGTGGAAACCGGGCGGCGCTACGCCACGATCGAGGATTTCCGCAAATTCGTGAAGCTCGGCCACATGTCCCATTGGCTGCACCATTCCGGCGGCACGGTCTGCGAGCCCACGGATGTGTCGGTGAACAAGCGCCATCTCGACATGCTGCACGCGCATATGACGCTGACGGACAAGCCCTTCATGGGATCGGTCACCGAGCCGTCCCGCGCCGCCGATTCGGTGGAGATGTGCAAGGTGCTCTTCGGGGAGGATTTCGTCGATCAGAACACCGTGCTGACGAGCCTCATCAACATCAACTCGCCGCTGACTTTCGACGACGTGATGATGGGATCGCTCGAGGTTTATGCGGCGGCGAACCAGGCCTGCATCATCTCGCCCTTCATCGTGGGTGGTGCCATGGCGCCGGTCTCGGTCGCGGGCACGCTGACCCAGGTTCTGGCAGAGGTTCTGGCGGGTGTGGCCTATTCCCAGCTCGTCCGGAAGGGCGCGCCGGTGATCATGGGCACCTTCGTGACCTCGATCGACATGAATTCGGGCGCGCCCACGTTCGGCACACCGGAAGCCGCGCATATCACCTATGGCGCGGGGCAGCTTGCCCGGCGCTTGGGGCTGCCCTACCGGTCGTCGGGGGCGTTCAACGGCTCGAAGCTGCCCGATGCACAGGCAGGCTATGAAAGCGCCAACTCGCTGAATGTGGGTCTGCTCTCGGGGGTGAACTTCATGCTCCATGCCTGCGGCTGGCTGGAAGGCGGGCTTGTCTCGTCCTTCGAGAAGTTCGTCATCGATGCCGACCAGCTGGGCGCGCTGCACCAGATGGCGCGCGGCGTGTCCATGGATACCGAGCATCAGGCCATGGACGCGATACGCGAAGTGGGGCCGGGCGGGCATTTCCTTGGCTGCTCGCATACCCAGCGGAACTTCAAGACGGCGTTCTGGCGCTCCGAAGTGCTGGATTATCGCCCCTTCGAGACCTGGAGCGAGATGGGCGGGCATGACACGGCCTGGAACGCCGCGGAGATCGTGAAGAAGAAGCTGGCCAATTACGTGCCGCCCGCGATGGATCCGGGCACGCTTGATGCGCTGAACGAGTTCGTTGCGCAGAAGAAGGCCGGTATCAAGGATACGTTCGGCTGATCAGACGGACAGCGACGGATCCGGATTGATCCGACGCTCGGGGGGTACGGGAGGGCGCGGCAGGACCGTGCCGTCTTAGTCGTGTTGCGCGCCTCAGGCGAGCGTCGGGCAGGCGTGGCTGACCAGACGGGCCTCACCCATCATGGCCGCCAGGATTTCCACGTGCCGGGCCACGCCGTAATTGGCCGAACCCGAGGCACGCAACTCTTCCTGCTCGGCTTCCAGCGACATCAACCGATCGAGGGCTACGCCATCGCCGATCGTCGTGCCGTGTCCGAGCAGGCGGTCGAGATGGGGCGAACGGCGATACTCCTCTGCGCCGATCCGGGCTGCGCGGATCAGAAGGCGCGGGCGGCGCAGACAGGCGAGGGCCTTGAGGTTCGGTGACATGGGCAGAGCTCCTTTCCGAGTGAGGTCTGCATACCGGTCTACACAACCTTAACGGGTGTTGCTTCGCGGCGCTGTCCAGCGAACGCCACGTTTCCAATTGGTTACATATCGGAGACACTCTTTGGACACAGGTGTTAATGTTAACGATCCGGTAACAAATACAACCTCAGGTAGAAAATCTGATTGGTATCAAGACCAAGAACCGGTGTGTCTAAGGGGAAACGACCGATGCAAGGGACAAATCATGATCGCGCTACTTCTTTGCCTGGCTGGGTGCCGCAGGCTGCCATTCATTACATCGAACACACCGAGGCCGGCACATCGCTCCGGGCGCTCGCGCGGGCATCCGGCTGCCATCCGTCGACCATTCTGCGACAGGTGCGAAAGATCGAGACGCGCCGCGACGATCCGCTGGTCGATGCCGCCCTCGACCGCCTCGGGCAATTGCGGGATGGGGGCGTTCCAATGAGCCTCGAGATCAAACAGGCGACCGGCGATCCGGCCGGATTCCAACGGGAAACCCAGCGCATCCTGCAGCGGCTGTGCGAGGCGGGCGCGGTGCTGGCCGTGGCCGAGGGCATGGAAAAAGCCGTGGTCGTGCGCGATCAGGGCGAGGGCGGCAGCGTGCGCACCGCGGTGGTCGATGCGGGGATCGCGGAGGCCATGGCTTTGCGCGACTGGATCCATTGCGATGCGCCGGGGCGGGTGTCGCGCTACCGGATCACGCCAGGCGGACGGCAAAGCCTGAACCAGATGATGGCCGGGCGCGAAAGCCGTCTGCGCGGCTTTGCCGAAAGCCAGGCGGGCTATGGCAGCGGCGCCGAGATCGACGCGCAGATGGCAGCGCGGGAAAGCGCGCCTGCGCGCACGCAGCGGCGCTTTTCGGTCAGTGACAGCCCGCTTGCGGTGCTGGCGCGGCGCAAGACACCCGAGGGGTCGGCGTTCCTCAGCGCGGCTCAGGTCGTGGCGGGAGAACGTCTGCGCGAAGATTTCGAATTGTCAGGGATAGCCGCCGAAGCGGTGCCGGAGCTTCTGGCCCGCCCCTCCGCCGGTCCCCCCGAGGGCACGGGGAAAGGGACGGGCAAGGGCGCCGAGACCCGCTTCCTCGCTGCGATCAGGGCGTTGGGGCCGGGGCTTGCGGATGTGGCGGTGCAATGCTGCTGCCTGCTGGAAGGGCTGGAGACCACGGAAAAGCGCATGGGATGGTCTGCGCGGTCGGGCAAGATCGTGCTGCGCATCGCGCTCGAACGGCTGAGCTGGTTCTACCGCAGCGATGCAGGCCGCGGCTCCGGCATGATCGGGTGACGGGGCGCGCGCGGCCTGCGCCTCACATGGCTGCTATTCGTCGCATGCACTGGCAATGCGGGCGCTGAAGACTTAGTATCCGGGAAACTCACGGAATATCAGCGGGAGCCCGCGTATGCGCGACCTGAAGATTCCCGGCGAGCGCCATCCCGAGAAGGCGCACCGGCCCGACAACCCCCAGCCCAAGAAGCCCGACTGGATTCGCGTCAAGGCGCCCGGCGGCAAGGGCTATGCCGATACCCGCAAGATCATGCGGGAGAACAACCTGACCACGGTCTGCGAGGAGGCGGGGTGCCCCAATGTGGGCGAATGCTGGTCGCTCGGTCACGCCACGATGATGATCATGGGCGAGATCTGCACCCGCGGCTGCACCTTCTGCAACGTGGCCACGGGGCGCCCGGACGATCTCGATGTGTTCGAGCCGGGCCGCGTCGCAGATGCGGTGCAGAAGCTGGGGCTGAACCATGTCGTCATCACCTCCGTGGACCGTGACGATCTCGACGATGGCGGGGCGGAGCATTTCGCCCAGACCATCCGCGCCGTGCGCCACCGCGCGCCTGGCACAACGATTGAAATCCTGACGCCAGATTTCCTGCGCTGCGGACCCGATGCGCTCGAGACCGTGGTTGCGGCCAAGCCCGACGTATTCAACCACAACCTCGAGACGGTGCCGTCGCTCTACACCTCCGTGCGCCCAGGCGCGCGGTATTTCCATTCGCTGCGCCTTCTGCAGCGCGTGAAGGAGATCGACCCGTCGATCTTCACCAAGTCGGGGATCATGGCGGGCCTTGGCGAGCGGCGCGAGGAAGTGCATCAGGTGATGGACGACATGCGCTCGGCCAATGTGGATTTCCTGACCATCGGTCAGTACCTCCAGCCCACCCGGAAGCACCATGCGATCGACCGGTTCGTGACGCCCGAGGAATTCGCGAGCTACGAGAAGACGGCTTGGGGCAAGGGCTTCCTGATGGTGTCGGCCACGCCGCTGACGCGGTCCTCCTACCACGCGGGCGACGATTTCGCGCGGCTCCGTGCGGCGCGGGAAAAGCAGCTCGCGGCGGCGTCCGCTTGATCTGAATGTGCAGCCTGCGGGCTGCGCATGTCTGGCATTTCGGCCCCGAGGGGCCGGAATGCGGTCTTGCGGTTGCGTGGGGTGAATCAGCTCGCGCGCATCGCCCGACGGATCATTCCGGCAGCGCCTTGAGATAGGCCGCAACGGCCGCGCGGTCCTCGGCGGTCAGTTCGGCGAAATTCTCCACTACGGCGACCATATGCCCGCCCGCGCTGTCGAAATCCGGGGTGAAGCCCGTTTCCAGGTAATAGGCGATATCCGTGGCCGACCAGTCGAGCGAGGCGGGATCGATCGCGGGGATGCGGCCATCACCCGATGGATTGGCCGCCCCTTCGAGCCAGCGGGCAAGGTCGAGCCCTCCCAAAGCCGTGCGTGGTGTGTGACACTCCCCGCAATGAGCCAGCGCTTCGACGAGTTCGCGTCCGCGTGTGATCTCCGGCATAGCGGGGTCCTGCAGAACCCACTCATCCGTCAGGTAAAGCATCTTCCACCCGCCGAGGCTGGCCCGGATCGAGAAGGGAAAGCCCACATCATGCGCGCGGGATGGCGTGTCGCTTTCGGGCAATGTCTGAAGATGCGCCCAGAGATCGGCCACCTGCTGGGGGCCCAGCCGGATATAGGCGCTGTAGGGGAAGGCCGGGTAATAGTGATGGCCTTCGGGGGCGGTACCGAGGCGCACGGCGCTGGCAAACTCCGTCAGGCTCCAGCCGCCGATGCCCGCTTCGGGATGCGGCGAGATATTGGGCGCGTAGAACGTGCCGAACCCGGTCTCGAATGCCTGTCCGCCGGAAAGCACGCGCTTTGCCGCACCTTCGGCATCCGGCGCGTAATGGCAGGATGCGCAGCCTGCGGCAGTGAAGGTCGCGGCCCCCCGCTCCGCATCGCCGGTCACGCCCTCATATTCGGCGGCGGCAACAGTGCGGGGCTGCGTGAGCCAAAGCCCCGCACCACCGGCGACAAACGCCAGCACCGCGAGGCCTGCGAGTTTGCGCATCATCAGTTGCGCGGCGCGCGATACTCGTCATGGCAGGCCTTGCAGGTCCCGCCGAGTTGCCCGAGCGCCGGGCCAAGCGCCTCCTGGCCGGTCGCGGCAACCTCCTGCAGGCCCATGGCCTTTTCATTGACGGCGCCCCATTTCGAGGCGAAGTCGTCGAAATTGTCCCAGATCTCGACCTTGGCGCGGGTGCCGTCGAGGTCCATCTCGCTCGAACCCTCGGGCCAGAGTGGACCCTGATTGACCATCGAGACCGCGACGATCGAATCCGCGGCGCTTTGCGCAGCCTCGGCATCGTATTCCGCCTCGCCCTTCGCCATATCGCCGATAATGCCGAGATTGATCGCAAGAATGCGGAACTGGCCTTGGCGGGCTTTCAATTCACCGCTGAAATCCTGCGCCATGGCGGGCAGGGCCAGGGCGGCGCAGAGCGTCGAGAGAGCAAGGACTTTCATGGAAAAATACTCCGGTTGGGTAACTAGAGGGAAGACTAGCGCGACATTCCGCCGCGACCAAACACACCTTCGCGTGACAGCGCGTGTCAGCCGCGTCCGCGCGTCTCGAACCGGGGCAACATGGCCGAGAAGTCGCGGCCCGCGCCGTCTTCGTCTTCCACGAAACGGGCATAAAGCGCGGTGGCGGCCTGACCGAGCGGCGTGTCGGCATCGGCGCCCTCGGCGGCGGCCTGCGACAGGCGCAGATCCTTCAGCATCAGATCGGCGGCAAAGCCCGGCTTGTAGTCATTGTCCGCAGGCGATGTCGGCCCCACGCCCGGCGCCGGGCAATAGGTGTTCATCGACCAGCTTTGCCCCGAGGAGGTGGAGACCACGTCGAACATCGCCTGCCGGTCGAGGCCCAGCTTGTCGGCCAGCGCGAAGGCTTCGCAGGTGGCAATCATGGTCACGCCGAGGATCATGTTGTTGCAGATCTTCGCGGCTTGCCCATTGCCGGACGCGCCGCAATGCACGGCCTTCTGGCCCATGATGTCGAAAAGCGGCTTGGCCTTCTCGAAGCCTGCGGCGTCACCGCCCACCATGAAGGTCAGCGTGCCGCCTGCGGCTCCGCCGACACCGCCCGAAACCGGCGCATCGAGGGGCAGAAGCCCCGCGGCGGAGGCATCAGCGGCCACAGCGCGCGCGCTGTCCACATCGACGGTGGAGCAATCGAGAAAGACTGCGCCCGACTTCATCGCCGGGATCACCTCGGCGGCGACGGATTTCAGGATATCGCCATTGGGCAGCATGGTGATGACCACATCGGCGCCCGTCGCGGCCTCGGTCGCGCTGTTCGCGGTCGAAAGACCGTCAAGTGCCACGGTCTGCGTGTCGAAGCCGGTCACCTCATGGCCTGCTTTCGCGAGGTTCTGCGCCATCGGGCCGCCCATATTTCCTAAGCCGATAAATCCGATCTTCATGGTCTTGGTCTCCTGAGGCGAGAGGTCGTGGAAGGTGAGCTGCGCATCGCGGACCGGCTGCAGCATTTTGGCGGTCGCCGCCATCGGCACGCCATCGAGCGCGTGCTGCCATTTGGGCTGACGGTCCTTGTCGATGACCTGCGCGCGCACCCCTTCGAGGAAATCGCCCTCGGGCAGGGCGCGATGCGTCGCACGATATTCGAGTGCCAGCGCTTTGCGGATATCGGGATTCCCCGTGCGGTGGCGGTGCAGCATCTCCAGCGTGACGGCCATCGACAGCGGCGCGTTGCGCGATATCGCCTTCAGCGCAGATGCGGCGAGATCGCTGTCCGACGCGGTCAGCGCATTGACGATGTCGCGCAGATGCTCACCGCCGAAAAGCGCGTCGATCTCGGGCTGCTGCGCCTTGAGCGGGCTGTCCGGAGCGGTTTGCGCGGCGGCGGCGATGCTTGACGGATCACCGGTCTCGATGAGTTCGGTCTTGAGCGCGTCCCAATGCGCCTCGGGCAGGTAATGGTCCGCAAAGCCGCAATGGATCGCATCGCCCGGGCCCATCCGTGCCGCGGTCAGGCCCAGATATTCGCCAAGGCGACCGGGGGCGCGGGCCAGAAGCAGCGAGCCGCCCACATCCGGAACGAGGCCGATCCCGCATTCGGGCATGGCGATCTGCGATGTGTCGCCGACGATGCGGTCGCTGACATGCCCTGCAAGACCGACACCGCCGCCCATGGTGAAGCCCTGCGCGAAGGCCACGATGGGTTTGGGGTATTCCGCCAGAAGCGCGTTCATGCGGTATTCGTCGCGCCAGAAGCGCCGGGCGCCCTCGTATTCGCCCTTGACGCCTTCATGATACATGGCCGCGATATCGCCGCCTGCGCAGAACGCCTTTTCGCCCTCGGCATCGATGAGGATGAGTGCCACCTGCGGATCATCGAGCCAGTCCAGAAGCGCCGCCTCGATATCGAGGCACATCTGGTAGCTGAGCGCGTTCAGCGCCTTGGGGCGGGTCAGGGTGATGCGGCCCGCGCGGCCCTCGCGGCGGATCGAGACCTCGTCGCTCATCGCCGCATTCATCCTCGGGCCTCGAGCATCTTGCGGGCCACGATCAGGCGCATGATCTCGTTCGTGCCTTCGAGGATCTGGTGCACGCGCAGGTCGCGGACGATCTTTTCAATCCCGTAATCGGCAAGGTAGCCGTAGCCGCCATGAAGCTGCAGGCACTGATCGGCGATGCGGCTGCCGGCCTCGGTTACGAATTTCTTGGCCATGGCGCAGAATTGCGTGGCATCGGGCGCGCCGGTATCGAGTTTCCACGCGGCCTGACGCAGGAAGGTGCGGGCGGCCTGCAGCTCGATCTCCATGTCGGCAAGACGGAATTGCAGGGCCTGGAACTGGTCGATGCTTTTGCCGAAGGCTTTCCGTTCGCCCATGTAGGACAGCGTCAGGTTGAGCGCCTGCTGCGCGGCCCCGAGGCTGCAGGCGGCGATGTTGAGCCGTCCGCCATCGAGGCCCGCCATGGCGTATTTGAAGCCGTGGCCTTCCTCGCCCAAGAGGTTCTCGGCGGGGATCTTGCAATCGTCGAACTGGACCTGACGTGTGGGCTGCGACCGCCAGCCCATCTTGTCTTCAAGCCCGCCGAACGACAGGCCCGGCGCGCCGTCTTCCACGTAAAGCGCGGAGATGCCTTTCGGGCCGTCATCGCCGGTGCGCGCCATGACCACATAGGCATCCGAATACCCGCCGCCCGAGATGAAGGCCTTTGTGCCGGTCAGGCTGAAGCCTTCATTCGTGCGCTGAGCACGTGTCTTGAGGGCTGCGGCGTCCGAGCCGGAGCCGGGTTCTGTGAGGCAATAGGAGAGAACCTTGTTGATCGGGATCGCCTCAGGCAGGACACGCGCCTTCATGGCGTCCGAGCCGAACTTGTCGATCATTGCGGCGCACATGTTGTGGATCGACAGGAAGGAGGCGACCGACGGGCAGGCCATCGAGAGCGCCTCGAATACGAGCGTGGCATCGAGCCGCGAGAGGCCCGCGCCACCGGCCTCCTCGGAGACATAAAGCCCGCCGAAGCCCAACTCGCCCACTTCCGGCCAAAGCGCCTTCGGGATATCGCCCGCCTTCTCCCAGGCTTGTGCATGGGGGGCGATCCGGTCCTGGCCGAAGCCATGGGCCATGTCGAAGATCGCGGTCTGTTCCTCGGTGAGTGCAAAGTCCATTCGCGGCCTCCCTTCCGGTAAATGAACGTATGTTTAATTAGTGTGGCAGGGCCGGGACATCGGCGCAAGAGGGAAGCCGCGCAAGCCGGGCGTTGCCGCCATCGGGCAGGGGCGCACACCGGGCATCCTCCGGCGCTCGGTGACGTCGTCGGTAGGCCCGCGGCTAGCGCGTATCCCGCGCATCGGCCCGTTCGGGCAGGTCCGTCAAATCTGCAAAACGGCGTTCCGGGAAACCCAGCATGTCGAGGATCTGCGCCTCGGTCTCCCCGACGAGAACCCGGGCGAAGGGAATCCCCTGCCAGGCCTGAAGCGCCGCGCGGGCCATCTTCTGGCCGATCTGGGTCGGGGCGTAATAGGCGAGGACGAGATCTTCCGGCCCCTTGGGCATCGCCTCGGCCAACCGCGCCTGCAATTCGAACTGCGCGCTGCTGCCGACATCTTCGCCGTAACTCAAGGCATCGGCGGTATCGATCAGATGCGCCTGGCCTTCGCGGAAATCCGGATGGGCCAGATAGGCCCGAAACGCCTTCTGGCTTTCGGTCATGGTGACGTGCCCTTTACAGGACACGTAGACGAGACCGCGCTCGCGAATGATCTGGAAGGTCACGGGCAAGGGCGGTCTCGTCGGTTTTGCACAATCACATCTCGGTCATTTTGCCGGATGATTGCATGCTTCCGGCGGTTAATCCATTGCTTTGAAGTTGAATTCGCCGCCTTCCTTGATTCCGGAGAACCAGCGCGCCGTCACGGTCTTGGTCTTGGTGTAGAACCGGAACGCGTCGGGGCCGTACTGATTGAGGTCGCCGAAGGCCGATTTCTTCCAGCCGCCGAAGGTGTGGTACGACAGCGGCACCGGGATCGGGAAGTTGATGCCGACCATGCCCACATTGACCCGGTGCGCGAAGTCGCGCGCGGTGTCGCCATCGGCGGTGTAGATCGCGGTGCCGTTGCCATAGGGGTTGTCCATGGTCAGTTTCAGCGCTTCCTCGTAGGAGCCTGCGCGCACTTGGGACAGGACCGGGCCGAAGATCTCCTCTTTGTAGATCTCCATCTCGGGCTTCACGTTGTCGAAGAAGGACGGACCCACGAAATAGCCGTTCTCGTAGCCCTGCAGCGAAAAACCGCGCCCGTCGATCACGAGATCCGCACCCTCATCGACACCCGAGCCGATCAGGCGCTCGATGCGCTCCTTCGCGGCGGCGGTGATGACCGGGCCGTAATCGACCTCGTCCTCGGAGGTGTAGGGGCCGACGCGCAGTTTCTCGATGCGCGGCACCAGCTTGTCGCGAAGCGCATCCGCGGTCTCTTCGCCCACGGGAACCGCGACCGAGATCGCCATGCAGCGTTCGCCCGCCGCACCGTAGCCCGCGCCCACCAGCGCATCGGCGGCCTTGTCGAGATCCGCGTCGGGCATGATGATCATGTGGTTCTTCGCGCCGCCGAAGCATTGCGCGCGCTTGCCGTTATTTGCCGCGCGGCCATAGATGTACTGCGCGATGGGCGTGGAGCCCACGAAGCCCAGGGCGGCGACGGTGTCGTTGTCGAGGATCGCGTCCACCACTTCCTTGTCGCCGTTGACGACCTGCAGCACGCCATCGGGCAGGCCCGCCTCCTTCAGAAGCTCGGCGAGCCGGAGCGAGGTGGAGGGGCAGCGCTCGGACGGCTTCAGGATCATGGCGTTGCCCGACACGATCGCGGGCGCCATCTTCCACAAGGGGATCATGGCGGGGAAGTTGAACGGCGTGATGCCCGCCACGACACCCAGAGGCTGGCGCATGGAATAAAGGTCGATGCCCGGGCCGCCATTGTCTGTAAACTCGCCCTTGAGCATGTGCGGCGCGCCCATGCAGACCTCGACCACCTCGAGGCCGCGCTGCACGTCGCCCTTGGCATCGGGCAGGGTCTTGCCGTGTTCGCGGCTCACAAGCTCGGCCAGTTCGTCCATATGCTCGTTGATGAGCTGGCCGAACTTCATCATCACGCGGGCGCGGCGCTGCGGATTGGTGGCGCCCCAGGCGACCTGCGCCTTCTCGGCGCGCGCGACGGCGTCGTTCAACTCCTCGACCGAGGCCAGCGGCACGCGGCCCTGCACTTCGCCGGTCGCGGGGTTCATCACGTCGGAGAAGCGGCCCGAGCCGCCTTTGACGTGCTGGCCGTCGATATAGTGAGTCAATTCGGTCGTCATGGTGTTCCTCCTGATGCTTCCCGGCAAAGATAGCCTTGCAAAATTAAATGAAACAGAGGCAGCTTACCAAAAACGATTTGCGAATTCGCAAGGGGGCAGGGATGGCAATGAAAAGCTGGGACGACATGCGCATTTTTCTGGCGACGGCACGGGGTGAAAGCCTGTCGGCGGCCGGTCGGCAATTGAAGATGGATCCGGCCACGGTGGGCCGTCGCGTCGCCCGTCTGGAAGAGGATTTCGGCACGCCGCTTTTTGCCAAGAGCCCGCAAGGCTATGCGCTGACCGAGGCCGGAACGCGCCTGCTTGGCCATGCGGAGGAAGCCGAACAGGCCATGCAGGAGGCCGAGGAGACCGTCGCGGGCCGGACCGAAGGCATCGCGGGGCAGATCCGGATCGGGGCGCCCGACGGCTGTGCCAACTTTCTTCTGCCGCAAGTCTGTGCCCGGATTGCCGATCAGAACCCCGATCTCGACGTGCAGATCGTGGCGCTTCCGCGGGTGGTGAACCTGTCGAAGCGCGAAGCCGACATGGCTGTGGCGGTGTCGGCGCCCACGGCGGGGCGACTGACGGTGCAGAAGATCTGCGATTACAAGCTGCACCTCGCAGCCTCGCGTCGCTACGTGCGGCGCCACGGTCTGCCCGAGACGCTGGAGGAACTGCGCGGGCACAGGCTCGTCGGGTATATCCCCGACATGATTTTCGACAAGGAACTGGATTACCTCGAAAATCTGGACCTGGAGCGCATCCCGCTCGCCTCCAACTCGGCTTCGGTGCAATTGCGTTGGGTTGCCTCGGATGCAGGCATCGGCGTCCTGCACGATTTCGCATTACCCGCAGCGGGCCGCGTGATCCGGGTGCTGCCGGACCTCGTCTCGCTGACCCGCAGCTTCTACCTGATCCGCCATGCGGATGATCGCCGCCTCGAACGGCTCAACCGTTTTGCGCAGGCGCTGAGCGAGGGAATGCGCGAAGAAGTGGCGCGGCTGGAAGGTCTGACTTGACAGACGGGGCTCCGACCTCCGACGCTGGCCTTCAGCGTGTGGAAAGGGAGGAACGCCATGCAGGTCCACCAGATACTGAAACAGAAAGCCGATGACGGGGTGGTCACGGTGGCGCCTGGCACCGGGATCGACGCCGCGGCCAAGATCCTGTCGGAGCGGAGGATCGGTACACTGGTCATCTCGCGGGACGGAAGTCAGGTCGAAGGTGTTCTGTCCGAACGGGACATCGTGCGTGTCCTGGGCACTCAGGGCGCGAGTTGCATGAGCGACACCGTCGACGATCACATGACGCGCAAGATCCAGACCTGCGGGCGCAATGACAGCGCCAAGGACGTTCTGGGCCGCATGACCGAGGGGCGTTTCCGCCACATGCCTGTGGTCGAGGACGGCAAGATGGTGGGCATCATCACGCTTGGTGACGTGGTCAAGGCGCAGCTTGCGGAGCTGGAGATGGAGAAAGACGCGCTCGAGGGCATGATCAAGGGGTTCTGAGAACCGAAACTCGAGCGGCTTGCATTCCGCACCGTAATAATGTTGCGTGCCGCGCAACGAAAAAGCGCGAGACACCATCATGCCCATGCCTGTGCGGACTGCTCTCTACCCCGGAACCTTCGATCCGATCACGCTGGGGCATATCGACATCATGCGCCGGGCCGCGCGTCTCTGCGACCGGCTCGTGATCGGTGTGGCGATCAATCGCGACAAGGGGCCGCTTTTCTCGCTCGACGAGCGTGTGGCCATGATCGAGGCGCAATGCACGTCTCTGGCCGCCGACATGGGCACGGAGATCGTGGTGCACCCGTTCGAAAACCTGCTTATCGACTGCGCCCGGGATGTGGGCGCGGGGCTCATCGTGCGCGGCCTTCGGGCGGTCGCGGATTTCGAATATGAATACCAGATGGTCGGCATGAACCGCGCGCTCGATTCCAATATCGAGACGGTGTTCCTGATGGCCGAGGCGCGTCACCAGGCGATCGCGTCGAAGCTGGTGAAGGAGATCGCGCGGCTCGGGGGGGACGTCACAAAGTTCGTCACCCCCGATGTGCGCAATGCGTTGCTGGACCGGTTCGGTCCGCCGAACGATCAGCCGTAGACGGCTGCGCGCGCCACGGCCTCTTCGCGGCCATTGATGCCAAGGTCGACCTTCTGCTCGAAGGGCAGCGCGGTCAGTTCGTGGCGGGTGCGGCTGTAGCGCGCGCGCAGGGCGAGGCGGTTTTTCATCGTATCGATCAGGGTCATTTCAGACATCCTCATATGTGTTGGCGCGAGGCATCTCTGCCTCTGTTGGCGCTAACATATGCGCGCTGAACCGCCCCGCAACGGCCGGAAAAGAAGACCCGGACTGCATGCGATGCATAGCGGCGGGCTCGTCTTCAGCGGATGTTAACCGTGGCGCGTTTAGACATTCCCTGTCTCACAGGAGGTCTCGTCATGGATATTCTGCCGGTCACCGCGCCGCGTCTTTCGCCGGTGGCGCCCAACATGCCCGCGCCGGTTCCGCCGCCGCAATCCGATGGCAAGGGCGGTACCACACTTGCCGCGCCCTTGATGCCGCCGCCGCAGGTGGAAACAGCGCTTCTGCCCCGCGCGGCGCAGGGCTATGCAGCGGCAATGGCGGCGACACGCCCCGAATAGAGTCGGGTTTCGATTGCGCTGCAGGCAGGGCCGGGGGCAGAACGCAAAATGCCGGACCCTCAAGGCCCGGCATCTGCAGATGGCTTAGGCGCGCCGTCTGGCGCGCGCGATACGGTCCGCTCAGACGAACTTGCCGAGGACCGTCGCGGTATCGAGCATGCGGCTCGAGAAGCCCCATTCGTTGTCGTACCAGCTCAGGATGCGGACGAAGTTTCCGTCCATCACCTTGGTCTGGTCCGTCGCGAAGATCGACGAATGCGCGTCATGATTGAAATCCATCGAGACGAGCTTGTGGTCGGTGACGCCAAGAATGCCTTTCAGCTCGCCCTCGGCGGCGGCCTTGATGGCGCTGTTGATCTCGTCGACATTGGTGTCGCGGCCCGCCTCGAAGGTCAGATCGACGACCGACACGTTGGGCGTCGGCACGCGGATCGCCACGCCGTCGAGCTTGCCGTTCAGCTCCGGCAGGACGAGGCCCACGGCCTTCGCCGCACCGGTCGAGGTCGGGATCATGTTCAGCGCCGCGGCGCGCGCGCGGTAGAGATCCTTGTGCATCGTATCGAGCGTCGGCTGATCGCCCGTGTAGGAGTGGATGGTCGTCATGAAGCCACGGGTGATGCCCACGGTATCATTGAGGACCTTCGCCACCGGCGAGAGGCAGTTCGTCGTGCAGGAGGCATTCGAGACGACCAGATCCTCGGCGGTCAGGCTGTCATCGTTCACGCCGTAGACGATGGTCTTGTGCGCCTCGGAGCAGGGGGCCGAGACCAGAACGCGCTTCGATCCGTTCTCGAGGTGCAGGGCGGCCTTTTCGCGCGACGTGAAGATCCCGGTGCATTCCAGCGCCACATCGACATCCGACCAGGGCAGCTCCTTCGGGTCGCGGATGGCGGTCACGCGGATCTTGCCGCGCCCCACATCGATCCAGTCATCGCCGGTGGTGACCGGCGCGGGGAAACGGCCATGCACGCTGTCATATTGCAACAGGTGCGCATTGGTCTCCACGGGGCCGAGATCGTTGATCGCGACGACCTCGATATCGGTGCGACCTCCCTCGATCAGGGCCCGCAGAATGTTGCGGCCGATGCGGCCAAAGCCATTGATCGCGACTTTCGTGGTCATGGAGATCTCCTTTCGGGACATACCGAGTTGATATCGTTACCGCTAACAAGCAAAGCGATTACCACAAGTCAAGGTGAGCTGTCCGGATCGGGCGTCAAGCATCACCGCCAGAAGGCGACCCATCCGAGCAGCTGAAAGAACTTCTGGCCCAGAAAAACCATGTGATCCGTGCCGAAAATCGCCATGTCGATGATGATCGCGCCGAGGATGATCGCCGCGAGCGAAAGGGCCAGTCCGTTGCTCATGTCCGCCTCTGTCGTGTCGCGTCTGTTCTTGCCTGGCCCATGTCTAGCATTGGAGGGATGGGATTGGACAGCCGCCCTCTGCGCGCCGCGGCCCGGCGTTGCAATGCGCCGACAGCGGGGCCGGGGCCGTCCCGCGTTCGGGCGTTTCCGCGCGGCCTGGCGGTGCGGCCCGTTCAAACGCCGAACCGCCCGGGAATGCCGGGCGGTTCTTGCGATGGATTATGTGACATCGTCGTGACCCGGTCGCGCCGGACGGACCCGCCGGTCGCGCGCGGATCGTCAGTTCAGGCGGCGACCGATTTCGGCGGCGACATCGGCCATGCGCGCCGAGAAGCCCCATTCGTTGTCATACCAGGCCAGAACCCGCACGAGCCGTGCACCCGTCACCTTGGTCTGATCAGGCGCGAAGATCGAGCTGTGCGTCGTGTGGTTGAAATCGATGGAGACCTTGGGCTCGGGATCGTAGGACAGCACGCAGCCCATGCGTCCCGCAGCGGCCTCGGCCACGACCTCGTTCACATCGGCGACGGTCACGTCCTTTTTCGCAACGAATGTCAGATCCACCGCCGAGACGTTGGGCGTGGGCACCCGGATGGCCGAGCCGTCGAGCTTGCCCTTGAGGCCGGGCAGCACCTCGCCGATGGCCTTGGCCGCGCCGGTGGAGGTCGGGATCATCGCCATGGCTGCCGCCCGCGCGCGGTAGAGGTCATTGTGCCGCCGGTCGAGTGTGGGCTGATCGCCCGTATAGGAGTGGATCGTGGTCATGATGCCCGACTCGATGCCGATCGCCTCGTCGAGAACCTTGGCGAGCGGTGCGAGGCAATTCGTCGTGCAGGACCCGTTGGAGACCATCTGCTCACCGGGCATCAGATCGCGGTGATTGACGCCGTAGACCACGGTGCGGTCGACATTCTTGGCGGGGGCCGAGATCAGCACCGCGCGCGCACCGCGGTCGCGATGCATCGCCGCCTTGGCGCCGTCGTTGAACTGCCCGGTGCATTCGAGAACCACATCGCAGCCGTCCCAGTCAAGCTCTGCCGGATCGTAGGTGGAGAACATCTGCATCGGACCACGGCCCAGATCCATCGTGTCGCCCGAGATCCGAACCTCGCCGGGGAAACGGCCATGCACGCTGTCATAGCGCAGCAGATGCGCCGAGGTTTCCAGCGGACCGGTGGCGTTGATCTTAACGACCTGCACATCGTTACGCGCGCTTTCGGCGATATGTGCGAGGGTGGACCGACCGATCCGGCCGAAGCCGTTGATGCCCAGGGTGACCGTCATGCGACTTGCTCCTGCCTGTCAATTGTGAGCAACGGTATACCGGCGCGTCGAAGCAAGAGGCAACGCAGAAAGGCGTTTTTTGACAGTGTGTTAGCGTTAAACGTTCGATTGTTCGGCATGGTGGCGCTAACTGTCGGAAGGTGGTCGCGCTAACATCGGCGCGATCCGGTTTCGAGGTGACGATGAACGACGTGGTGACATGCGCCGGGCGAATCCTGATCGCCCTTCTGTTCGTGGCCGGTGCGCTGCAAAAGCTCGTCGATCCCGGTCCGGCCATGGCGCTCCTGTCGGATCGCGGCCTGCCCGAGATGCTGGTCTGGGCTGCGCTCCTTTATAACGGAGCGGCGGGGCTCGCGCTGATCCTCGGCGTCATGACGCGGCCCGTGGCAGGCAGTCTTGCGCTCTATTGCATGGTCACGAGCATCTTCCACTTGATCCCGGACGATCCGTGGCAGATGTCGATCTTCGTGAAGAACTGGGCGATTGCGGGGGGCTGCCTCGTGCTGGCGGTGCAGGGACCGGGGCGCTTTGCGCTTCAGCCCTCGCGCTGAGGTCGTCCGAATTTGGGTGTTTGAGGTATGAGCGAAAAGGATAAGGCATGAGCGGACTTCTGGCGCTTCTCGATGACGTGGCGGGTATCGCCAAGGTGGCGGCCGCTTCGGTCGACGATGTGGCCGCGCAGGCGGTGAAGGCAGGCTCGAAAGCCGCAGGGGCGGTGATCGACGACGCGGCCGTGACGCCGAAATACGTGCAGGGTTTCGAGCCTGCGCGTGAGTTGCCGATCATCTGGAAGATCGCGCGCGCGTCGATCTTCAACAAGCTCGTCTTCCTGCTGCCCGCGGGTGTGGCGTTGTCGAACCTCGCGCCCTGGACGATCCCGCCGCTTTTGATGCTGGGCGGGGCCTATCTGTGCTTCGAGGGCGCGGAGAAGCTGGTCCATGCGATCATGCCCCATGACGATCACACGCCCGGACCCGATGGCAGCCACGATATCGGCGATCCCATGCATCTCGAGGAGGAAAAGGTCGAGGGTGCGATCAAGACCGACTTCATCCTGTCGGCCGAGATCATGACCATCGCGCTTGCGGCCATCCCGACCTCGACGATCTGGATGGAGGCGGCGACGCTCGCCATGGTGGCGGTGATGATCACGGTCGCAGTCTACGGATCGGTCGCGCTGATCGTGAAGATGGACGATATCGGTCTGTGGCTGACGCAGGTCGGGCGGCTTGGGATCACGCGCGGCTTCGGGCGAGGTATCGTCAAGGCCATGCCCGTGGTGATGAAGGTGCTGTCCGTGGTGGGCACGGCGGCGATGCTCTGGGTCGGCGGGTCGATCATCGTGCATGGGCTGGCCGAGATGGGCTGGCACGCGCCCGAGGAGATTATCCACCACATCGCCGTGGCGGCAGGGGGCTTTGCCTCCGAAGGGCTGCGCGGCGCGGTCGAATGGATCGTGACCGCCTTCTGCGACGGCGTTCTGGGTGTGGCGCTGGGGCTTGTCCTGATCCCGATCGGCACGAAGTTCATCGCGCCGATCTGGGCGAAGGTCGCGCAGAAGGCGCCGTTCTTCTAAGGGGGCGAACCGCGTTTCGGCAAATCAGCGGGCGGTGGGTCTGACACCCACCGCCCGTGGCTTTTCACTGGCCGGGTGTCAGCCGCACGAGCCGTCCATTGGGATCGTCGGTGACGGCAAGAAGCGCGCCGTCGTGATCGACGCCGACATCCCGCACGCGGCCCAGATCCATGCGCAGGCGCTCTTCCTCGGCCACGCGATCCTCCGCATCGAGGGAAAGCCGCACGATCCCGCCGGGATTGAGGGACGCGATGAAGATATCGCCCTGCCAATCGTCGAACATCTCCCCGTTATAGAGCGTCATGCCCGAGGGTGCGATCACCGGGTCCCAGAAATAGACCGGCTGTTCGAGACCGTCCTGCACGGCGGCATTCTCTCCGACGGGGGAGCCGTTGTAATTCTCGCCGTAGGAGATGATGGGCCAGCCGTAATTCTTGCCCCGCTCAATGCGGTTGAGCTCATCGCCGCCCGCGGGGCCGTGCTCGATCGTCCAGAGATGGCCGTCGCGGTAGAGCGCGCCTTGCGGGTTGCGGTGCCCGCGCGACCAGATCTCGCCCAGCTTGCCATCGCCGCCCGCGAAGGGATTATCGGCGGGAATATCGCCATCGAGCGTGTAGCGCACGGTCTTGCCATAGGTGCTGTCGAGCTCCTGCGCGAGTTCCCGTTCGCCTTGGCCGAAATGCTCGCCCGTGGTGACAAAGACATGGCCCGCGCCGTCAAATTCGATCCGGGAGCCGAAATGCATCGGCGAATAGGAGCCCGGTTCCTGCACGAAGAACTCGGTCACGTCATCAAGCGCGGCGAAATCCTCGGAGAGGGTCGCGAACGAGGCCGCCGTTGCATTGCGCCCGCGCCAAAGCGGTTTGGCATAGCTGAGGTAGATCCGGCGGCTCTGCGCGAAATCGGGCGCGAGGGCCACGTCGAGAAGCCCGCCCTGGCCTTCGCTCAGCACCTCCGGCACGTTGCCTACGGGCTGAGAGACGGTGCCGTCCCGCGCGATGTGGCGCAACGTGCCCGTCCGCTCCGTCACGAGGTAGCCCGCATCGCCCGGCAGGACCGCAACGGCCCAGGGCCGCGACAGCCCGTCCGCGATGGTCGCATCGGAGAGCGTCACGGCGCTGTCGACGAGCGGCGCGCGGAATTGCTGTGCGAAGGCGGGCGGGAAATCGGTGTTCCGGGTGCCACGCTCGAAATCCTGCGCGCAGGCGGGCAGGGCGATCAGAAGTGCGGCGGCACTGGTCAAGGCAAGACGCATGGAGGGGCGGTCCTTTCGGTCGAGAACTGAATACGCCTTGCAAGGTATCGCCCGGCGCGGCGGGGGCAAATTCA
Source organism: Roseivivax sp. THAF197b (assembly GCF_009363255.1). NCBI lineage: Bacteria > Pseudomonadati > Pseudomonadota > Alphaproteobacteria > Rhodobacterales > Roseobacteraceae > Roseivivax > Roseivivax sp. THAF197b. The sequence goes on along the minus strand of NZ_CP045318.1, from coordinate 1,996,331 downwards.
AGCTGTGGTGATCGAGCCGCTCGGGCTCAAAACGCAAACGCCCCGATGCGCGAGGCACCGGGGCGTCGGACGCTTGATCCGGGTGGGCCGGATCAGAGCATGGATTTGACCTTCTCTGCCACGGCTTCGGGCGTGATGCCGAAATGCTCGTAGAGGGCATCGGAGGGCGCGGAGGCGCCGAAGTCGTGCATGCCGACAAAGCCGCCCTTTTCGCGCTTGCCGCGCTCGCCGTAGAGCCAGCGGTCCCAGCCGAAGCGGATGCCTGCCTCGATGGCGACGCGGACGGGGCCGCCCGGCAGGACGCGCTTGCGATAGGCCTCGTCCTGCTCCTCGAAGAGTTCCCAGCAGGGCATGGAGACGACGCGAGTGCCGATCCCTTCGGCGTGCAGCTGGTCGCGAGCGGCCATGGCGATGGCGACCTCGGAGCCCGTGGCCATCAGGATCGCCTGACGCTTGCCCTCGGCATCGGCCAGGACGTAGCCGCCTTGCGACACGAGGTTCTTCGTCTTCATCTCCGTGCGCACGGCGGGCAGGTTCTGACGCGACAGGGCGAGGACCGAGGGCGTGCCATCCTGCGTGAGTGCGATTTCCCAGGCCTCCGCCGTCTCCGTCGTATCGGCAGGGCGGAAGACGAGCGTGTTGGGCGTCGCGCGGCAGATCGCCAGATGCTCGATCGGCTGGTGCGTCGGGCCGTCCTCGCCCAGACCGATGGAATCGTGGGTCATCACGAAGACGGTCGGGATCTTCTGCAATGCTGCAAGCCGCATCGCGGGACGGGCATAATCGGTGAAGCAGAAGAACGTGCCGCCATAGGGACGCACGCCCCCGTGCAGCGCCATGCCGTTCATCGCAGCCGCCATGCCGTGTTCGCGGATGCCGTAATAGATGTAGCGGCCATCGCGGGTCTCCGTGTCGAAGACACCGAGATCGGCGGTCTTGGTGTTGTTGGAGCCGGTGAGGTCCGCCGAGCCGCCGATCGTGTCGGGCATGATCGGGTTGATCACTTCGAGCACCATTTCGGAGCTCTTGCGGGTCGCGACCTTGGGCTGCGTCTCCACGAGCTGCTTCTTCAGGGCCTTGATTGTGGCCGACAGCTTCTTCGGCGCCTCGCCCGCCATGGTGCGGGCGAACTCGGCCTGCTTGGCGCCGGAGAGCTTCTCGAGCCGGGCATCCCAATCGGCCGATGCCGCGGCACCGCGCGATCCGACCTCTTCCCACCAGGACTTGATCTCCGCGGGGATCTCGAACGGGGCGGCATTCCAGCCCCAGGCCGCCTTGGCCGCGGCGTTCTGGTCACCATCCGTGAGCGCGCCATGGCCCTTGGATGTGTCCTGCGCGGCGTGACCCAAGGCGATATGCGTCTTGCAGGCAATCATCGAGGGGCGCGGATCGGCCTTGGCGGCGGTGATCGCGGCATCGATGGCCTCGGGGTCGTGACCGTCGATTTCCTGCACGTGCCAGCCCGAGGCAGCAAAGCGCTGCGGCTGGTCGGTGCGGTCGGACAGGCTGACCTGGCCGTCGATGGTGATGTTGTTGTTGTCCCAGAAGACCACGAGGTGACCCAGTTCCTGGCGACCTGCAAGCGCGATGGCTTCCTGGCTGACGCCCTCCATCAGGCAGCCGTCGCCCGCGATCACATAGGTGTGGTGATCGACGATCTTGGCACCGAAGCGGGCGCGCAGGGCCTCTTCGGCGATGGCGAAGCCCACGGACATGGCGATGCCCTGGCCGAGCGGGCCGGTCGTGGTCTCGATGGCCTTGGCGAGGAAATTCTCCGGATGGCCCGCGGTGCGCGCGCCGAGCTGGCGGAAGTTCTTCACCTCGTCGAGCGTGATTTCCGCATCGCCCGTCAGGTACAAGAGCGCGTAAAGCAGCATGGAGCCGTGGCCTGCCGACAGGATGAAGCGGTCGCGGTCGGGCCAGTCGGGGCGGGCTGCGTCGAATTTGAGGTGCTTGCCGTAAAGCACGGTGGCCACGTCGGCCATGCCGATGGGCATGCCGGAATGGCCGGAATTGGCGGCGGCCACCGCATCGAGGGCCAGCGCGCGGATGGCAGTGGCGCGCATCCAGTGATCGGGGTTGGACGAGGAGAGGGCTGCGATATCCACGGGTGCGTCATCCTTCCTGGGATTGAGGGCTGCCCAGCGTCTAATGAGGCCCCTTGCCAAGATCAAGCGCGCCGCCCAAGGCCTTGACAGGAAAGGGGGCGCACATTTGCTTCGGGCTTGATAAAGTTGCTGGAACAGAGGACCAGAGCGATTCGCGGCGCCCGCTTGCATTGCGGACAGGACCCGGCAGGATCGCAAGATCGGTCCATGAGGACGGGCAGAAGGCGGACAGCATGAGTGAGATTGACGAGCTCGAACGGCGGATCGCAGCGGCGCTGGACCGGATCGCGGCCGGGGTCGAGGGCCTAGAAGGGGCGGAGGCACCTGCTGAGCCGCAGGTCGAGGCGACGGACACGGCAGCGCTGGCAGAGATGCAGGCGGCACTCGAGGACGAGCGGCTGGCCAATGCCCAGCTTGAGGAGCGCGTACGCGCCATCCGCGAGAAGCAGGAAACCGAAGTGGCCGCCCTCCGCGCAGAGGCGGAAGAGGCTCGGCGGGGGCTCGCGGCCCTCGACGAGGATCTGCAGCGCCTGCGCCACGCCAACGACATGCTGACCAGCACCAACCAAGATATGCGCGACGCATTGGAGAAGAATGTGGGCGAGCCCCATCTAATCAACAAGGCGATGCTGGCGGAGCTGGAATCGCTCCGCGCGGCCCGCGCGGTCGACCGGAGCGAGGCGCAGGCGCTTTTGAGCGCGCTGACCCCGCTTTTGGCGGAAGCCGCCGAAGCCGAAGCGCCCCAAGCTGAGGAGGCGACGTAATGCCCGAGGTCGATATTGTCATAGGGGGCCGCACCTTTGCCGTGGCCTGTCAGGACGGCGAAGAAGCCTACCTGCTGAGTGCGGCCCAAATGCTGAACGCCGAAGCCTCCGTGCTGATCGAGCAGATCGGCCGGATCCCCGAGCCGCGCATGCTGCTGATGGCGGGTCTGATGCTGGCGGACAAAACAGCGGGGCTTGAGGAGAAGCTGGCGGCGTCCGAGGCGCGCGTTTCGGAGCTTGAAGCGCAGGTGCGTGCGGCGGCCACGGCCCCCGCGCCGGAGCCCGAGCGGATCGAGGTGCCGGTCCTGCCCGCTGGCGTCACCGAGACGCTGGCGGAGCTCGCCGCGCGCGCGGAAGCGGTGGCGCAGGATATCGAGGATCGCGCCCAGCGCTGAGCCTCAAATGAAAACGGCGCGCCCGGTGACCCGCGCGCGCCGCTTCATCCGCCCTTGCGGGCCGTCTTCAGCTTATCCGTTGGCTTCGCGGATCTTGTCGGCGGCATCCTTGTCGAAGCTCACGCCATTCTCCGCGAACAGCTGATCGAGCTCGCCCGAGAGGGTCATCTCGGTGATGATGTCGCAGCCGCCCACGAACTCGCCCTTGACGTAGAGCTGCGGGATCGTCGGCCAGTCGGAATAATCCTTGATGCCCTGCCGGATATTCTCGTCGGCGAGCACGTTCACATCGGTGAAATCGACGCCCATGTAGTTGAGCACGCCCGCCACCCGGCTGGAGAAGCCGCATTGCGGCATGGATTTGGTGCCCTTCATGTAGAGCACCACGTCATTGGCTTTCACGGTTTCGTCGATTTGCGCCTTGGCGTCAGTCATCGTCTTTCTCCATCTCTTTGGTGCGGCGCTTCTCGGCCCGGATATAGGGCATCAGCGCGCCGTAGGTGATCACGCCGACCAGTGCGAGTGCGCCGAGGATCGGCCAGGTTTCGGACAGGAAGGCCATCATCGCCGGACCTGCGTCAGTCCGGGGCCTTGGTGGTCAGGGCCAGCGCGTGCAGCTCGCCCTGCGATCCGTCCATCTTGCCCTTGAGGGCCGCATAGACCGCGCGCTGCTGCTGAACCCGGTTCTTGCCCGCAAAGCTCGCATCGATCACCTCGGCGGCGTAGTGATTTCCGTCGCCGGCCAGATCGGTGATCGTGACCTTGGCATCGGGGAATTCGGCGCGGATCAACGCTTCGATTTCGTGGGCCTGCATAGCCATGGGACGTGGCGCTCCGGGTTGTTGCGTGTTGGCCCAGATGTAGGCGGGCCGACGCTATGGTGCAAGCAGGCTCAGGCGGCAAGATCCACCCAGACCGGCACGTGGTCCGAGGGTTTGTCGCGGCCGCGCACATCACGGTCGATGCCCACATCCGTCATCAGATCGGCGCAGGAGGGCGTCATCAGCACGTGATCGATGCGGATGCCGTTGTTCCGGTTCCAGGCCCCGGCCTGGTAATCCCAGAAGGAATAATGCCCCGGGCCGGGGTGCCGCGCGCGGAACGCCTCGGTGAAGCCGAGATTGAGGATCCGCCGGAACGCCGCGCGACTTGTCGGCAGAAAGAGCGCATCCTTCGCCCAGGCGTCGGGCTTGGCCGCATCCTCGGCCTGCGGGATGATATTGTAATCGCCCGCCATCAGCGCGGGCATCTCGTCGGCCATCAGCGCCTCGGCACGGGCATGAAGCCGGTCCATCCAATCGAGCTTGTAGCCGTATTTGCCATCCCGAACGGGCAGGCCGTCGCCGTCGAACTCCACCGGGTTGCCGTTGGGCAGGTAAAGCCCGCAGAGCCGCACCGCGTGGCTGTCGCCCATCACCGTCGCCTCGATCCAGCGCGCCTGTTCGTCTTCGTCGTCCCCGGGCAAGCCACGGGTGACATCCTCAAGCGGCAGCTTTGACAGGATCGCAATGCCGTTGAAGCTTTTCTGGCCATGGGTTTCGACGTTGTAGCCCATATCCTCGAAGACCTCCCGCGGGAACGCCTCGTCCACGGATTTGATCTCCTGAAGGAGGGCGACATCGGGTTCCGCCTCCGACAGCCAATCCGTGAGGGCGGCCTGACGGGCCTTGATGCCGTTGATGTTGAACGTGGCGATCTTCATGGGGCCTCCTCCGCGGGTCGCTGCCGTTCTGAGCGAGGCAGGCCGGGGATGCAAGTCTGGGAAGGCGCGCGCCAATGCGATGATTCGGCGCGCATTGAGGCCAGTCCGGCGACAATGGGCCTGTGGATTACGCATTGTTTCGGACTTATCCACAAAAATCTGGATTTGGTGGATAACGTTGAGATTTGATTAACCGGTCGCGTGTTAGCGAAGCGGTGTCCTGTGGACAATCCGGGATCCGGCTTCAAACTGCAATCATGGGGAGAAATTTGTTCTCGCATTTCACGTTTTGCGTGCAACGCTTGGTTCATCAACTTGAACTGGAGCACACAATGTCAGCACTTAAGCACTTCGAAATGCACGATAAAACCGCCGTCGCCGGAAATGACCGGACTGTGGCAACCGGGTCGGCGATGACCGGAGATGCGGTCGAGGCGTTCACCTCCTGGTCGGGCCCAGAAGACAGCATGCTGCACGGCGGCGACGCGACGGAGATGTTCACGTCTTGGTCGGGCCCCGCGGGTCGCGAGACGAAGACGGGCGACGCGACGGAGATGTTCACGTCCTGGTCGGGACCTTCGGGCCGTGAGACGAAGACGGGCGACGCAACGGAGATGTTCACCTCCTGGTCGGGTCCTGCGGGTCGCGAGACGAAGACTGGCGATGCGACGGAGATGTTCACCTCCTGGTCGGGCCCTGCGGGTCGCGAGACGAAGACCGGTGATGCGACGGAGATGTTCACGTCCTGGTCGGGTCCTGCGGGCCGCGAGACGAAGACCGGCGATGCGACGGAGATGTTCACCTCCTGGTCGGGTCCGGCGGGTCGTGAGACGAAGACGGGCGATGCGACCGAAATGTTCACCTCCTGGTCGACCCCGGCCAAGGCCTGATCGCTCGGGCGGACCTTCAGAAACAAGGAAAAGATTATGTCCAACGTTGTGAAACTGAATGTCCCGGCCCGTATGATCGACGACGAGGCGCGCTACGGCGCCCTCGTCGCCAATTTCGCCCGACACCGGCGCGCCGAGGACGATGTCTTCTGGCTGAAGGAGAATGCCGAGGTTCTCAATGTCTTCGAAAGCACCGGCATCGCGCCGGGGCAGGAGGCTTTGGAGGCTCTGTCGGGCTTTTATGACACCGTCGCATCCCGACTGGCCTTCTTTCCGCAATATTACCGATTCATCCTGTCGATTGCGCTCGATCTCGAGGATCTGGGTCTGCCCGGCCAAACCGCCGAGGCGCTCTGCGCGCAGGTGTCGGATGAAGGTTTGCCCGAGGCGGAATTGTCCGACCTGCAACGGCTCGAGGCGCGGCGCCTGTTGGCGCGGCGCGGGATTGTGGCGCTGCCCCGCGATGGCGGGCTCGAGACGCGGCTGCGGGATTTCGCGGCGCGCTCGAACACATTCGCGATTCCCAACAAGAAGGCCGCTTACGAACTGACGCATATTGTCTTCTATCTAAGCGAGTACGGTCGGCGCGATCCGCGCCTGTCCGAGGAGGCTGTCACAAGCCTGCTATTTGCGGGGACGATCGCGTTTTTGGACAAGAATTCAGACCTGTTGTCCGAAGTGGCGATCGCGCTGCATTATGCGGATGTACAAATCCCGCAACCTTGGGTAGAGTTCCTTGATGCCGCCCTGGTGGCGATGCGAGTGACGGGACACGCGGATTTGCATAGACCGGATGATTACCACGAATACCTGGTCGCCAATTGGCGCAGTGCCACCCTTGGTGGCGCGGGTTTTGCCGGTCCGATCTATTCCGGTGCCATGCGGTTCGAAGCCGCACCACGCCGCGCATCGCCCCTGAGAGAGCTTTCCGAATGCCTGTTCCTTCTGGGTGCCAACAGGGGCGGTGACTGGCTGCAGATGCGCGCCGTGGTGGCCGACCTGCTGACCCCGGAAGCCCGCGGCATGTTGGAGGCGGCGGCAACGGCCGTGCCTGAACATTTCGAAGCCTTCTTTGCGCGGTTTGCGCGTGCCGAAGGTCGGATGTCCGCCGGGCGAGGCGTGAAATGAAACTCTGCGCGACCCATCTGGGCGGGCTCTTCGTGGCCCTTTACACGCTCCAGATGGCCGCCGCGGACAGCATCACCAAGTTCATCGCCGGACAATACGCGGCACCGCAACTCTTTGCCCTCGCGGCCTTCATCGCGGTGGGGCTGTCGCTGATCGTGGCGCGGCGTCCCGCGGCAGGCGGCGTGCGGCGCGCGCTCTCGACGGGGCAGGTCGGGGCGATGACGGTCCGGTCGGTGCTGACCGTGATCGCCTCCATCGCCTTCTTCTATGCGTTCCGCTATCTGCCTTTCGCCGATGTGTTCCTCTTCATGGCGCTGGTGCCGGTGGTGGCCGCCATTCTGTCCGGCCCGTTCCTTGGAGAGCCGATCCGACCCACCGCATGGCTCGCCGTCATTCTGGGGGTCGGGGGGCTTTTGTGCCTGATGCCGGAGGGGCCATCTTCGCTGTCCGTCGGGCATTGCTGGGCCGGGCTCGCGGTGCTGTCCGGCACCGGATCGCTGGTGGCCGCGCGCTATATCGGGCAGCGCGAACGCTCCACCCTGGCGCAGGTCTTCTATCCCAACCTCGCGCTTTTCCTGACGATGGCGCTGGCCTTGCCCTTCCTGTGGCAGCCGATGTCGGCGATGGATCTCGCTTGGGTCACGATCTACGCGCTCATCCTGTTTGTCGCGCGCTGGACGGTGACCGCGGCGATGGGCTTGTTGCCTGCCTACGTGGCGACACCGCTGATGAACCTTCAATTCGTCTGGATGGTGCTGATCGGGTTCCTGGCCTTCGGCGAAATCCCGAGTGTCGGCACCTTGGCGGGCGTCAGCCTCGTCATCGGATCCGGCCTGTGGCTGGTGATCGACAATGCGCGCCCGAAATGGCGCGAAGAGCCGGTCGCAACCTGATACAGGCCACGCCCCGCTTCATGTGGGGCATGAGGTACGCTGCGCAATCAATTGAACTTGCAGAGTCATCGCCGCAGCGCGGTTACATCGAGAAGCTTGTACCGCAACCGCAGGAGCTGGCCACGTTCGGATTGTCGATCACGAAACGCGCACCGATGAGCTCGTCCGAGAAATCGATGACCGCATTCTCCAGAAAGGGCAGCGACACCTGATCGACGACCACTTTCTGGCCCTGACCCTCAAGCACGATATCGTCCGTGTCGGGCGCGTCGAGCTTGATCTCGTATTGAAATCCCGAACAGCCGCCGCCTTCGACGGCCACGCGCAGGGCCTGACCCTGATCGCCCGCGCCGATCTCGGCCAGACGGGCAAAGGCGCGCTCGGTCACTTTCGGGGGCAGATGCATGGCAACCTCGGTCTGTCTTCGGGCCACGGCCCGATTGGATGAATGGCGTGGCCGGGTGGTGGGACAGGCCCGTTTCCTTCCGGCGATACTGCGAATATATGGGGTTGCGGGACAGGCGACAAGGACTCCAGCTCGTGACAACGGCCCCCTATGCATGCACGCCCGCCGCCTCGCGCGGTCGGCGCCACCCCGAAGAGGAAAGCGCGTTTCGCTCGTGTTTCCAAAGGGATCGCGACCGGATCATACACGCCTCGGCGTTTCGGCGACTGAAACACAAGACGCAGGTCTTCGTGGAGCATGAGGGCGATTTCTATCGCACCCGGCTCACTCATTCCATCGAGGTGGCGCAGGTGGCGCGCACTATCTCGAACGCGCTTGGGCTTGATGTCGACCTGACGGAGGCGGTGGCACTCGCCCATGACCTGGGCCACACGCCTTTTGGCCATACCGGCGAGGACGCGCTCGACGCGCTGATGGCACCCTATGGTGGGTTTGATCACAATGCGCAGACCTTGCGCATCGTGACGCGGCTCGAACGGCATTACGCGGAATTCGACGGGCTGAACCTGACCTGGGACACGCTTGAGGGGATCGCCAAGCATAACGGCCCGGTCACCGGCCCGCTGCCTTACGCGCTGGCCGAATATGACGCGGAGCATGACCTCGAACTGCACACCCATGCCAGTGCGGAAGCGCAGGTCGCGGCCCTGTCGGATGACGTGGCCTACAACAACCACGATCTGCATGACGGTCTGCGCGCGGGCTTGTTCACCGAGGACGAGATCGCGGAGCTACCCATCGTGCGCGACGCCTACGGCGAGGTCGATGCGGCCTATCCCGCACTCGATCCCTATCGACGGCGGCACGAGGCGTTGCGGCGCGTCTTCGGCATCATGGTCTCGGATCTGATCGACACGTCGCGCGCGCGGCTTGCCGCCTCGGGCGCCATAGGACCGCAGGACATCCGCGATCTGGGCCGCCCGGTCATCGCCTTCTCGGACGCGCTCTGGGCCGACCTGAAGGAAATCCGCGCATTCCTGTTCGCGCGCATGTACCGCGCGCCTGCCGTCATGGCGCAGCGCGAGAAGGTCACCCGCGCGGTCAATGCGCTGTTCCCGATCTACCTCGAACAGCCAGAGGAATTGCCGGGACGCTGGCAGAAAGATGTCGCGGCGGCACCGAACCGGACCGTTCTGGCGCGGCTCGTGGCGGATTACATCGCGGGCATGACGGACCGGTTTGCCTTGCAGGATCATGCACGGCTGACAGGCGTCGACGTCTTGAACGACATGACCTGAAGCGGCGTCATCCGAGGCTGCGTCTCATTCCGCTCGCCAAGGCCGCGGGACCTGCTACCTTCCCGCAAAAGAACAAGAGGGATGCATCATGGCGACACCCGCGGAGGCTGGCCTCAGCCCGGTGATGGCGTTTGCGCTGGTGGGCGCGCTTGGCGTCGGATCGCAATGGCTGGCATGGCGGCTCAGGATGCCCGCCATCGTGCTGATGCTGGTGGCGGGGCTCATCGTTGGGCCCGGATTGGGCATCGTCGATCCCGGGCGTGATTTCGGAGCCATCTTGCAGCCCATGGTGGCCATCGCCGTCGCGATCATCCTGTTCGAAGGCGGGCTGTCGCTGCATTTCTCGGCCCTGCGGGATGCGGCCATCGGCGTGCGGCGGCTCGTGTTTCTGGGGGCGCCCCTTGGCTGGGCGGCCTCGGCTGCGGCGCTGCATTACGTGGCGGGGCTGTCCTGGCAGACCTCAGCGGTGTTCGGCGGCATCATGATCGTGACAGGGCCCACGGTCATCGCGCCCCTGCTGCGGCAGGCGCGGCTGAGGCGGCGCCCGGCGGCGTTGCTGCAATGGGAGGCCATCGTCAATGATCCGGTCGGCGCGCTAGCGGCAGTTCTGGCCTTCGAGGTGGTGATCGTTCTGCAAACCGCCACGGGGGCGGCGCAGGCCGTGGGCGATCTGACACTCGGCATCTTCGTGGCGACGGTTCTTGGCCTCGCCGCAGGTTGGGGCACGGCGCGGGCGTTCCAGCGCGGTTACGTGCCGGAATACATGAAGGTGCCGGTGCTCTTCGTGCTGGTACTGCTGGTCTTCGGGGTTTCGGACTGGGTGCTGCACGAAGCGGGTCTTCTGGCGGTCACGCTCATGGGCCTCTGGATCGCGAATGTGGCGCTGCCCTCCTACGTGGAGATTCGCCGCTTTAAGGAGCAGGCGACGGTGATGCTCGTCTCGGGCGTGTTCATCCTGCTCGCCGCCAACATGGATCGCGAAACGCTGGCCTCGCTTGATCTGCGCGCGCTGGCCTTCGTTCTGGTTGTGGTGCTTCTGGCGCGGCCCGGTGCGGTGCTTTTGTCGCTGGCCTTCTCGGGCATGCCCTGGGCGGAGCGGCTTCTGGTGGCCTTCACCGGACCGCGCGGCGTCGTTCTGGTCGCCGTGGCGGGGCTTTTCGGGGAGCGGCTGGCCGCTATCGGGATCGAGGACGGCGCGCGCATGGCGCCCCTGGCCTTTGCGTTGGTCGCCGCCACGGTGGTGCTGCACGGCTTCACCCTGTCGCCCATGGCGCGGCTTCTGGGTCTGACGGCGGCCGACCGGCCGGGCGTCATGATCGTCGGCGGTTCGCGCTGGTCGCTGGCCCTGGCGCAAGCGCTGAAAAAGCTCGACCTGCCGGTCATCATCGTCGATCCGAACCATGCGCATCTGCGCGGGGCCCGCGAGGCCGGGATCGAGACCTATTTCGGCGATCTTCTGTCCGAGGATGCCGAGCACCGCCTCGATCTGATCCGCTACGAGCATGTCATCGCCGCGACGGATAACGACGCCTACAACACGCTAGTGACCACCGATCTCGGCCCTGAATTCGGCCGCGAGAAGGTGTTCCAGCTGCGCCGCGCCCGCGAGGATTCGTCGCGTCACGCGCTGCCCGCGACGCTGGGCGGCCGGCCCATCGGCGCAAACGAGACCTTCTACGAATCCGAGGCGCGCATCCGCGACGGCTGGGAATTCCGCAGCACCAAATTGTCCGCGGAATTCACCCTGGCCGATTGGCGCAAAAAGAACCCCGACGCGTTCATCGTTGCGGATTTCGGACCGGGCGGGGCCTTGCGCTTCCTCGGGCCGGACGAGGAGCCGCGCGATGCCAACGACGTGCAGATCCTGATGTTGGCGCCGAAGCGCGAGGAGCGGAAAGAGGCGCGGTAGCGGGCAAACAACGCCCGCGCCGCCGGTCCTTTTCGGGGCGGCACTTACGCGCTCCGCCCGGACCTCGGCGCGTTTGCCCTGCCGCGCGCGACAGCGCATAGGTCCACCCTTTCGGGGCCACAGCCGCCCCCGCATTGACGCGCGCGGTCCGCATGGTAGAGGACAGCGGAACTCCGGGAGCCCAGATATGAACCTCTTTTCCGATATCGGAACCCTTGTCACCGACGCAATCGGCGCGCTTGTCGCGGATGGCACGCTGCCCGATGGGCTGAACCTCGGCCCCGTGACCGTCGAGCCGCCGCGCGATCCCGCCCATGGCGATATGGCGACGAATGCCGCGATGGTGCTCGCAAAGCCCGCCAAGATGAAGCCGCGCGACATCGCCGAGGCGCTGGTGCCGCATCTCGCCGCTGATCCGCGCGTCTCGGAGGCCAGTGTTGCAGGGCCCGGCTTCATCAACCTGCGTCTTGCGGACGGTGTCTGGCAGGCGCTGCCCACGGCGATCCTCGCCACCGGGCCGGATTTCGGACGCTCGGCCATGGGGCAGGGGCAGAAGGTCAACGTGGAATACGTCTCGGCCAATCCGACGGGGCCGTTGCATGTGGGCCATACGCGGGGGGCCGTGTTCGGCGACGCGCTGGCCTCGCTCCTGGATTACGCGGGCTATGACGTCACCCGCGAATATTACATCAACGATGGCGGGGCGCAGGTCGATGTGCTCGCGCGGTCGGTCTACCTGCGCTACCTCGAGGCGCACGGGCAGGCTGTCGCTTTTGAGGATGGCACCTATCCCGGCGATTACCTGATCGATGTCGGCAAGGCGCTGAAGGAGAAGGTGGGCGATGCCTATCTCGACCAGCCCGAAGAGGTCTGGCTCGCGGAGGTGCGCGAATTTGCCACCGACGCGATGATGGCGCTGATCCGGGAGGACCTGGCCTCTCTCGGGGTCGAGATGGATCACTTCTTCTCGGAAAAGTCGCTCTATGGCACCGGCAAGATCGAGGCGGCGATCGAGGATCTGCGCGGTAAGGGCCTGATCTACAAGGGTGTGCTGGAGCCGCCCAAGGGCAAGACGCCCGAGGATTGGGAACCGCGCGAGCAGACGCTCTTCAAATCCACCGAATACGGCGATGACGTCGACCGGCCGATCATGAAATCGGACGGCGCCTGGACCTATTTCGCGCCCGATATCGCCTATCATTACGACAAGGTCAGCCGCGGTTTCGATGCGCTGATCGACGTCTTCGGTGCCGATCACGGCGGTTACGTCAAGCGCATGAAGGCCGCCGTGGCGGCTCTGAGCCAAGAGAAGACGCCGCTCGACATCAAGCTCACGCAGCTCGTGAAGCTCTTCAAGAACGGCGAGCCGTTCAAGATGTCGAAGCGGGCAGGGACCTTCGTGACCCTGCGCGACGTGGTGGACGAGGTGGGCCCCGACGTGACCCGCTTCGTCATGCTGACGCGGAAGAACGATGCGCCTTTGGATTTCGATTTCGACAAGGTGCTGGAGCAGTCGAAGGACAACCCGGTCTTTTACGTGCAATATGCCCATGCGCGGGTCTGTTCGGTGCTGCGCAAGGCCGGTGAGGCCGGGATCGCGGTGGACGATGCCACGCTCGCGGCCGCCGATCTGTCGGGGCTGACGCATCCCTCCGAACAGGCGGTCGCGAAGAAGCTCGCCGAATGGCCGCGCCTCGTCGAGATCGCCGCGCGCACCCATGAGCCGCACCGCGTGGCCTTCTACCTCTATGAACTGGCCTCGGAACTGCACGCGCTCTGGAACAAGGGCAATGACGTGCCGGAGCTGCGTTTCCTGCAGGAGGGCGATGCGGCCACAAGTCAGTCGAAAATCGCCCTCGCGCGGGCTGTCGCGGTTGTCATCGCGGGCGGTTTGGGTATCCTTGGCGTGAACCCGGTCGAGGAAATGCGCTGATCCAACAAGCGCCCCGCCGGTCAGGCAGAGCAGAATGACCGGCGGCCCCGTGCCGCCGAGGACGAGGCAGGCATGGCAGATATCTACCGTTCGGGCCCCGTATCGGGATCCGCTGGACAGAGTACTTTCGCAACACTGACGCATCTGGCGGGCGCCGCGATGTCGCTTGCGCTGATCGTGGGGATTGGCGTCTGGGGCACGAAGCTCATCATGCGCGACGTGTCGGGCATTCCCGTCGTGCGCGCGACCGAGGGGCCGATGCGCATCCAGCCCGACAATCCCGGCGGACGGCCCGCGGACCATCAGGGTCTTGCAGTGAATGACGTGGCAGGCACGGGCGTTGCAGCCCCGCCGCCGAGCGAGATCCGCCTTGCCCCGCCCACAGCCGCGCTCGTTTCGGAAGACGTGCCCCTGGGTCAGCTTGGCGTGCGCCCGGCACCGCGACAGGCCGCCGTACCCGAAAGCCCGACCCTTGGCGAGGGCGCGCCCGAAGCGCCCGCGACCGACATGCCGGACGGTGTCATGGCCGAAGCCGGGCAGGAGGCTGAAGCGGCCGTCGAAGAGGAATTCGCATCCGCCACCGTCGGAGTCGAAAGCGATCCCGTGCGGGCCGCGATCGATGCAACCGTGGAAATGGCGCTCGAGGCCGAAGGCGGGATCGCCCGTTCGCTTCGTCCGCAGACGCGGCCTTCGGGCTTGCGCACGGCGTCACTGGCTGCGCCCGCCCCGGTCATGCAAGCGGGGGCAAAGGAAATCGATCCTGCAAGCCTGCCTGCGGGCACCCGCCTTGTGCAGCTCGGCGCCTATGACAGCGTCGAGACCGCGCGCAGTGAATGGTCCCGCTTCGAGACCCGGTTTGAGGATTACCTCACCGGCAAGGACCGCGTGATCGAGCAGGCCGCATCGGGGGGCAAGACCTTCTACCGTCTGCGCGCGCATGGCTTTGCGGATCTGTCGGATGCGCGCCGCTTCTGCGCGGCGCTCGTCGCGGAAAACGCCGATTGCATCCCGGTGGTGACGCGGTGAGCCGCTTCGGCGCGGCGATCCTGGCCCCGCTGGGCCCGCGCCTGAGCGCCGAGGAGCGTAGCTTCTTCGCACGAGAAAATCCGTTTGGTTTCATCCTCTTCGCGCGCAATGTTGAGACACAGGATCAACTTCTGGCGCTGAGTGCAGAGCTACGCGACAGCGTCGGACGCGACGCGCCGATCTTCATCGATCAGGAAGGCGGACGTGTGCAGCGGCTGCGGGCACCCTTGGCGACGGATTGGGACGCGCCGCTGGATTTCGCCGCGCATTACGGCGATGCGGCGCGCGAGGCGATGTATCTGCGCTACCGCATCACGGCGGCGGAGCTGCGCGCCTGCGGCATCGACGGAAATTGCGCACCGATGCTCGACGTGGCCCGGCCCGAGACCCACAGGTTCCTGAAAAATCGGTGTTATGGCAGTGACTTGCCGCGCGTTCTTGATCTTGGGCGTTCGGTTGCCAAGGCGCATCTCGATGGCGGCGTTCTGCCGGTGATGAAGCATATGCCCGGCCATGGGCTCGCGCAGCTCGACAGTCATCTTGACCTGCCGCGGATCGAGGCCTCGGCGACGACCTTGATGGAGACCGATTTCGCCGCGTTCCGTCCGTTCTCGGACCTGCCGCTTGGCATGACCGCGCATCTGGTCTTTACCGAATTCGACGACAAGCCCGCGACAATCTCGCCCCGGATGATCCGGATGATCCGCGAGGAGATCGGCTTCGGGGGGCTGTTGATGACCGACGACATCTCCATGGAGGCGTTGTCGGGCAGCGTGGCCGAGCGGGGTGCGGCCTCCATCGCGGCGGGCTGCGACGTGGTTTTGCACTGCAATGGCCGTATGGACGAGATGGCCCCGCTCATGGACGCAATCGGCGAGATGGATGGCGAGGCGTATGTGCGCGCCGTGGCCGCCCTGACCGCGCGGCAGACGCCGCCCGAGGTTGACATCGCAGCCCTCAAGGCCAAGCTGGACGCGCTGTCACCAGAGCGCGCAGGATGACCGAAGAAAGCCAGTTCGAATTGCAGCCCCTGTCCGTCGCGGACCGCCTGCAGGCGGAGGCGCTGATCGTGGATGTGGACGGGTTCGAGGGGCCGCTTGACCTGCTCCTGACGCTGTCGCGCACACAGAAGGTCGACCTGCGGCGCATCTCGGTGCTGGATCTGGCCCGGCAATACCTGGCCTTCGTGGAGAAGGCCAAGGAGCTCAGGATCGAGCTTGCCGCCGATTATCTGGTCATGGCGGCCTGGCTCGCCTTTCTGAAATCGCGTCTGCTTCTGCCGCCCGATCCCACCGAAGAGGGGCCGTCGGGCGAAGAGCTGGCCGCGCATCTGGCGTTTCAGCTCGAACGGCTTCAGGCCATGCGCGACGTTGCTGCACGGCTTATGGCGCGGGACCAGAAAGGGCGCGATTTCTTCGCCCGCGGTCTGCCCGAGAAGATGGAGCGGGTGCGGCAGGTGAAATACACCGCCACCATCCTGGACCTGATGCAGGCCTATGCGCGCACGCGCACGCGCGACGAGTTTCGCCCCTTCGTGATGGATCGCGACCGCGTCTTCACGATGGAGATGGCGCTCGACCGGATGCGTGGCATGATCGGCTTTGCCGGGACCTGGACCGATATCTCCTCCTACCTGCCCGACGGTTGGGACGATGATCCGGTGCGGCGGCGTTCCGCGACGGCAGCAACCTTCGCGGCCTCGTTGGAGCTGGTGAAGGAAGGCCGCGCGGAGTTGCGCCAATCGGAGCTTTTCGCCCCCATCGAGCTGCGTCGCAGGGAGGGACGGGAGCAATGAGCGACCAACCGGACACCGCGGATGAGGCCGACGACGCGGTCGAGGACAGCCTGTTCGAAGCGCCGCCCATGGGTGAGCAGGAGCGCATGGTCGAGGCAATTCTCTTTGCCACAGCCGAGCCGCAGACCGTGAAGGACTTGAACGACCGGATGCCGTTTGGCTGCGACGCGGCCGAAGCGCTGGTCTATCTTCAAAAGCGCTACGAGGGGCGGGGCGTGCGCGTGGTGCGCGTGGGCGATGCCTGGGCGATCCGCACCGCGCCCGATCTCGGCTTTCTCATGCGCAAGGAGACGGTGGAGACGCGCAAGCTCAGCCGCGCCGCGATCGAGACGCTGGCGATCATCGCCTATCATCAGCCCGTCACCCGCGCCGAGATCGAGGAGATCCGGGGCGTGTCCGTCAGCCGGGGCACGGTCGATCTGCTGATCGAGATGGAATGGATCCGCTTCGGGCGGCGCAAGATGACACCGGGCCGCCCGGTGACCTTCGTGGTGACGCAGGACTTCCTGGATCATTTCGGGTTGGAGAATGCGCGCGATCTGCCGGGCCTCAAGGAACTGCGCGCGGCGGGCCTTCTGGAGAGCCGTCCGCCGCTTGGCTCCCTTCCCGGGGCGGGCGAGGGCGATGTCGATGCCGAGGAAGCCACCGACGAAGGCCAAAGCGAGCTTTTCGAAGATTGATTGGGCGGTCCTTCGGCACATGGCCGGGGTTTGCGCCTAATCTCGGGTTGCGAATGGGATTGGCCATGAAATCGGCGCAATTCTCACCTAGATACCGATGCAACGACGCGTGGAAGCGACGAGGAGAGGCACGATGAACGCGAACCAGATCATCAACATGATCATGCGCACGGTGATGCGTCAGGTCATCAACAAGGGCGTCAATGCCGGCATGGACAAGGCCTTTGGCAAGGGTAAGGCCCGTGAGGACATGTCGCCCGAGGAACGCCAGCGGGCGGATTCGGCCAAGAAGAACATGGGCAACGCACAAAAAGCGATGCGGCACGCACGTCGCGCCGGGCGGTTCTGAACCCGCGTCTGTTCAGATACTGAAACGAAAGAAACGCGCCCGACCGACTGGCCGGAGCGCGTTTTTGTTTGTCACGTTACCGCGGGGTAGGAGCGATTACTCGGTCTTAACCGCGTCTTCCGGGACGACCTCTTCATCCACGAGGATGAGCAACGGGTTCTCCCAATCGACGTCGATCGCGGGGGGCGTCACGTCGCCCGTGTCGATCGCCGCTTGCGAAACCCAGCCGCTGAATTTCGGGCCGCTCACTGCGCACCAGGGATCGGCCTCAAGACAGCCAGAGACTTCTACCACGGCGTCCGTCGCCACGCGTGCGACGATGTCATTGTCGATGCCGGGGCCCTCATAAACCGGCCATGGCTCGGCGCTTTCCGTGACGCTTGCCGGAATAGCGGGTGCCACTTCGAGCGGGGTGTCGGCAAAGGCGGCGGATGCCATGGCGCCAACCATTGCGGGGACGGCGAGAATGCAGGTCAGGGTACGTGTCTTGCAGGTCATTCGAGACCCTCCGTTCTATGCTGTGCCCGGTTCGGGCGTCTGGCGATAGAACAGGCCAATGAGGCCCCGCGTTCCCACACCGGGGCCAATGGCGGATTATCGCTGAAATCATCGTGTCCGCGCAGGCAGGTTCCCGCCAAAGGGTAGGCGGGCACAATTTGTGGCGCGAATTTCGGGGGTTAGCCCGGATCCAAAGGATCAGGTCCGGAAATGTTTGGACAGCTTCAGGCCCTGGCCCTGGTAGTTCGACGCGATCTCGCGGCCGTAGAGTTGCTCCGGTACCTCGTCCATCCTCTCATAGACCAGGCGGCCCACGATCTGGCCATGCTCCAGCACGAAGGGCGCTTCGTGGCAGCGGACCTCGAGCACGCCGCGTGAGCCGGTCCCGCCCGCCTGCGCATGGCCGAAGCCCGGATCGAAGAAACCCGCATAATGCACGCGGAACTCGCCTACCATGGCCAGATAGGGCGCCATCTCGGCAGCATAGGCGGGGGGAATATGCACCGCTTCGCGACTGACGAGGATGTAGAAGGCGTCGGGATCGAGGATGATCCGGCCGTCGCGAGTGCGGATCTCTTCCCAGAATTCGCGCGCGTCGTAATGGCCGATCTTGTCCAGATCGATCACGCCGGTATGCGGCTTGGCCCGATAGCCGACGAGGTCCGTCTCCTCGCCGGGATCGAGATCGACCGAAAAACCCAAGCCGTCGCGAATGAGCGCAGGCCCGCCACCGACCAGCGTCTCGGCTTCGTGCAACGCGGTCAGCGCGGCGTCGTCGAGCACCGATTGGCCATTGCGGAAGCGGATCTGATTGAGGCGCATGCCCGTGCGCACGAGAACAGAGAAGGAGCGCGGGCAGATCTCGGCATAAAGCGGGCCGGTATAGCCATCGGCGATCCTGTCGAACTCCGTGCCTTCGTCCGTGATCGTGCGGGTCAGAAGATCGAGCCGCCCGGTCGAGCTTTTGGCATTGGCGATGGCGGAGATGCCCGCGGGCAGGGCGACATGTTCGAGAAGAGGGATCAGATAGACGCAGCCCTTCTCGAGGACGGCCCCGCCGCTCAGATCGACGCGATGCATCTCGAACTCGGCCAAACGGTCCTCGACCCGGCGTCCCTTGCCCGCAAGGAAGGAGGCGCGGACGCGGATCGCCTGATGCCCGAGCCTAAGATCGAGGCTCGCGGGTTGGATCTGTCCGTCGACCAGCGGCACATCTGGGCGGATCACGCCCGTCTCGATCAGCGTCTCGATCTGCTGGCTTGCCAATACGCCTGTCATCTGGCCGCATCTCCCATCCGGCTGCCTTTGGACGTGTCTAGCAAGAGCCGCGCGCCAAAGGAAACGCATCCCGCGCCGACACATTGCGAAAAAGCCGTTGTTGTGGGGTTTTGGGCGGCATTGATCGCGACTGCGATACTGCGCGCAAAGGGCGATAGCCACGAGTGGCGGCATCGCGGAAAGCGATATTTGGGTAGGTAGCTGGTCGGGCTAGCAGGACTCGAACCTGCGACCTTCCGTCCCCCAGACGGACGCGCTACCAGGCTGCGCCATAGCCCGACTAGGGCGTGTCATACCGGTTTTCGCCGCCGTCGCAACCCCCTTGCGCATGGAATTTTCCGGCATTTGGCGCGCGGGCGGGTGGCTTACGCCCCGGCGTCGAGATGCGCGCCGAGAGCGGCCACGTGCGGCGCCATCCGCTCGGCCATTTCGGGCGTGAGACGCGGGATGCGAGCCAGGTGACGGAGTGGGCCGGGGACGGGCTCATGGGCTGCCGCGTCGGGCAGGGCGGCGTCGGGTTGAGGCGCACTGTCTTCGGTGCGGTCTGCGTCATCGGCGGTGACGGCGTCCGTAGCCTCGGTCGCGTCATTGTCACTGTCCGTGGCTTCTTGGCCAGTATTTTCCGGACCAGTCTCTTCGTCGCGCGTATCATCCTCGTCCGCGATATCAGGCGCAGAGGTATCGGCCTTCTCGCTGGCGGCGGCGATTTCTGCGGGCGTCTCTTCTTCAGCGACGGTTTCGGCTGCGTCTTCGGGCTGTGGCGCCTCGGCCTGCTCGGATTCCCGATCGCTGAAGGGTTTGGCGAGGAATTCCGGCGTCGTGCCGAACAGGCTGGGTTGTTCGGGCGCCTCGTTGGTATCTTCGGCGGCGGGGGCCGCCTCGGACTTGGCCGGGGGGGCGGCGTCCTCGGCCGATCCGGCCTCCTCCGCCTGATCCATCTCGTCGTGCGCCGCCTCGCTGCCGATCGTCTCGGCGACGAGCGCGTCGATATCGCTTTCGGATGTGGCGGCTGCGGCGTCCTGCATCGCCTCGTTCGCGTCGGCGTCGCGCGCGGATTCCGCCGGATCATCGGGCGCTGCGGGCGCTATGTCATCCATGTCGGAAGCTGCGATCGCGTCTTCGGGCAAGGGGGCTTCCACGATGTCCTGCGCGTCGCCCGACGTCTCAGCGTTTTCCGAGGCGGGCAGGGGCGTGTCCTCGTCCGGAGACGTCTTGGGGGCCGAGGCTTTGGCACGGCCGGGCGTCTCCGCCAAAGCGCCGCCGGTAAAGGGGATCACGGTCGAGGTCGGGGGCTCCGCTTCGATGAAGGGCGCATCCTCGATCGCGTCGTCCGCTTCCGGCGCCGCATCCACGTCCATATCCGCCTCGGGGCTGTCCTCGATCCGGGCGGGGACGTCGTCATCCTCCACCGCCTTGCTGCGGCTGGCCTCGATCGGGGCGCTTTCGGTGTCGTCGTCAATCGGCTGCGCCATCGCGGAGACCGCCTTGACCCCTTGTTCCGACAGGACTTTCTGAACACCCTTGATGGTCAGGCCATCGTCGTGCAGCAGCTTCTTGATGCCGCCCAGAAGCGTCATGTCGGCGGGACGATAATAGCGCCTGCCGCCCGCCCGCTTGACCGGTTTGACCTGCGGAAACTTGCTTTCCCAGAAACGCAGCACATGCGCGGGCGTATCAAGCCATTCCGCCACCTCGCTGATCGTGCGGAAGGCGTCGCGAGATTTGCTCATATCGGTCTCAGCTCTTGTTGCCTGCAGCCACGCGGTCTTTCATCAAGTGCGAAGGGCGGAAGGTCAACACGCGGCGGGGCTGGATCGGAACCTCTTCGCCGGTCTTGGGGTTGCGGCCGACGCGGGCGGCCTTGTCGCGGACGGAGAAGGTCCCGAAGGAGGAGATCTTCACCTGTTCGCCGGAGACCAGCGCGTCCGACATGTGCTGAAGGATCGCTTCGACCAGATCCGCACTTTCGTTGCGCGACAGACCGACTTCGCGGAATACCGCCTCGCTCAGATCCATGCGCGTCAGTGTCTTCTCGCCCATCAGCTATCCCCTTGGTTTTGGGGAGTTTAGGCGCGGGGGATTTTCCGAGTCAATATCAATGGCTTGGCGGCAGGCGGGGATGCGCCGGAAAAAGTGCTACCAGCGCAGGACGACAGCGCCCCAGGCGAGACCACCGCCAATGGCTTCGGTGACCAGCAGATCGCCCTGCTTGATCTTGCCTTCCGCCTTGCCGACGGACAGGGCGAGCGGGATCGACGCCGCGGACGTATTGCCATGGTCCTGAACGGTGACGATGACGTTGTCCATGGACAGGCCCAGCTTCTTCGCGGTGCCCGAAATGATGCGGATATTGGCCTGGTGCGGGACGACCCAATCCACATCCGCGCCGGTGAGCCCGACCTTGCCGAGCGCATCCGTCGCTGTCGCGGCGAGCTTCTCGACCGCGTGGCGGAAGACTTCTTTGCCCTCCATGCGCAGATGGCCAGTGCTTTGGGTGGAGACACCGCCATCGACATAAAGGATATCGCGGTGGCGTCCGTCCGAATGCAGATCGGTCGAGAGGATGCCGCGGTCGGCGACCGAGCCGCTGCCGGTTTTCGCCTCGAGGATGATCGCGCCCGCACCGTCACCGAAAAGCACGCAGGTCGAGCGGTCTTCCCAATCCATGATCCGGCTGAAGGTCTCTGCCCCGATGACCATGACCCGTTCGGCCTGGCCCGAGACGATCAGCGCGTTGGCGTTGCTCATCGCGTAGATGAAGCCCGCGCAGACGGCCTGCACGTCGAAGGCAAAGCCACGGGTCATGCCGAGTTGCGCCTGCACCATCGTGGCAGCCGACGGGAAGGTCAGATCCGCGGTGGAGGTGGCGACGATCAGCGCATCGATATCGTCGGGCACCAGCCCCGCATCGGCCAAAGCGGCACGGGCGGCATGGGTGGCGAGGTCCGACGTGGTCTCGCCCTCGGCTGCAAAGTGACGCCGTTCGATGCCGGACCGGCTTCGGATCCACTCATCGGATGTGTCGAGGCGGGATTCGAATTCGGCATTCTCGACCACGCGGGTCGGAAGGTAGTGGCCGCATCCAGCGACCACGGCACGCACGGTCATGTCGTCTCCTCTCCGTCTTCGGCGGATTTGGCGATATCCTGAGCGCGCTCCGCGGCAGAGGCAACCCGGGCCTTCAGCCGGTCCGTAAAGCCCTGCTCCGCGAGGCGGTAGGCGAGGCGCGTGGCCGCAGCCACACCCGTGGCATCGGCGGCGCCGTGGGATTTCACGACCGTTCCGTTCAGACCGAGGAAGACCCCGCCATTGACGCGGCGCGGGTCGATCCGCTTCGACAGCCGCTTGAGCGAGGGATAGGCCAGAAGGGACGCGATGCGCGAGATGAAGGAATAGGCGAAGGCTTCGCGCAGAAGATCGCGAATGAGGCTCGCCGTGCCTTCGCCGGTTTTCAGCGCGACATTGCCGGTAAAGCCGTCGGTGACGATCACATCGGCCACGTTACCGGGAATATCGCCGCCCTCGACGAAGCCCACGAAATCAAACTCGGCATCTTCTGCGGTGGCGTGGATCAGCGCATGCGCCTCGTGCAGCTCGGTCCGGCCTTTGTGTTCCTCGGTGCCGACATTGAGCAGGCCGACGCGCGGGCGGGCGAGCGACAGGCCGTTGCGGGCATAGGACACGCCCATCAGCGCGTATTGCAGAAGATCGCGGGCATCGGCCCGGATATCGGCACCCACATCGAGCATGACGTTGAAGCCCTGCTCGGACCGGGACGGCCAGAGAATCGCGATGGCCGGGCGGCTGACCCCCGGCAATTTGCGCAGACGCACCATCGAGATCGCCATGAGCGCGCCGGTATTGCCGCAAGACACCGCGATGGAAGCCTCCCCGTCGCGGACCGCTTCCAGCGTGGACCACATCGAGGTGCCCTTGCCGTTGCGCATGACGTGGCTGGGCTTGTCGTCCATGGAGACGATATCGTCGGCGTTGCGCAGATCGACCCGCCCCTGAAGGGCAGGCGTCTTGGCCACGAGCTTTTCGAGTTCGGCCACGCGACCGTGCAGCAGGAACCGCACATCCGGGGTCTTTTGCGCAAACATGGCAAGACCGGCGACAACGGCCGCCGGTCCATGATCGCCGCCCATGGCGTCGATCGAAAGCACCACATCGGCGCGACCCGTCTCCTGGTGATCCTGCGAAGAGGTCATGAAGATGGGCCTCGCGGGGATGCGTTACTTAGGCTGCGTCTTCGTCCAGGTCGATCTCGTCCGCGACCGCGACGACCTCACGGTCGGCATAATGGCCGCAGGACGGGCAGACGTGATGCGGACGCTTCAGCTCGCCGCAATTGGTGCATTCGTTGGGGTTTGCAGCCTCAAGCGAATCGTGTGCGCGACGGTTGTTGCGGCGCGACTTGGATACTTTGTTCTGTTGGACGGCCATGTCTCAACCTCAATCTCGTGTTATCGGCGCGATCGGTGACCGAACGCCGCTGTCGGGAATCTGGCGGGGGGATAGTCCCTATCGCGCACCGCTGGCAACCCTGAATTCCGGTGAAGGCGCATACATAGTGACGGTGTGTCGAAACGCAAGCGATTTCTGAGGGATCAACCGTCCTCGTCTTCCCCCTTTTCGAGCTGCTGTTTCAGCCCGGCGAGACCGGCGAAGGGCTTCGTCTCCTCTTCGCGGATCGGAGCGGCGCCGGGCGGACGCGCCTCGGCCTCCATCTTGGGTGCATCGGGCGCGCGGGGGTAGTCCGGCGCGGCGAGCGCGAGCGCCTCGATCATCACCGGGGTCGGGTCGATCATCTCGCCCAGGGCTTCGGTGGTGTCGTCCTCGGGCATCTCCACCTCGGAGCCGGGCTCGGGCTCATCGAGGAGATCGGGCGGCAGGAAGGTGCGCTGCACATCGGTGTCGATCCGCGTGGTCACGGGCGCGAGCGTGGCGATGCAGGGCTGGATGACGGTGGCCCCGAGCCGCCCCTCAAGCCGCCAGCCGCGTTTGCCCAAGGGCTTGATCGCGCCTTCGAAAAGCACCTTGCGCAAACCGGACAGATCGAGCGCCTCCGCGATCCGGGCCCGCTGGGCCTCGTCCGGGGTAACGCGAAACCGGGTCGGTGCGGTCTGCGACAGGTCGGCCAAACGGAACGGGCCGGGATTTGCGGATCTGGCGGGATCGGGCGCTTCGGGCATGGGATCGGCACCTTTCGGGTCAATCGGGATTTCCAGTGACACGCCCGTGGCTTGATCGCCGGGACGTCCTTCTGTAAGCGGGATAAAAGGCGATCGAGGCCGAAGGCAAGAGGGACGGAATGACGGGCAGTCACTATTCGGCACGCGCTGTGCGCCTGGCTTTGGTTTTGGTTCTGGGTAGCAGCCTTGCGGCCTGCACCGCGGATATCCGCAATCACGGCTACGTGCCGCCCGAGGAAGATCTGCAATCCATCATCGCGGGAATCGATACGCGGGCCACGGTCGAGGAGACGGTGGGCGTGCCCACGGCCTCCGGCGTCCTGTCCGACGGCTCCTATTACTGGATCGGCAGCACCATTCGCCACTTCGCCTGGCAGAAGCCTACCGTGGTGGAGCGGGAGGTCGTGGCGATCTCCTTCACCGAAGACGATGTTGTGCAGAATATCGAACGCTACGGTCTCGAAGACGGCCGCGTCGTACCGCTGTCGCGCCGGGTGACCGATAGCGCGGGCAGCGATATCAGCTTCATTCGCAAGCTCTTCGGCAATATCGGCTCGCTCAACCCCGCCGGTCTTCTGGACCAGTAAGTGGACCTTCACGCCGCCCCGCCTGTAGAGACGCGCGCGGGGCGACATGTGGCCCAAGCCACCGACGTCGACCCGTTCCGCATCGAAACACCCGGCTTGCGGGTGCGTATGGCGTCAAGCGCCGAGGATCACGCGGCAATTCTTGCACTGCGGGCGCAGGCCTTTCGGGGCCGCGACCCCGAGATGTCCGAGCAGGACGCCTTCGATCCCATCTGCGCGCATGTCCTTGTCGAGGCGCGTGCAGACACGGCTGAGGGCCCGGCGGGGCAGGTGCTGGCGGCATTCCGCCTTCTGCACCTGCGGAGCGCCGCCGCGCTTGGGACAAGCTATGCCGCGCAATTCTATGACCTCTCGCGACTGACGCGCTTTCGGGGCGGAATGGCGGAGATCGGGCGCTTTTGCGTCGCGGAGAAATGTCGCGATGCGGATGTGCCGCGTCTGGCCTGGGCCGGGCTGACGCGCTTCGTGGATGCCGAGGACGTGCAACTTCTTTTCGGCTGCGCGTCCTTTCCGGGCACCGATCCCACGCCGCATGCGGCGGCACTGGACTGGCTCGCACTTCACCACCAGGCGCCGGAACGCTGGCGGATCGGACCGCGCGCGGCGGAAACGCATCGCTATGCCGATGCGATGCATCGCCAAGAGGCACCGGGCAGGGGGGACGGACAGGCGGGTCTGCGCGCCCTGCCGCCGCTTCTGCGCTCCTACCTGGCCCTGGGCGGTTGGGTCAGCGATCACGCGGTGATCGACCGGGATCTTGGCACGCTGCACGTCTTCACCGGCGTGGAGATCGCGCGCATTCCGCCCGGACGGGCGCGCGCCTTGCGGCGGTTGGCAGGCTGAGCGCTCCTCGCGCCCTTGCGGGCGCTCCTCGCCGCTGCCATATGGCGCGCCATGGCCCAAGCACCCCTTTTGCAACTCTCCGACATTTCGCTGACCTTCGGCGGTGAGCCTGTCTTCGCCGATCTGAGCCTCGTGGTGCAGCCGCGGGACAGGGTGGCGCTGGTGGGGCGCAACGGGTCGGGCAAATCCACCCTGATGAAGGTCATGGCGGGGCTCGTGGAGGCCGATACCGGCACGCGGGTTGTCCCGCCGGGCCAGTCCGTCGGCTACATGGAGCAGGACCCCTATCTCTCGGGCTTTGCCACGCTCGGCGATTTCGCGACGTCCGAGTTGGGGCCTGCCGATCTCTACCGCGTCGAGGCCGCCTCGGAGGGGCTGAAATTCGACCCCGCCCGCGCGGTCGAGACCGCCTCGGGCGGCGAGAAGCGACGCGCGGCCTTGGCCAAGCTCATGGCCGAGGATCCCGACCTCCTGCTTCTGGACGAGCCGACCAACCACCTCGATATCGAGGCGATCGGATGGCTCGAGGCGGAACTCAAGGCCACGCGCAAGGCCTTTGTGCTGATCAGCCACGACCGGCGTTTCCTGACGGAACTGACGCGCGCCACGCTCTGGATCGACCGGGGCGCCGTGCGCCGCCGCGAGACCGGGTTCGACGGGTTCGAGGAATGGCGCGACAAGATCTGGGAAGAAGAGGACATCGCGCGGCACAAGATGGATCGCAAGATCAAGGCCGAGGCGAAATGGGCGGTCGAGGGGATCTCGGCCCGGCGCACGCGCAACCAGGGCCGGGTGCGGGCCTTGAAGGCGCTGCGCGAGGAACGCGCGGGCATGATCCGCAGGCAGGGCACGGCGGCGATGGACCTCGCCTCGGGGCCAAGCTCGGGCAAGAAGGTCATCGAAGCCGAAGGGCTGGCCAAGGGCTTCGGCGACAAGACCATCCTGCGCGATTTCTCCATCAAGATCGAACGCGGGGACCGGGTCGCCTTCGTGGGGCCGAACGGTGTGGGCAAGACCACGCTGATCCGCATGCTGATGGGCGAGGAAGCCCCCGATCAGGGCCGCGTGAAGCTTGGGACGAACCTTGTGCCCGCAATCTTCGATCAGAGCCGCGCGAAGCTCGACGGAGATATGTCGCTTTGGGAGAACCTCACGGGCGATCCGGACATGCGGGTTTCGGGCAAGGCCGACCAGATCCTGGTGCGTGGCCAGCCCAAACATGTGGTGGGCTATCTCAAGGAGTTCCTGTTCGACGAACGGCGGGTTCGCGCACCCGTCCGCTCGCTCTCGGGCGGAGAGAAGGCGCGACTGCTGCTGGCCAAGATCATGGCGCGGGAATCGAACCTTCTGGTGCTGGACGAGCCGACCAACGATCTCGATGTGGAAACGCTCGACCTGCTTCAGGACCTTCTGGGCGAATACCAGGGCACGGTCCTGCTGGTCAGCCACGACCGCGACTTCCTCGACCGGGTGGCGACGACCACCGTGGCGATGGAGGGGGATGGCCGTGCGACCGTCTATGCCGGCGGCTGGTCGGATTACCAAAGCCAGCGGCAGGCCACGCGCGACGCGGCCAAGCCCGCAGCGGCTCCGCAGGCCAAGACTGACACGCCCAAGGCAAAGCCCAAATCCAAGGCGTCCGGCTTGAGCTTCTCGGAAAAGCACCGTCTGGAGGAATTGCCGCAGGTCATCGCGCGGCTCGAGGCGGAGATCGGAAAGCTGAACGGGCTGCTGACCGACCCCGAGCTGTTCACCCGCGAGCCGGTGAAGTTCCAGAAGGCGACGGAGGCGTTGGCCGAACGGCAGGAGAAGCTGTCGGCGGCAGAGGAAGAATGGCTGATGCTGGAGGAGAAGGCGGAGGCTGCGGGGTAGGGGCTGTGGCTTTGAACTAGACCGCCGTAATTCCCTTGCTGCGCCAGATCGTCGAACTGACGCCTTTCCAGCTCAGCTCTTCGTCCCAAGCCCGACGAGGCGCGGCGTCACCATCAGCGTGCCCACCGTCATCAGGATGCGCGCGACGTGAAAGAGGCTCACGAGGGCCGGGCTCACGGACAGCGAAAGTGCTATGAGCGACATCTCGGTCACGCCGCCCGGCGCGAAGCTCAGCAGCAATTGCACCACGTCGAGGCCGGTTACCTGCGCGAGCACAAGCGACAGGATCGCCCCGAGAGCCAGCATGAAGGCGACCGACACGAAGGCCAGCCCAAGACCGCGACGAATATGCGCCGCCGTGATGCCCAGAAAGCGCAGGCCCAGCGAGGTGCCGATCACGACCTGCGCCACCGCCAGAACCCAGAATGGCAGGTGCAAGTCGATCGCCCCAACGAGGGTCAGCGCGGCCGTGATGACCAGCGGGCCAACGAGGTGACCTGCGGGCACATGCACCGCGCGCGCGAGAAACAAGCCCAAAGCCGCGGCGCCCGCCCCGAGGACGTAATCCGACCAGACGGGGGGAATATCCCCGCCGGGCGCGATGCCTGCCGCCGAACCCAGGGGCTCCCCCGCCCAGATCGAAAGCGCGGCCGGCACCAGCGTCACCACGAAGATGATGCGCAGGAATTGCTGCAGCGTCAGGATGCGGATATCGGCCCCGGCGCCTTCGCCCAGAAGGATCGATTCCATCAGCCCGCCGGGCGTGCCCGCATAGAAGGCGGTGGCGCGATCGTACCCGCCCAGTCGCTCGAAGATCACGACATTGCCCGCATGGGCCACGAGAATGAAGAGCAACAGGGCTGCGAGGGCCAGCGGCAGGGTCGCGAGGCTGTCCAGAAGCTCGGGCGAGGCCTGGCTGCCGATCATCACGCCGACAAGCGCGATAAACGGGTTCCGGAAGCGATTGGGAAAGACGTAATCCCGCAGGAGGCTGCCCTGCAGTGTCGCCACGCTAATGGCGGAGGCTGCGAGCGCGCCGATCATCCACGGCATCGGCACCATGATCTGCGCGGCGATCCAGCCGCCTGCCGCCGCCACGAGCAGCATGAGGGCCGTGAGATACAGGATGCGGGCAGGGGGCAGTCGATGCATGGGACGGACTTACGGCGCGCGCCGCGGATGCGCAATCGCGGCGGGGCTTGGCGCGCTGCAAAGCCGGGTTAACTAGCCTCGCATGCGGGACGCCCTTTTCATCGGATCGAATATCTATCGCGGGTCGAGCTATGGCCGCCTGCACCCCCTGTCGATCCCGCGGGTGCCCACGGTGATGGACCTGTCGCGCGCGCTGGGATGGCTGCCCGCGTCGCGCTACCGCACAAGTCCGCGCGCCAAGCCCGCAGCCCTTCTGGGCTTTCATACGCCCGATTACATCCGCGCGCTCGTGGCCGCCGAAGAGGCGCAGGCTGTGGATGCGGAAACCCGCAGGCGGCATGGGCTGGGCACATTGTCGAACCCCGTTTTCGCCGAGATGTATCGCCGTCCGGCAACCGCGGCAGGGGGTGGAATGCTCGCCGCCGAATTGGTAGCCGAGGGCGGTGTGGTCTATAATCCGGGCGGCGGCACCCATCACGGCCACCCCGATTATGCCAACGGCTTTTGCTACATCAACGAGCCGGTTCTGACGATCCAGCGCCTTCTGGCACAGGGTCTGGGCCGCGTGGTCTATATCGATATCGACGCGCATCATTGCGACGGCGTGGAGCCTGCCTTCCACGGCTCGGACCAGGTGCGGATGATCTCCTGCCATGAAGAGGGCCGCTGGCCGTTCACCGGCCAGCTCGAGGATGACGCGGGCGGTGCCGCCTTCAATCTGCCGATGCCGCGCGGGTCGGATGACAGCGCCTACAGGCTGTTTCTCGACGAGGTGATCCTGCCCGCCACGGCGGCCTTCCGACCCGACGCGATCTATCTGCAATGCGGCGCAGATGCGGTGACGGAGGACCCGCTGTCGCGGCTGGCCCTGTCCAACAACGCCCATATCGAAACGGTGGAGGCGTTGCGTCCGCTGGCGCCTCGGCTGATCGTGTCAGGCGGCGGGGGGTATAATCCGTGGAGCGTCGCCCGCCTCTGGACCTGTATCTGGGCCACGTTGTCGGGGCACGACATCCCGGACCGCCTACCGGACGAGGCCCAGTCGATCCTGCGCGGGCTATCCTGGGCGCGCAAGGCCGTGCCCACCGAGGATCTTCTGACGCGCTTGCGGGATCCTCGCCGCGAAGGTCCGATCCCCGACGAGATCCGCGATCGCGTGGCACATCTGGCCGCGCGGATCTGAGCGTCTAGGGGGCGGTCTCTTGGCGTGATGCGTCGCTCGACCCGGTTTCTTTTTGGGGGAGCGCTCCCTTTGGGATACGCGCCGTTCGGATAGGCGTTTCAGGCCCGGATTCGACGCCGGGTGCACATCTTAAGCTTTGTTAACGCCTTATTAATATTTGCTTAATTTTTAGTCTGATCCAAATGTGACTATGCGTTGCACTTAAAGTTCTGTGCATCTCTTTCATAAGTGACAGATCGCGTTGAGACCAAGTCTTTCGCGATTATCGTCGGGAGAATCTGCATCGAGTTCGATCGGATCAGAGCTCCGATCCGCGCCGGTGTTTGCAAGACGCTTTGCTTGCCCTTGTGGCCACACTTGCTCCTCACGCCATCGCGGGAAGCATCTGCCAATCGGGCAGGCAGGATGCATTCTGCCCGGCCTTGAACGCTCTATCCCGCGTAAAACTCCGTTGACTCAACGCGTTGCCCGTGCAGTACTGCTTTTCGGAGTGGGGGACCGGGTCATTTTTGCCCGCTACTATCGTTGTGAAGAAACCTGCCTTTGACGTCGCTATTTCAGCGGAACGTTTTTGTTATCGGCGGGTGTGTTTTGAGTATGTCCATTTGAAGGATATTACGGTTGATTTTTACGGATCCGATATTTCTGTTTGTATTTCTACCTATCGTATTGATCTCATTCTATACGATATCGGGTTTCTTCGGGAAGAACGCGGCGCTTCTCGTCCTCTTCATATCATCGATCATCTTCTATATCCCGCATAGCATAAGCTCTGCTGTTCTTCTGATTATATCGCTGATCGTCAACTTCATTGTCGGGGTCGCGATCATCTCCATCAAGGAGGAGAGCAAGAGGCGGCGAAACATATATCTGTTTGGCCAAGGCTATAACATCGTCACCTTGTGCTATTTCAAATACAAGATCGTCATGCTTCTCTTTGGTCCGAGCGCCGGGCTGATGGTCGATATCGCAGGCGTTGCGATCCCCGCAGGCATTTCCTTCTACACGTTCCACCAAGCGGCTTTCCTCGCGGATGCCTATGCCCGGGAGGAGAACGTCACGCAATTCCTGGGCAGGATGAGTTCTAAGAAATCGGTTCTGGCTGCCTTCTTCCGGTACGGCGCTTTCGTGAGCTTCTTCCCGCAGCTGGTGATCGGCCCGATTACCTACCTGAGCGAATTCAACCCGCAAATCCAGTCCAAGCGGTTTCTGCGCCTGAATCCCATCGACCTTGCGGTCGGGCTGAGCTTCATTGCCATCGGGATGTTCAAAAAGGTCGTTGTTGCTGACAACCTTGCACCGACAGTGGAAGTTGTTTTCAGCGCGGCCCACGCCGGAGGTGAAATTCATCCGCTGCAAGCCTGGATCGGGGCGTTGGCCTATATGGCGCAGCTCTATTTCGACTTCTCTGGCTATTCCGATATGGCGCTTGGCCTCGCGCGCATGTTCGGATTGCGGTATCCGATCAACTTCTTTTCGCCGTTCAAGGCCAATGGGATCATCGATTACTATCGCCGTTGGCACATGACACTCACGCGTGTCATCGCGCGCTTCCTTTATACACCGCTTTCCGTGGCCGGCACGCGCTACAGTATGTTCAATCGGCTTTCTCCGATACCTGCGCATCTGCTCAGTCTTTGGTTGCCGATGCTGATCAATTTCCAGATCATTGGTTTGTGGCACGGCGCCCTTTGGACATTCTGCGTCTTCGGGTTGATGCACGGGTTCTGGTACGCGCTCGAGACAGAGGTGCGGGCGTCGAAATGGTATAAGTCCGTGAAGAAAACGGCGCCGCCATTGCTTCTGGGATTTGCGGAAAGGGCCGTATTCTTCCTGCCGCTTCTGCTCAGCCTTGCGATGTTCCGCTCTGAAAGCGTGCACGGGGGCTTCCACCTCTTTTCGCAGATGTTCGGCACTTCCGTGGATGCGCGCTCGCTCTTCGATATGCGCGAACCCGTCATGATGTTGGCCGGTGCCTTTTTCATCATTTATTGCTGCCCGAATAGCGTCGAGCTGATGCGGCGCTATCGTCCCGCGATCATGACCTATGACAACAAAAGTTACGGGCCCGCCTTCCTCGTGCGCCTCTGGCGTCCGGGCTGGGTGCAGGCGAGCTATCTTTCCGTGCTCGTGATTGCCTCCCTTTATTACGTTTCTCGTCAGCCCCCGTTCCTTTATCAGGGATTTTGATGCCATGAATGATTTGAAAGACTTATCGAAATTAAAACTAACATCCGGCAAGAAACACAGCTTGTCTGCCATTCGCTGGCGCGCGGTGCGTCCGATGTTGGCAGCGGCATCCCTGATATCGGTCGGGTATCTGTCGCTGGCGGCACTGGTTATCTCGGTCGATCCCCATAACGTCTACAAATGGGGGGCAGAGCCTCGGATAGAAACAGGCGATACTCCGCGGGATCTGGTCGTTGACTGGATCGATGTGGTGATGAAGGATCCGGCCTATAATACGTTTCTCGTGGGCAGCTCGGTCACCGCGATGTACACGCCCGAACTGTTGAACGAGGTTTTGGGACCGGGTGTGAACGCGGCGAATATCAGCTATGGCGGTCCGCGTCCGCGGGATCGGGATTTGATCCTCGGTCGGCTGGTCGAGCATCCCAATGTCGAGCACGTCATCATGACGTTCGATTGGATGTATATTCAGGACCCGGAGACCACCAATCGTGGCTTCCCCGCATTTCTTTATGACAACGACATCACCAACGATCTGCGTATGGTGAACCTCCCGACAATTCAGACAACGCTCGACATATTGCAGGGGGATCTGTCCTACAGCAATCCGGACGATGCGATTTACACGCGCTATGTCGATCGCATGTACGAGAACTTCCAGCGCATGTCGGAGATGGAGGATATCGGGCGAAAGGTCGACGGGTATCGCGCCGAGATCGGCTCATCCAGTGGAAAGACCTGCGACCATTTTCCTGCGATCAATGACCAACTGCTTCCCGACCTGAGGGCCTTTTCCGCGCGGGGCGTCAAGGTCGACGTCATGATCCCGGTGTCGTCCTTCGCGTTCTATTACGTCCGGCGGCACGATATCAGTCCAACGCTTCTCGATGAAATGATGGTTGCGCGGCGCTGCCTTGTGAATGCGGCGAGCGATCTTCCGAATATCCGGATCTTCGCATTCGATGCCGATCCGGCCGTTGCCGGCGATCTCGCGAATTTCCGCGAGGTCGGGCACGTCTACGCGCCGCATATCCTCGATGACTTCATCACCGCGACGACAACCGGGAACAATCGTCTGACCCGGGAGAATATCGCGGAGCATGAAAGCCAAATTCGTTCGGAAGTGGCGGAGTATCAGACAACGAACACCCGGCTGTTCCGAAAGACCGAAGCCAGCGACGGCTGATCTCCTTTGCAAAAAGCAAAACTTGATAACGTAGGGAATACAAATGGCCGACACACAGACCATTCTTGACAAGGTAACGGTGATTATCAGGGATCTTTTCGACGAATACGAAGGTCCCGTCACCATGGAGACGACCGCGGATGATGTGCCGCAATGGGACAGCCTCTCGCATGTTCGCTTGATGGTGATGATCGAGATGGAATTGGGGGTGCATTTCAGCACATCGGAAATGCAGAGTTTCCGAAACCTGGGCGACCTCGTCGAAGCGGCAGCAAAGCAAAGCGGATGACCTATCGTGATTTACCTTGGCGGCCCCCTCTGGCCCGAGACTGGGCGGAGCGGATGGCCGAAATCGAAGCGGTTCTGTCAGACGGGCGCGCACCGGATTACGCAACGCTCAAAACTCTGGCCAATCAGCAATTGGGCATGCGTGAGGAATTGCGGGTCGAACGTGCCGCGAAAAAGCTGCTGAAATTGGATGCGTCGGATCAGGCCTTCGCGCCCGTGTCCCTCGGACTTCTGGGCAATCGTACGCTCAGCTATCTGCCCGATCCGCTGGCGGCTGCCGGATTGGCGCGCGGCCTTGCAATTGCGTCTTTCGAGGCGCCCTATGACAGCGTGGCGAGTTTTGCGTTTTCGCCCGCCGATTGCTTTGGTCGATCACTCGATGCCGTGCTTGTGGTGCTGGACGAGACCGCCTTTGCGGGCAAGCGGACATTGCTGGATCGCGCGGGCGAAGACGCGGCCATTGCGGATGCCGAAAACCTCGCAGATGCCCTGGCCGAAGCCGCCCGGCAGAAAACCGGCTGCCCGGCCATCATCGCAACTCTTCCCGGGGCCGCGCAGGTTTCGTCGGCGGAGCTCGCAACTCCGGGGTCGAGCGCGCGCTTCCGGCACCGGGTGAACCTCATGTTGGCGGAGGGCGCCATGGAGGGGCGGTGGCTGCTTTGGGATCAGGCGGCGCTTGCAAGCCGCGTGGGTTTGGAGACCTGGCTCGACCCTGTGCGTTACCATGCGGCCAAGATACCGTTCAGCGTGGATGTGTGCCCCGTGGCGGCGGACAATATCGCCTCCGTGCTGGCGGCGATGAAGGGCAAGTCCGCGCGCGGCGTCATTCTCGATCTCGACAACACCCTGTGGGGCGGTGTGATCGGCGACGACGGGCTTGCGGGGATCCGGCTCGGTCAGAATTCACCGGAAGGCGAGGCGTTCGTTGCCTTCCAGAACTTCATTCTGGGGCTGCGGGAACGCGGCATCGTCCTAGCGGTGTGTTCCAAGAATACCGACGAGATCGCGCGGGAGCCGTTTCGCAGTCATTCCGAGATGGTTCTCAAGGAAGATCACATCGCGGTTTTCCAAGCCAATTGGAGTGACAAGGCGACGAACATCAAGTCGATTGCCGAGACGCTGAGCCTCGGCCTCGAATCCTTCGTGTTCATCGATGACAACGCCGCCGAGCGCGAACGCGTCCGGCAGGAATTGCCACTCGTCTCGACGATCGAGATCGGGGACGATCCCTCGTTCTACATCGAGAGGATCGCGCAATCGGGGCAGTTCGATCATTTGCCGCTGAATACGGAAGATATTTCGCGGGCCGAAAGTTATGGCGGACGGGCAGCCGCGGCGGAAATCAGGGCCAAAATCGGCAATTACGAAGATTACCTGACCTCGCTCGAGATGCGCATGACGATCTCGCCCTTCGACGATGTCGGGCGCGGGCGCATCACCCAGCTGATCAACAAGTCGAACCAGTTCAACCTGACCACCCGGCGCTACGGCGAAGAGGATGTCCGGGCGATCGAGGAAGATCCGGACCAGATGGGATGGCAGGTCCGCCTTCAGGACAAGTTCGCCCAGCACGGCATGATCGGTGTCGTGATCGTGCGGAAAGCTCCGCGCGAATGGAGCATCGATTCCTGGCTCCAATCCTGCCGCGTGTTGGAGCGCGGGGTGGAGCAATGCGTCATGGACCGATTGTTCGAGGCCGCGCGTGATGCGGGCGTCGCGCGGATCACCGCTCTCTATGTTCCGACGGATCGCAACAAGATGGTGTCGGATTTCTACGGCCGGATGGGCTTTGAGATCGCCGCGAGGAACGACGATGGGTCGGTCGCCTATGTGTATGATGTGGCCGCCTACGCGCCGCACAAGACCTTCATCGATGTGGAAATGCAGGAGAAGATGGAGGCATGAGGCGCAATCGGTGGAGTGGACGTTGCGGGGCAGGAGACGGCGCCGGAAACGCTTGACCGATCAACGCCGCTAAATTATCTGCAAGGCTCGGTCGCGGGTGTAGCTCAATGGTAGAGCAGCAGCTTCCCAAGCTGACGACGAGGGTTCGATTCCCTTCACCCGCTCCATAACCCTCCGACTTTTCAGCGAAATGCGACGGTGCCTGTGTGCAATGCCTGCGTTTTTGCGCAGAAGCGCTATCCGCTTGTCACGTCTCCGCACGTTTCCTGTGCGCCGATGTAACCGTCAGGCGCGGCTTCGTGACTTGCGTGAAACACGCATTCATCGCATGATTTGAACAGAACAGTTCAGTTACAGCCTGAATGGCAGGCCGCAGGTCCGAGGAGGTCCAAATGTCGATGATCGCAACCTATTCCGGCAAAGCCCTGCCGCGCCTTTCCAAGCGGGAATTCACCCTGTGCAAGGCCGCGCTGCTGGTCGCGCTGATCGCGGTCGGACAATGGGCGAGCCATGTTCAGGCGGGCGAAGACGGGGCAGGGCCGATCTGGAAATCGGCGTTCTGCAATTCGCTGGACACTGATCGCGCCGTCTGATCCTTCGGATCGCCTCTCGCGCAGGATGAGCGCAGCGCAAGGCCCCCGTTTTCGGGGGCTTTTTTGTTGGGCATCGCCCCGTTTCAGACGTTGACGCCGGTGCCCTGTAGCACCCCGTGCTCCATCGCGTAGCGCGTGAGCCCCGCGGTCGAGCTGATGCCGAGCTTGCGCTTGATGTTCTTGCGATGCGTCTCGACCGTGCGCACGGAGATATCGAGCGCATTGGCGACCTCCTTGTTCGACTTTCCCTGTGCCAGTTGCAGAAGGATCGTCTGTTCGCGCGTTGTCAGCGCCTCGCGGCCAGTATCGTCCGCCGGTTTGATCGCGCCCTCGGCCCCCGTGCAGAGATAGCTTTGTCCGCGATGAACGCGGTCGATGGCGGTCTTGATCTCGTCCGTGGGCACATCCTTGAGAACGTAGCCCATCGCCCCGTGGCGCAGCGCCGTACGGATATATTCCGGGCTGTCATGCATCGACAGGATCAGGATGCGGGTTTCGGGTCGGCGTTCGAGGATGATCTCGGTCGCGGATAGGCCCGAGAGGCCCGGCATGTTGAGATCCATCAGGATCACGTCCGGGGCGAGGTCGTGCAATCGGTCGATCATCTGCTGCGCCCCCGACAGCGTCGCGAGCACCGAGATGTCGTCATAGGTCTCGAGGATGGCGGTGATGCCTTCGGCGACCATCGGATGGTCGTCGACCACCACGACGCGGATCGGGTCGGTCATGCAGGGCTCCTGTTCGGGGCGGCGGCGGGGCCGCGGCGCGTGTCGGTATTGGGCGCGGAGGGGGACGACTCGGCCGTGCCATGCGGGGCGGCGCCTTGCGTCTCTTCGGGCGGCAGAAGGTGGCTGAGGGGCACTTGCGCTTCGATCTCCGTGCCCGCGCGCGTGGAATGGATGCGCAGGCTGCCGCCCAGATGCTCCATGCGTTCCTGCATGTTGCGCAGGCCGATGCCCTGCTGTGCGGCCGGTGCAAAATCGTCGCCCAGGCCGCAGCCATTGTCGGTGATCCGCAACGTGCCGCCTTTCAGATGCCCGCGCAGATCCATCGCGACGCGGGTGGCGCCGGAATGCCGCTCCACATTGGTCAGGGCCTCCTGCGCGATGCGGTAAAGCGCGATCTTGGCTTCCTGATCGAGCCGGTTTCGGAACACCACGGTTTCGAAATCGACCTGGATGCCGGTGCGCGCGGTGAAATCCTCGCAAAGCGCCTTGAGGGCGGGGCCGAGACCGAGATCGTCCAGAACGCCGGGCCGCAGATCGCGCGAGATGCGGCGCACCTCCTGGATCGCGCCCGAAAGGTGCGACACGCCCTGATGCAACGTCTCGGCGGCGCGAGGATCGCCGGCCTCGACCCGGCGGCGCGCAATGTCGAGCGCGTATTTCACCCCGACAAGGATCTGGCTGATCCCGTCATGCAATTCGCGCGCAACGCGTCCGCGTTCCTCTTCCTGGGTGTCGAGCACGCGCTGCGTGAGCTCGCGCAGGCGCATATCCGCAAGACGCCGTTCGCGCAGGTTCAAAAGCATGCCCGAGGCGAAGACCGCCAAGAGCGCCAGAAGCGTGATGCCCCCGATATAGACGAAGGTGGCCTCGACCCGGCGCTCCACCTCGGCGCGGGCGGCGGCCACGGTGTCGATCACGTCGTCGATGAAGACGCCCGTGCCGACCGCCCATTGCCAAGACGGAAAGGAGGTGACGTAGGAAATCATCCGCGCCTCTTCCCCGGTGGAGGGTTTGGGCCAGAGGTATTCGTGGTATCCCGCGCCCTGGCGCGCGATGCGGATCAGGGCGTCGGTGACAGGCGTGCCTTCGCTGTCGGTCAGCCCCGACCAGTCGCGGTTGATCATGTCGGTCTGGCGCGGAGAGACGAGGTTGGTGCCGTCGTAATCGTAGACGAAGAACGACCCCTCATCGCCGTAGATCATGGCGGACAGGATCTGCATCACCTGCTGTTTGGCTTCTTCGTCATCGGGGGCGGCCGAGCCGTAGATGAAGTAGAACCCGTTGCGGGCCTGCGTGACGTAATTCTTCAGCTCCGCCTTCTTGGCCTCGATGAGTTGCGTCTCGAGGCTGCGGATTTCCCGCTCCGCCAGCATCCGCGATTGATGCGCGACGAGAAGTGCAATGGCCGAGACCGCGAGGATCAGCGGCAGGGCGGCCAGAATAAACAGCTTCTGGGAGTAGCGCAGCTTAATCCGGTTGGTGATCCGCCTCATATCCGTGTCCTAGCGCGGAAGCCTGCGCCTTGGAAAGATGCATTGCGCCGCGCGAGCCGCCGCAGAACGCCGCGTTCTCTGGCCAGCGCGCCGGGTTTTGGGCAGGCTGGGGGGAGGACCGCATTCAAGGGGGGAAGCATGATCCTGAGCGATACGAGCTGCACGCTGGGAGAGGGCGCGCTGTGGCATCCCGAGGAGCAGGCGCTCTACTGGTTCGACATCCTGGGCAAGCGGCTTTACCGCCATGACGGGCGACGGCAACAGAGCTGGCCGTTCGACACCCATGTCTCCGCGGCGGGATGGATTGATCCGGGGCGGCTGCTGATCGCGGGCGAAGGCGGCCTTTTTGCCTTCGAGACCGAGACCGGCGCGCGCGAGGAGATCGCCGCGATCGAGCCCGACCGCCCCGAGATGCGCCCCAATGACGGGCGTGCCGATCCCTGGGGCGGGTTCTGGATTTCGACCATGCGCAAGGACAAGTCCGGCGCCGATGGGGCGATCTACCGCTTCTATCAGGGCGAGGTCACCCAGCTTTACGCGGATCTGGAGATCCCGAACGCGATCAGCTTCGCACCGGGCGGGGCCTATGCCTATTTCTGCGACACGCGCGCACGGATCATCCGGCGCGTGGCGCTTGATGGGGAGGGCTGGCCAGCGGGCAAGCCGCGGGAGTTCGTGGACCTGCGCGACGAGGGGCTCAACCCCGACGGGGCGGTCGTGGACAGCCAGGGCAACCTCTGGAACGCGCAGTTCGGGGCCGGGCGCGTGGCGTGCTACACGCCGGATGGCGCCTTCATGACCGCGATCGGCCTGCCCGCGGGACAGGTGACCTGCCCGGCCTTCGGAGGGCCGGACCTGTCGGTACTATACGTGACATCGGCTGCGGACGGCGCGGGCAAGGATGACCGTCTGAGCGGCGCGACCTTCGCGGTGCCCACGGGCTTCAAGGGCCAGCGCGCGCACCGGGTGGTCTTGTGAGGCTTGGTCGTAAGTGTTTGCACAAACCGGACCTTCCGAGAGATGGTTCGGCGCTTGTCAAGCAAGGCTTGATCGGCGCCCAGGTCATACAAGTACGAACGATGGGTTGGACGGTGTTTGTCTAGCGCTGACGTCGAACGCCTGCCTGCGGGGTGGCGCTGCAAGGGTGGAGCGAAGGAGCTTTATGGTGCCAATCCGCCGCTGACGCCGAGCGGCGCGCTTACGACGGTAAAGCGCCAGCCCGGGGGGCGGGCAGGCGCTGGCGCGGCGGCTGCAAGCAGACTTGTTCCGCGCCTTGGGATCGTCGCTCGGATGTCGGAGTTTGCGTCGTTTCTCTGTGGCACTGACGTCGAAGGCCAGCCCGGCGGGGCGGGCAGGCGCTGGCGCGGCGGCCACAAGCGGCCTTGTTCCGCGCCATGTCCGGTCACCTCCGATAGCCCGTGCCTCACCCCTTGCGCGTGAAGACCAGCGCCATGGAATCCTTCAGCTCGATGGGACCGGAGATGTAATCCGTCCCGATCCCCGGCGAGCGCAGGACGCATTCCCAACCAAAGCCCTCGGTCCCCGGAACGCCCAGGCGCAAGGGGTCGATATCGGCGGTGGGCTTGCCCTCCATGTGCAGGACCGTGAAGACCTGTTCGCCGTCGGGCCCGTGGCGCAATGCCGTGAAGACCGTGCGGCCGTCGAGAGGCTCGAGATAGCTGAAATGATCCTTCGGCCCGTAATTGTCGCGCAGCCAGGGCCGCGCCGCGCGGAATTTCCGCAAGGCCAGCGTGTAGTCGCATTGCACCGGATCGAGACCGCCCAGCGAATGGGTGATGTTGCAGTATTCGTGCATGTCGTTCATCCACGCCCGCGCGATCTCCTTCAGGCTCTCGACCGTGTAGACCGGCCCTGCAAGCTTCGGCTCGGTGGTGTTGAGCAGCCGGGCGATATCCTCGAGATCGTAATCCGTAACCTCTACCAGCGCGGGCAGGAACTTCAGGAAGCGCGAGAGATCCTCGCGCGTCTCGTAGCCCAGCTCTTTCAGGCGGGTGAAATTCCCCGGGATCGAGTAGGAATATTCGTTGATCTGCCAGTTGAGCGAGATCGCCTCCTCGGCCACGACCTTCACGCCGTATTTGTCGTCCTGGTTGCGCACGAAGCCCCAGGAGGCGCGCGCCATGGCGTTGAGGAAATCCATCGGCACGCCCGGCAGCGCCACATAGGTCAGCGTGTGCACGGCGGGGTTGTCATAGGCCTTGTCGAGGATCTCCATCTTGGTGTTCCCAAGACGGGTATTGATGTTCATCTCGGGGCTGACCTGCGTGCCCCGGCGCAGCGTGTCGTGGTTCGACGTGCCCGAAATCCAGTTCGAGCCCACCTGCAGGCATTCGCGGATGCGCCAGTACTTGCCGAGCCAGAAGGTATAAAGAAACGGCGTGTTATGCGCGAAGGTCAGCGGGCCCCATTGGAACACGTCGTCATCGGTCTGCGTCTCGATCACCGAGCGATAGGTGGAGGAGAGTTCCCAATCCTCCTCGGGCCAGGGGCGGCCATCCTCGAAGATGAACCAGGGGCGGTACTCGGTACCTGCGACCTCTTGGACGATATCGGCCATGCTTTGCAGATATTCGTCATCGTGGCGCAGAACCTGCGCTGCCGCATCCCAATATTTGAAGTCCTGCGCGCCATCGACCCGCACGCCATCGGCGCCGAAATTCACCTTGCGGCGTTGCATTTCCAGCAGGATCGCCCGAACGGAGGGGTTCTGATAATCGAGGTTCTGGCCGTACATGTTCGGCCCGGCGAAGAAATGCCCGTTCAGCACCCGAAGGCCCTGGTTGTCGGAATGGCCGTAGACCACGTCGAAGACCAGTTTCTTTGGCTTGCGCGGGAAATTGTGCAAAACGGCGGCCAAATCGACAAGCTCATCGGGCCGACCCGTCTCCAGAAGGACGGGATTCACGGCGGCCATGCCCGCGATCACGTTGTCATAGCCCCAATTGGTGGTGTCGGGCCGCAGGATCGAGACGTCGATCCTATCCGCGTCGTCGCTGGGCGTTTCGGTCCAGAAATCGGGGCCGATCTCGTAGACGGTGGTGGGCTCCACGGGCAGAAGCTGCACGCCCTCGTAGCCCGCGAAGATCTGGTCGGCAGGTTCGAGCGGCAGGTCCGCCTCTATCCGCGCGGCGAGCCGTTCGAATTGCCGGGTCAGTGCCGCGATGGTACCGCCAGCCGTCGCGGTGGGCACATGGATCTGCAGGATGTTGGACACGGGCCCGAATTTGTGCGGATCAGGGCCTCTCAGCGCCCGCCAGTAATCGGTGTCACCGCGCGCGGCCAGCATGCCCTCGACATCGTAAAGCTCGGCCGGGGCCATGGCGCCGAAGGGCAGGGACATGGCCAGCGGATCGAGGATGCGGTGCCAGTTCTCCTCCGCATCGCGCCAGCAGAGCGCGTAGAAATCGCCCAGCGTATCGCGACTGCCCGCCTTCATGCCCGAGACGACCGCGAAGCAATGCGCCTCGGTACGGATGACGGGCACATACACCCGCTCGAAGGTCAGTTCCTGATGCGCCCGCGTCAGATCGAGCGGTTCGGTCGGCGCGAGCACTTCGAGGAAGATATCCCCCGAGGGCACGCGCGCATCCTGCAATTCCGGCACCCAGAAGCCGAACTGCGCGCGGCCTTCGGCATCGACCTGTCCGCCCAGACCGCGCGCGATCTCGCGCTCGGCGTCGAACCGGGTCTCGGCGGTCATCAGGGTCTTTTCGCAAGCGTCGGCCCGGGCCTCGGATGCGGCCTCTTCGAATACGATACGGTCTTTGAGCGCCATTGCGCCTCCTGATCGGGTTTAAGTGGTCACATCCGGGCCGTCGCGGCCGGTGCGCGCCTTGATATCGGCCAATGCCTCGGCGGCAGCGATGACGGGGGCCAGCGCTTCCTGCGGGTCGAGATCGAGCTTGTCGGGATCGGTCTCGGCGCGTTCGAGATAGACGCGCAGGGTGGCGCCCGCCGTGCCGGTGCCCGAGAGCCGGAAGACCATGCGCGCGCCGCCCGAGAGCGTGATCCGCAGGCCCTGGCCTTCGGCGCGGGACTTGTCGACCGGATCGTCATAGGCAAATTCATCCGCCGCCTCGACCGTGAGGCCCGCAGCCTCGGTGCCGGGCAGGGTGGAGAGCCGCCCGCGCAGATCGGCCATCAGCCCCTCGGCGGCCTTGGCGTCCA
Source organism: Roseivivax sp. THAF197b (assembly GCF_009363255.1). Lineage (NCBI taxonomy): Bacteria > Pseudomonadati > Pseudomonadota > Alphaproteobacteria > Rhodobacterales > Roseobacteraceae > Roseivivax > Roseivivax sp. THAF197b. The sequence continues at coordinate 1,953,876 of NZ_CP045318.1, read as the reverse complement.
CGTCCTCGTAATCGTGCCGGGTGTAGTAGTTGCGCCCGTAGGTCGCCCAATGCTCGGCCATCAGATCCGCCACGGAGGTCTTCTTCTCGGCCAGAATATTCAGCCAGAATAGCACGGCCCAAAGGCCATCCTTTTCGCGCACGTGGTCAGAGCCGGTGCCGGCACTTTCCTCGCCGCAGATCGTGGCGCGGCCCGCGTCCAGAAGGTTGCCGAAGAATTTCCAGCCCGTCGGCGTCTCGTAGCAATCGACGCCAAGGCGCAGCGCCACGCGGTCAAGCGCGCGCGAGGTGGGCATGGAGCGTGCCACGCCCTTGAGCCCGCCCTTGTAGGCAGGGGCCAGCGTGGCATTGGCCGCGAGAACCGCCACGCTGTCAGAGGGCGTGACGTAGCATTTCTTGCCCACGATCATGTTGCGGTCGCCATCGCCGTCCGAGGCCGCGCCGAAATCCGGGCCATCCTCGGAATACATCTCGTCCATCAGGGTCTTGGCCCAGATCGGGTTCGGATCGGGATGGCCGTCGCCGAAGCTCGGGTCGGGCGTGCCGTTGATCACGGTGCCGTCCGCAGCGCCGAGCGCGCCTTCGAGGATCGCATGCGCATAAGGTCCGGTGACCGCGTGCATCGCGTCGAAGCGCATGGTGAAGCCGCTTTTGAACAGCGCGCGGATCGCGTCGAAATCGAAGATCTTCTCCATCATCGCGGCGTAATCGGCAACGGGATCGACAATCTCGATCTCCATCTCCCCGAGGCTGGCATGGCCCGGGGCGGAGAGGTCGATATCCTGCGCTTCCGCGATGAAATAACGGATGCAGGCCTGTGTCGCCATGTGGATCTTGGCGGTGATATTCTCGGGCGCGGGGCCGCCATTGGCCGTGTTGAACTTCACGCCGAAATCACCGCCCGGACCGCCGGGATTGTGCGATGCCGACAGGATGATGCCGCCATCGGCTTGCCGCGTTCGGATGAGGTTCGAGGCGGCGGGCGTCGACAGGATCGCGTTCTGCCCGACGATGACCTTCTCGGCGCCCGAGGCTGCGGCCATGCGCAGCACGACCTGGGCGGCGCGATCATTGAAATAGCGACCATCGCCGCCGAGAACGAGCGTCTTGCCCTTCAGCCCGCCGATCCCGTCGAAGATCGATTGCACGAAATTCTCGAGGTAGTGCGGCTCCATGAAGGTGCGCGTCTTCTTGCGCAGCCCCGACGTGCCGGGCTTTTGTCCATCGATCGGGCGCGTGTCGACAGTGATGATCTCCATATCGTTTCTCCTCCTCGGAGTTTGGAATGGTTCTTTCACGGCTCAGGCGCCAAGCATGCGGCTCATGGCCGGAATGACAAGGGGCAGGCCCCGTGAAATGCCCGTCAGTCGGGCTTTTCCTCCAGAACGAAGGCAAGTGTCGCAGGACCGTGCAATTCTGCCGTGCCGTCTGCGACCCATGGGTCGGCATCGGGGTGGGCGGTGTCGATGTGGCAGACCCAGATAGCGCCCTCGGGGGGCTCTGGCAGGGTGATCTCGCCTGCATCGCCTGCATTGAACACCAGATAGAGCGCCTCTTCGCGTTGTGCGTAGGGCGCGGTTCCGCTTGCCATGCGCATCTCTGCGCAGACCAGCGCGCGGTCGGGGTTTTCCCAATCGGCGTCCTGCATCTCCGTGCCGTCCGCACGCCACCAGAAGAGATCGGGAATGCCATCCACGACCCGTTCGCGCGCATGCAGGAAGCGCTTCTGCCGCAGGATCGGATGCGCCTTGCGGAAGGCGATGAGGCGGCGGGTGAAGGCGTGCAGGTCGCGGTCGCAATCGCCCCAATTGAGCCAGCCGATGGGATTGTCCTGACAATAGGCGTTGTTGTTGCCGCCCTGGCTGTTGCCGAACTCGTCGCCTGCCAGCAGCATCGGCGTGCCCTGGGACAGCATCAGCGTGGCCAGCATGTTGCGCTGGCGCAGCGCGCGTGCGGCCTGGATATCGGGATCGTCCGTGGGGCCTTCGACGCCGAAATTGTCGGAATAATTCTCGCCATGCCCGTCGCGATTGTCCTCGCCGTTGTCTTCGTTGTGACGCTCGACGAAGGAGACCGTGTCGGCCAGCGTGTAGCCGTCATGGGCGGTGATGAGGTTTACGCTCGCGGTCGCGGGGCGGCCCGAATGATCGAATTGCTGGGCCGATCCGGTGATCCGCGCAGCCAGTTCCGGGGTCATGCCCGCATCGCCGCGCCAGAAGCGCCGCACACCGTCGCGGTACTTGTCGTTCCATTCCGAAAAGGGCGGAGGGAAAGCGCCGACCTGATAGCCACCCGGGCCGATATCCCAAGGCTCGGCCACCAGCTTCACGCCTGCGAGCACCGGGTCCTGGCGTGCGGCATCGAAGAAGGCCGCGCCGGGATCGAACCCGTCCTTCGTGCGCCCGAGCGTGGCGCAGAGATCGAAGCGGAAGCCGTCGATATGGAAGGTCTCGACCCAGTAGCGCAAGCTGTCCATCACCATACGCATCACCATGGGATGCTCGATATTGATCGTGTTCCCGGTGCCGGTGTCGTTGATGTAGTAGCGCTTGTCCTCGGTCAGCCGGTAATAGGCGGCGTTGTCGAGACCGCGGAAGCACAGGGTCGGGCCGGTATTGTCGCCCTCGCCGGTGTGGTTGTAGACCACGTCGAGCCAGACCTCGATACCCGCGGCGTGCAACCGTGCCACGGCGTGCTGCATCTCCTTGATGCCACCCTCCGACAGGTAGCGCGGATCGGGGGCGAAAAAGCCGATCGACTGGTAGCCCCAGTAATTCGTCAGATCCTTGTCGATCAGGAAGCGGTCGTTGATGAAGGCGTGCACCGGCAGCAGTTCGACGGCCGTGATGCCGAGATCCGTGAGGTAGTCGATCATCGCATCGGAGGCGAGCGCGAGCGCACCGCCCTTCGGCTCCGCGCCGGGGAATTCCTGCGTCAGGCCCTTCAGATGCGCCTCGTAGACGATGGTCTCTTCCATGGGCGTGTCGGGATGGCGCGTCTCGCCCCAGGCGAAACTCGGATCCTCGACCACGCAGCGCGGCATGAAGGGCGCGCTGTCGCGGGTGTCGAAAGACAGGTCTTCGTCCTCATGCTCGCGGGTGAAGCCGTAGAGTGCATCGTCCCATTCGGGATGGCCCGTCAGCCGCTTGGCATAGGGGTCGATCAGAAGCTTGTTGACGTTGAAACGATGGCCCGCCTCGGGCGCGTAGGGCCCGTCAGCGCGCAGCCCGTAAAGCTGGCCCGGACGCACGCCCGGAAGGTAGCCATGCCAGACATCGCCGTCCCGCTCCATGAGCTTGATGCGCGTGGTCTCCGTCTCTCCGTCCTCGGAAAAGAGGCAGACATACATGGCCGTCGCGTGTTGGGAGAAGACGGCGAAATTGGTGCCGTCGCCATCGAAAGTGGCGCCGAGCGGCGCGGCTTTGCCCGGTGCGGGCGCTGGGATCGGGGTCATTTGGTCGACACGATTTCCTGGTAAAGCGTGGCATAGGCTCGGGCCGAGACCTGCCATCCCACGTCCTGCGCCATCGCGTTCTTCATCATGCGCGTCCATATCTCAGGCTTGCGCCAAAGACCATGTAGGCGCGCAAAGGCGCCCGCCAATGCCGATGCCGTCACGGGATGAAACTGTATCCCCGTGGCCACGCCCGCGCTGAGGGCGGCGGAATTGGCATCGATCACCGTGTCGTTGAGCCCGCCCGTGCGCGCGACCAGCGGCAGCGTGGCATGGCTGAGACCGTAAAGCTGGGTGAGCCCGCATGGCTCGAACCGCGACGGCACCAGGATCGCATCGCCACCGGCCATCATGCGGTGCGACAGCGCCTCGTTATAGCCGATCTTCACGGATACGCCGGGATGTTCGGCCGCGCGCCGGAAGACCGCCTCGAGCTCGGGATCGCCCGACCCCAGGAGCGCCAACTGGCCGCCATGATCGATCAGTGCGGGCAGCGCATCCAGAAGAACATCGAGCCCTTTCTGGTGGCTGAGCCGCGAGATCAGGACGCAAAGCGGGCCGTCCCAATCGGGCAGGCCGAACTCTTTCCGCAGCGCCTTCTTGTGGCGGGCCTTGCCACGTGGGGTCTTGTAGGGCGGCGCCCATGCATCGGTGTCGATGCCGTTGAGAATGCCCGACAAATCGCCCCTTCGTTCGGTCAGGATGCCTTCCATCCCCATGCCGAATTCGGGCGTCAGAAGCTCTTCGGCATAGGTGGGGCTGACCGTGGCGATGCGGTCGCAGCCCGTGAGCGCGGCCTTCAGGGCCGAGATCTGGCCCCAGAATTCGAACCCCTGTTCGGTGAACTCCGCCTGCGGCAGATCCATGGCCGACAGCATCGAGGCGGGCGCCATGCCTTGAAAGGCGATGTTGTGGATCGAGACGAGCGTGCCCACGCGGTCTGACGCCCCCATCTGGCGCAGATAGACCGGGGTGAGCCCCGCCTGCCAATCGTGCAGATGCACGAGATCCGGCATCCATCCCTCGATGCCCCGGCTCGCGAGTTGGGCCGCGGCATGGGAGAGGGCGGCAAAGCGCACGGGATTGTCGGGCCAGTCCTGGCCGTTCGCATCAAGATACGGGCTGCCGTCGCGATCAAAGAGATGCGGCGCATCGAGCGCATAGAGCATCGTTTCACCCAGTTTGCCCTCGATGAGCCGGGCCGGGCCGCCGAATAGCGGGCCCAGATCGTGACAGGTGTCGTCCCCCATGGCCGCCTTGACCGCGCGATAGGCGGGGATCAGCGTGCGCATCTCCACGCCCATGGGCGCCAATGCGCCGGGCAGGGCGCCCGCCACATCCGCAAGCCCGCCGGTCTTCACGAGCGGCACGCATTCCGAGGCGACCGAGAGGACCTTCATCCCAGCTTCGCCGCCCGGGCATCGAGCATCCGCTGGGTGATCAGCGTGACGCCGCCTTCGGAGACGCGGAACCACTTGGCGTCCTCCTCGGGGTCTTCGCCGACGACAAGGCCTTCAGGAATATGTACGCCCCGGTCGATTACCACGTTCTTGAGCTGCGCCTTGCGCGAGACATAGACCCGCGGCAGCACCACCGCGCGTTCGAGCGAGGAATAGGAATTGGTGTGCACCTGCGTGAAGAGCAGCGACTCGCGGATCTCGGAGCCCGAGATGATGCAGCCACCCGACACCATGGACGAGATCGCGGAGCCACGCCGGTCGGCCTCGTCATGGATGAACTTCGCAGGCGGCGTCGCCTCGGCATAGGTCCAGATCGGCCAGTCCTTGTCCCAGAGGTCAAGCTCGGGCGCGAAATTGGTGAGATCCAGATTGGCCTTGTGGAAGGCATCCACGGTGCCCACGTCGCGCCAATAGGCATTGGCCTCGGAGGATGCGCGCACGCAGCTATCGGTGAAGCGATGTGCCTGCGCCTTGCCGTTCTTCACGATCTCCGGGATCAGATCGTTGCCGAAATCGTGGCTCGAATTCTGATCCTCCATGTCGCGTACCAGAAGATCGCGCAGGAAGGCCCAGTTGAAGACGTAGATGCCCATGGAGGCCAGCGTCACGTTCGGGTCGTCCGGTGTGCCCGGCGGGTCCTTGGGCTTTTCGAGAAACGAGGTGATCACGTCGTTGTCGTCGACGGCCATGACGCCGAAGGCCGAGGCCTCCGCGCGGGGCACGGTCAGACAGCCGATGGTCACGTCGGCCTTCGTCTCGACGTGCTGACGCAGCATCAGCTCGTAATCCATCTTGTAGATATGATCGCCCGCGAGGATCACCACGTAATCCACATCATAGCTGTCGACGATGTCGATATTCTGGGCGACCGCATCGGCGGTGCCGCGATACCAGGTCTGCTCGTCGTAGCGCTGCGAGGCGGGCAGGATATCGAGAAATTCGTTGCGTTCGGCCCGGAAGAAGCTCCAGCCGCGCTGGCAATGGCGGATGAGGCTGTGGGCCTTGTATTGCGTGGCAATCGCCATCTTTCGGATGCCGGAATTGAGCGCGTTCGAGAGTGCGAAATCCACGATCCGGGTCTTGCCGCCGAAATAGACGGCCGGTTTGACGCGTCGGTCCGTGAGTTCCTTCAGGCGTGATCCACGACCGCCCGCGAGCACGAACGCCATCGACCGTTGCGACAACCGTGTTGCGCTATCGACCATAGTTTCCTCCCTTTCCTAAGCACGGCATCTGCTGTGCCTTGGCCTTGAGTGTGACGGTTCGAAGCGCGCTTGGCTAGGGGGCGCGGGATCCCGGCGGGAAGCGGCTTTCCGATAGGTATCAAGGGCATATTGCCCGCGCGGTCCTGCGGGCAGGCAGATCAGCGGTGGCGTGGCGTGATGGTGGCGCGCGTCTTCGGCGCACCGCGGGACGAAAGCTGGCTCAGTCCTTGACCAAGAACACCGTCGACAGGGGCGGCAGGTAGACCTCCGCCTTGGCGGGCAGGCCGTGGCTTTCGCCTTTCTCCGCGGCGACGACCCCCATATTGCCGCGATCTCCGCCGCCATAGATCCCGGCATCGGTGTTGAGCGCCTCGCGCCAGCGGCCGGGCTCGGGCAGGCCCACATGGTAATTCTGCTCGACGGGTGTGAAATTGCACAGCACGACGACTTCCTTGTCATCCGGCCCGCCCTTGCGGCGCCAGACAAGGACGGAGCGATCCGCGTCGTTCTCCTCGATCCACTGGAAGCCTTCGGGGTCGCAATCCTTCACATGCAGCGCGGGGGTTTCGGCATAAAGCTTGTTCAGATCGCGCACCAAGGCCTGAATGCCGCCATGGGCCGGATTGTCGAGCGCGCCCCAATCGAGCTCCGCATCGTGGTTCCATTCGGCGGGTTGCGCGAATTCCTGGCCCATGAAGATCAGTTTCTTGCCGGGATGGCCCCACATGAAGCCGTAATAGGCGCGCAGGTTCGCGAACCGCTCCCAATCGTTGCCCGGCATGCGCGCCAGCATGGAGCCCTTGCCATGCACCACCTCGTCATGGCTGATCGGCAGGATGAAGTTCTCCGAGAAGGCATAGACCAGACCGAAGGTCATCTGGTTGTGGTGATGCTTGCGGTAGATCGGGTCGAGCTTGATGTATTCGAGCGTGTCGTTCATCCAGCCCATGTTCCATTTGAACCCGAAGCCGAGCCCGTCCTCGTAGACGGGTCGCGACACTTTCGGGAAAGACGTGGATTCCTCCGCCACCGTCATGATGCCCTCATGCGCGCCGTAGGTCTGGATGTTCATGTTGCGCAGAACGTCGATCGCCTCGTAATTCTCGCGCCCGCCATCCTTGTTGGGGACCCATTCGCCGTCCTTGCGTGAATAGTCGCGGTAGAGCATCGAGGCCACCGCATCCACGCGCAGCCCGTCCACATGGTATTCGTCGAGCCAGTAAAGCGCGTTGGCGGTCAGGAAGTTTTTAACCTCGCGCCGCCCGTAATTATAGATCAGCGTGTTCCAGTCCTGATGGAAGCCCTCGCGCGGGTCGGCATGTTCGTAAAGCGCGGTGCCGTCGAACTGACCAAGCCCGTGCGGGTCGGTGGGGAAATGCCCCGGCACCCAATCGAGGATCACGCCGACGCCCGCCTTGTGCGCGGCATTCACCAGGTCGCGGAATTCATGCGGGGGGCCGTGGCGCACGGTGGGCGCGAAGAGGCCCACGGGTTGATAGCCCCAAGAGCCGTCGAAGGGATATTCCGAGATCGGCATCAGCTCGATATGCGTGAAGCCCATATCGGTGACATATTCGACGAGCTCTTTCGCGGCCTCCACATAGGAGATGCGGCGATTGTCGGCCTTGCGCTTCCACGATCCCAGATGCACCTCGTAGACCGAGATGGGCGCGTCGCGGCTGTTCAAGGCCGCGCGCTTGGTCATCCATTTGTCGTCCGACCAGCCATATCCCTTGATGTCGCGCACGACGGAGGCGTTCTCGGGCGGATGCTGGGAGCCGAAGCCCACAGGGTCGGCCTTGAGCGGCATCAGATTGCCCTGCGCGCCGATGATCTCGTACTTGTAAACGGTGCCTTCGCCCGCCCCGGGGATGAAGATTTCCCAGACGCCGGTGGCACCCCGACGGCGCATCAGGTGGCGACGCCCGTCCCAGCCGTTGAATTCGCCCACGACCGAGACGCGGCGCGCATTGGGGGCCCAGACCGCGAAATGGGTACCGTGGACGCCCTCATGCGTCATCACATGCGCGCCAAGCGCGTTCCAAAGCTGCGAATGCGTGCCTTCGCCCAGGAGGTATTCGTCGATCTCGCCCAGCACCGGCCCGAAGCGGTAGGTGTCTTCCATGTCCCAGCTTTTGCCCGCCGCATCGGTGCCGCGCAGGCCGTAAGGGTCGCCACCGGGCACCGCGCCGCAGAAGATGCCGGGCAGATCTGAGACCGGATCGAGCGGATGCGTCTTCTTGCCGATCACCGCGTGGATCTGGGCCGCGCCGGGATCGAAGACCGTCACATGACGCGCGCCCTCGACCTCGTGCGGCCCCAGCACGGCGAAGGGATCGTCGCTGGTCGCATCGAGAATGCGCTTCAGGGCGGGGCGGGGAAGGTGTGCATGATCAGCCATGCACACCACCTTAGCACCCGTATCCGAAGCTTCAACGCACCGTCGGAAATGAGACCCGGCTCAGCTTCCCAGATAGGAGCGGGCCGCCCAAATATCCTGCATGTAACCTTGGATCGTCCGGTCCGAGGAGAACCAGCCCGACCGTGCGGTATTGAGCGCGGCCTTGCGCGTCCAGGTCGCGGGATCGGCAAAGGCCGCGTCCGCTTCGCGGCTGGCGCGCCAGTAATCGGTGAAATCCGACGCCACGAGGAAGTAATCCGGCCCGGCAAGGTTGTCGGCGATATGCGCGTAGCGATCCGGCTCATCGGGCGAGAAGACGCCGGAGCGGATCGCATCGAGTGCACGTTCGAGACGCGGATCGGCCGCGATGGCCTGCGCCGCGTGATCCTCGATCTTGCGGCGTTCCATCACCTCGGAGGCGGTCATGCCGAAGAGGAAGAAGTTGTCGGCGCCCACATGCTCGCGGATCTCGACATTGGCCCCATCGAGCGTGCCGATGGTCAGCGCCCCGTTCAGGGCGAACTTCATGTTGCCTGTGCCCGACGCTTCCTTTCCGGCGGTGGAAATCTGCTCGGAGAGGTCCGCGGCGGGGATCAGGCGCTCGGCCAGCGTGACGTTGTAATTGGGCAGGAAAAGCACTTGCAGCAAATCACGGCTGGCCTTGTCCGAATTAAGAACGCCCGCCACGTCGTTGATAAGGCGAATGATATCCTTGGCGAAGACATAGCCGGGCGCGGCCTTGCCGGCGAAGAGCGTCACGCGCGGCGTCCAGTCGCCCTGCGGGTTGTCCTTGATCTCCTGCCAAAGGGCGATGGTCTCGAGGATGTTCAGGTGCTGGCGTTTGTATTCGTGCAGACGCTTGATCTGCACGTCGAACATCGCGTCGGGGTTCACCGATACGCCTTGCGTCTCGGACATCCAGTTCGACAGATCGGCCTTGTTTTCCCGCTTGGCGGTATCGAAGCGGTCGCGCCAGGCGGCATCCTCGATGGCAGGCTCCAGCTCGCGCAGCCGTTCCAGATCATCGACCCAGTTATCGCCGATCGTGTCGGTGATGAGACCCGAGAGGCGCGGATTGCAGGACAGCAGCCAGCGGCGCGGAGTGACGCCGTTGGTCTGGTTGATGATCCGGTCGGGATGCAGGTGGTGCAGCTCCGAAAAGACCGTCTCCTTCATAAGCTCGGTATGGAGCGCGGAGACGCCGTTGACCTTGTGCGCCATGACGAAGGACAGCTGGCCCATCTTGACCTGGTTGTCCGAGCGCATGGATTGCGTGCGCGTCGGGTTCGCCTCGTAATGGGCGTTGTCGATCATGTCGGCGATCTGCAGATGCCGGGGCAGGAGCCGACCGAACAGGCCTTCGCCCCAGCTTTCCAGGGCCTCGGGCAGCAGCGTGTGGTTGGTGTAGGAGAGACAAGCGCGGGCGATCTGCATCGCCTCCTCGAAGGGCAGGCCCCGCTCGTCATGCAGGATGCGCACAAGTTCGGGTCCGGCCACGGCGGGGTGCGTATCGTTGAGCTGGATCGCGACCTTGTCGGGCAGGGTGCGGATGTCGCTGTGTTCCTTGTCGAACCGCGCGAGGATATCGCGCAGCGCCGCGGCCACGAGGAAGAATTCCTGCTTGAGGCGCAGTTCCTTGCCCTGTTCCGTGGTGTCGTCGGGATAGAGCACGCGGGAGATCGTGCGCGCCAGCGCTTCGGGCTCGGCCGCAGCGGCGAAATCGCCGCGGTTGAAAGCAGGCAGATCGAACGGATCGGCGGCCTTTGCCGACCAAAGGCGCAGCGTATTGGCCCAGCGCCCCTTCCAGCCGATGATCGGCGTGTCATAGGCCTCCGCATCGACATATTCGCCGGGATGCCAGACCGATTTGCCCTGCGCGTCTTCGACATGGCCGCCGAACCCGATGTGGAAGCGTGCATCGGGACGTTCGAATTCCCAGGCATGGCGCTGCAGGAGCCAGGTCTCGGGCGACTCGATCTGCCGTCCGCCCTGGAAGCTCTGGCGGAAGAGGCCGTGCTCATAGCGGATACCGTAGCCATAGGCCGGGCAGCCCAGCGTCGACAGGCTTTCGAGGAAGCACGCCGCCAGCCGTCCGAGGCCGCCATTGCCGAGGGCGGCGTCAGGCTCGTCCGCGAGCACCGTGTCGTAATCCTGGCCAAGCTCCGCCAGCGCGTCGCGCGCCTGATCCACGAGGCCGAGATTGACGATGCCGTCTTCCAGAAGCCGCCCGATGAGAAACTCCATCGACAGGTAATAGACCCGCTTTGCGCCTTCGCGCCGGGCCACGCCCGCGGCCTTGAACCAGCTGTCGGCGATATGGTCGCGAATCGCGAAGGACAGCGCCATGCGCCAATCCTCGGTTCCGGCATATTCCGGCTCGCGCCCGAAGCTGTAGCACAGGTGCCGCACGATCGCGTCACGCAGCACATGGGTCGTGGTTTGGGTCGGGGGGGTCGCGATGTTCATTTCGGACACTCCTGTTATCGCAAACACCTCTGAAAGCGCGTTCCCGCACGATTGGCAAGACCCCGGGCAGGCCAAGGGCGCAATCTGTGTCCCGGCCGCGCAGCGCTGCCTATTTTGGTGCCATTATGCGCCGAGGTGGTGCAGCTCCGTGAGATGGCAAGCGCAGCCCGTCAGGGCCGCGTAATCGTCGGTCAGCACATGCACCGGGAATTGCTGCATGAATTCGGAAAACCGGCCCTTGTCGCAGAAGGCATCGGTGAAGGCGGCGCTGGCAATATGCGGCGCGAAATGCTGGGTGACACCGCCACAGAGGTAGACACCACCGAAGGGCAGGGTGATCAGCGCCAAATCGCCGACATAGGCGCCAAGGAGCCGAGTGAAGAGCTGAACCGCCCGGCGCGCCTGTTCGTCCTGGCCTTGCGCCTCCATGATCTCGGCGGCGGACATGGGCGTGCCCGTGCCTTCTTCATCGCAGAGAAAGGCGTGGATCCGTTCAAAGCCGCGGCCGGAAAGGACGTCCTCGAAGCCCGGCATGTCATGCTTGCGCGCAACCCAGTCGCGCAGGCGCAGTTCCTCGGCATTGCGCGCCTTCAGCGAGACATGGCCGGTTTCGGATGGCGGCACCAGCGTCTGGCCGCCCAGCCGGAACACCGGTGCGGCATTGAGCCCGGTGCCCACGCCCACGACGAGTTTCGCGGCTTGCGGACTGGCGGGCTGGCCCGGAAGGATCGGCGTCAGCACATCGGCCGTCAGCGCATCGAGCGCATGGCCCTGCGCCTGCAGATCGTTCAGCACCGCCACGGTCGTGGCACCGCTCGCTTGCGCCACCGAGCGTTTGTCGACCCGCCAGTCGAGATTGGTCAGTTTGCCGATCCCGTCGCGCACCGGGCCTGCCATGGCCACACAGGCCGCGTCGGGCTTGGCCTCCGCCGCGCCGAGATAATCGGCAAGCACGGTCTCCAGGCTGGCATTCTCGGCATTGCGATAGCGTCGGATCGTGTCGCGGTCGACCACCCCGTCGCGCGCCAGCGCCACGCGGGTATTGGTGCCACCGATATCGGCCACGACGGCCAGATGTTCGAAATTGTCGGCCATGGGATCCCTCAAAGCGGCTTGCACCGGGTGGTACGGGCCTTTGTTTGCGCAATCAAGGGAGCAAGGCCCTTAGCTGGCGTCTTCAGCCAGGTGCCCGCCCGGAGGACCGACCGAGGATCAGATCCGCATCCAGCATGATCTGCGGGCGCTGCTGCGCCCGTGCGGCGACCATATCCATCAATTCCTGTGCGCATCTGCGTCCCGCATCCCGGATCGAGGAGCGCGTCGCGGTAAAGAGCGGGGCAGTGCTGCCATTGGGCAGGTAGCTCAGCACGTCGTCATGGGTCACGACCGACACGTCCTTGCCCATGACAAGGCCGCGCCGGAAGATCGCGCGTTCGATGCCGAGCGCGATCACGATGGACGAGCAGAGAAACGCCGTGGGCGCGTTCGGCCGGTCGAGCATCTCGGAGGCGGTGCGCAGCCCGAGGCTTTCGGTCATCCCGCCTACCTCGATCAGCGCGCGATCAATCCCGATGCCCGCGGCGCGCAGGGCGGCTTCGTAGCCGCGGCGGCGGCGATAGGCGAAATCCATCGTCTCCACGGCGTTGATCAGGGCGATCCGCGTATGCCCGAGGGCGATCAGATGCTCCGTGGCGCGGAAGAAGGCGTCTTCATTGTCGATATCGACGAAGGCGTAATCCTCGTCGCGGCCCCAGACCCGGCCATGCACGAGGTAGGGCACGCCGATCTCGTTCAGAAGGCCGATCCTTGCATCATTCACCTGCGGGCCATGCAGGATGATGCCGTCCACGTTTCCGCGGGCGCGGATGTTGCGGTAATGCGCGGCTTCCTCGTCATCTGGCACCAGTGTCAGCACCAACTCGTAACCCGCCGCGACATAGGCTTCGGACGCGCCGGTGATGAAATCGCCGAAAAGCGGGTTGAGAATCTCGTGCTTGGCGGAGACGGGAATCACGTGGCCGATGGACATGGCCCGCCCCGTCGCCAGTCCCTTCGCGCGGGCATTGGGGCTGTAATTGAATTCGCGCGCTGCATCGAGAACGCGGCGGCGGGTCGTCTCACGCACCTCCGGATAGCCGTTCAGCGCGCGGCTGACGGTGGTCTGCGACAGTTTGAGATGTTCCGAGAGTTCTTTGAGGTTCATGCGGCCAAACTGCACCATAGACGGATATCCGGGTCACCATAGCGTCCAAAGCGCTTTGGATTTCTCGCAGACTAGACGCAACTTGGCGGCTCTGGGAAGGGCTTCGGGAAAAAAGGTTCTAGCTGCGGTGCAGCAATTTTGATCATGTTTTGTTGAGACTTGGTTGGGCAGAATCAATTGACACAGCCGGTCGGGTGGGCGAGCGTGCGCTCATTCAAAGCGCTTTGGAAAAGAAACTACTTGCGCTGTGACCACAGAGATTGCTCACATGATCCAAGGGAGGATTATGATTATGAAGACTTCGCTTTACGCAAGCGCGGCCGCGCTGGCCCTGACCGCCGGTGCCGCCCACGCGGCGGGCCATCTGCCCTTCACCCCCGGTGAGGGCGATTTTTCCTGGGACGGCTACAACAGCTTTGCCGATCAATACGATCTGAGCGGCGCCACCGTCGAGATCACCGGCCCCTGGACCGGCAACGAGAAAGAGAAGGTCGACAAGGTCTTCGATTATTTCGAGGAAGCCACCGGCGCGACCGTGAACTATTCGGGCTCGGACAGCTTCGAGCAGGATATCGTCATCTCGACCCGCGCGGGATCGGCCCCGAACCTTGCGGTCTTCCCGCAGCCGGGCCTTGCCGCCGATCTGGCCAGCCAGGGTCTGCTGACGCCGCTGCCCGATGGCACGGCCGAGTGGGTCGCTGACAATTACGCCGCCGGTCAGTCCTGGGTCGATCTGGGCACTTATGCGGGCGAGGACGGCGAAGACGCGCTTTACGGCATGTTCTACCGCGTCGATGTGAAATCGCTCGTCTGGTACAACCCCATCGCCTTCGACGAGATGGGCTACGAGATCCCCGAGACGATGGAAGAGCTGAAGGAGCTCACCGATCAGATCGTGGACGATGGCGGCACGCCCTGGTGCATCGGTCTGGGCTCCGGTGCGGCGACAGGCTGGCCCGCGACCGATTGGGTCGAGGACATGATGCTGCGCACCCAATCGCCCGAGGATTACGACGCCTGGGTCGCCAATGAGCTTGCCTTCGACGATCCGAAGGTGGTCGCCGCGATCGAGGAATTCGGCGCCTTCGCACTGAATGACGATTACGTTCAGGGCGGTGCGGAGAACGTGGCCACCACCGATTTCCGCGACAGCCCGGCAGGCCTCTTCACGATTCCGGCGGAATGCTACATGCACCGCCAGGCCTCGTTCATCCCGGCCTTCTTCCCCGAAGGCACCACGGTCGGCGAAGACGTGGATTTCTTCTACTTCCCCGCCTACGAGGAGAAGGATCTTGGCACGCCGGTTCTGGGTGCAGGCACGCTGTTCGGGATCACCAACCCGTCGGATGCCACCAATGCCATGATCGAGTTCCTCAAGCAGCCCATCGCGCATGAGCTGTGGATGGCGCAGGGCGGCTTCCTGACCGCGCATGCGGGCGTCAACCTCGACACCTATGCGGATGACAGCCTGCGCGCTCAGGGCGAGATTCTGCGCGACGCGACCACGTTCCGCTTCGACGCGTCGGACCTGATGCCGTCGGAGATCGGCGCGGGCGCCTTCTGGTCGGGCATGGTCGATTACGTCACCGGCACGCCCGCTGAAGAGGTGGCGGCCGACATCCAGTCGCGCTGGGACTCGATCCAGTAACGACCTCGAGAACACGTGCCTGTCCCGGTCGGCCGGGGCAGGCGCACATGTCGATGCCGCGATCCGGCGTCGCAACGGGCCGCCCGGCCTGATCCGGGCGCGGCCGCGCCGACAGAGCGTCCCCGAGGGCGCGGATCGGCAACCAAGGGAGGAACCACCATGTCTCCGATCCTGCAGGGTCTGATCACCATCATCGTCGGCGTCGGCGGCTGTGTAGGCTATTTCTTTGCCTCGAACTGGGTTCTGGACAAGGTCATCTTCCCCGCGCGCAACGACGACAATGGCCGCAACATCAACCGCGCCACGATGGTTCGTCCGTGGCTGTTCCTCTTTCCCGCGATGTTCGCGCTGGGGCTCTACCTCGTCTACCCGGTTGTGGGCTCGTTCTGGCGGTCGCTCTACAACCGCTCCGGCGAGGAGTTCATCGGCCTTGGCAATTACGTCACCATGTTCGGCGAAGAGGGCTTCCGCACGGCGGTCTTCAACAACATCCTCTGGGCGATCTTCGTGCCGGCCGCCGCAACCTTCCTCGGCCTTCTGGTGGCGCAGCTCACCGACAAGCTGAAATGGGGAAATATCGCCAAGTCGCTGATCTTCATGCCGATGGCGATCTCCTTCGTGGGCGCGTCGTTGATCTGGAAATTTGTCTACGCCAACGATCCCGATATCGGGATCATCAACGCGGTGCGCGACTTCTTCGGTGCGGATGCCATCGACCCGCTGCAGATCCCGTTCTGGAACAACTTCTTCCTGATGGTCATCCTGGTCTGGATTCAGACCGGTTTCGCCATGGTGATCCTGTCGGCGGCGCTCCGCGGCATCCCCGAAGAGACCATCGAAGCGGCGATCATCGACGGCGCCAACCCGTTCCAGATTTTCTTCAAGATCAAGGTGCCGCAGATCATGGGCACCATCGTCGTCGTCTGGACCACGATCACGATCCTCGTCCTGAAGGTCTTCGATATCGTCTACGCCATGACGGGCGGCAATTTCGATACCGAGATCCTGCCAAGCTACATGATGGATTACATGTTCCGCGATGACGGCCGCGCGACCGCCGTGGCCTTCGTCATCATGATCATCGTCCTGCCGGTGATGATCTGGAACATCCGCCAAGCACGCAAAGAAATGAGCTGAGGGAGGGCGAGATCATGGAGAATATGGCCGGTCAGAAGACCTCACTCTCGATTGTCACCAACATCTCGGTGGTGGCCCTCGTGCTCATCTGGCTGATCCCGACGATCGGGCTTCTGGTTTCGAGCTTTCGGGACCGCGAGCAGATCTCGGAGACCGGGTGGTGGGCGTCGATGTTCCCCGTCGAGGTGGCCTATCGCGTCTCGCCCGAACCCGAGGGCGTGACGCAGGACGGCGATCTCTACATGTTCTCTGGCAACCTTTTCTCGGCTTCGGACGAGGTGTCGGGATCGGGCGATGTGTCGGGCTTCGGCATCACCGGGCGCGCGCCGGGGGCGGGCACGCCCGGGCAGACCTATGGTCGGCTGAAGCTGATCGTGACGGAGCCCGATGGCGGCACCGACGAGGAAAATTTCGAGACGGCATGGCCCGCCGATGGCCAGCCCGAGCTGCCCGAGACCGACGAGGAGGGCCGCCCGGTTCAGGATTTCTACATCGACCGCGCCGTCACGGTGGCGGCCAATGGCGATTTCACCTGGATGCAGGACGGCGAGATCGGCCGCGCGCCGACGGTCTATATCGTCGCCGCCGCGCCGCCCGATTTCGGGCTCGACAATTACGAGCAGATCCTGACCTCGGACAACATGGACCGCGCCTTCATCAATACGCTGACGGTGACGATCCCGGCGACGATCATCCCCATTCTGATCGCGGCCTTCGCAGCCTATGCGCTGGCCTGGATGGATTTCCGGGGCAGGGGCTTTCTGATCGCGATGGTCGTGGGCCTGCTGGTCGTGCCCTTGCAACTTGCGCTGGTCCCGCTTTTGCAGCTGCACAACAAGATCGGCATCGGGCAGAGCTTCCTCGGAATTTGGCTCGCGCATACGGGCTTCGGCCTGCCGCTCGCCATCTACCTTTTGCGTAATTACATGGTGGGCTTGCCGCGCGACATCATCGAAAGCGCCAAGGTCGACGGGGCCACGGATTTCCAGGTCTTCACCAAGATCGTGCTGCCCCTGTCCTTTCCGGCGCTGGCGTCCTTCGCGATCTTCCAGTTCCTCTGGACCTGGAATGACCTGCTGGTGGCGAAGGTCTTCCTGCCGTCCAATTCGGAATCCTGGGTGATGACCGTCAAGATCGCCGACGACCTCTTGGGTTCGCGCGGCGGCGACTGGGGCATTCTGGCCGCGGCCGCCTTCATCTCCATCGCGGTGCCGCTCATCGTCTTCTTCGCAATGCAGAAATACCTGGTGCGCGGCCTGCTGGCCGGCTCGGTGAAATAAGAGGTTCCATGAACACAACGGCGGATTTCTCGAACGCGTCGAAAGCCGACACTGATTGGTGGCGCGGTGCGGTGATCTATCAGGTCTACCCGCGCAGCTTTCAGGACAGCAATGGCGACGGCATCGGCGATCTTCTGGGCATCGCGCAGCGCATGCCGCATATCGCCTCGCTGGGGGTCGATGCGGTCTGGATTTCGCCGTTCTTCACCTCGCCCATGCGGGATTTCGGCTATGACGTGTCGGATTATTGCGATGTCGATCCGATGTTCGGCACGCTGGCGGATTTCGACACGCTGATCGCGCAGGCACACCGGCTGGGCGTGAAGGTGCTGATCGATCTGGTGCTCTCGCATACCTCGATGGATCATCCGTGGTTCGTGGAAAGCCGGTCGTCCAAGGACAATCCGAAGGCCAATTGGTATGTCTGGGCGGACGCCAAACCGGACGGCACGCCGCCCAACAACTGGCTCTCGATCTTCGGTGGCTCGGCCTGGCAATGGGATCCGACCCGCTGCCAGTATTACCTGCACAACTTCCTGACCGAGCAGCCGGATCTGAACTTCCACGAGCCGGAAGTGCAAAGCGCGCTGATGGATGTGGCGACCTTCTGGCTGGATCGCGGCGTCGATGGCTTCCGCCTCGATACGATCAATTTCTACGTCCACGACAAGCAGCTCAGGGACAACCCGCCGCTGCCCGAGGCGGAGCGCAACCCGATCACAGCACCCGCCGTGAACCCATATACCTGGCAGAACCACCTCTACGACAAGACGCAGCCCGAGAACCTGGAGTTTCTGCGCAAGCTGCGGGCGTTGATGAACAAGTACAACGCCGCCGCCGTGGGCGAGGTGGGTGACGATCAGCGCGGGCTCGAGATTCTCGGCGAATATACCGGGGGCAGCGACCTCATCCACATGAGCTACGCCTTCGAGCTTCTGTCCGACAAGATGCCGACCGCGCCTTATATCGCGGAGGTCTTCGAGAAGGTCGAAGCGGTGGCTGCGAATGGCTGGGCCTGCTGGGCGTTTTCCAACCACGACGTGCCGCGCCATGCCTCGCGCTGGAAACTGACCGAGGCCGGGGAACGCTGCTTTGCCACGCTGATGCAGTGCCTGCGCGGATCGACTTGCCTCTATCAGGGCGAGGAGCTGGGCCTGCCCGAGGCGGATGTCGCTTTCGAAGACCTGCAAGACCCCTATGGCAAGCGCTTCTGGCCCGCCTTCAAGGGGCGCGATGGCTGCCGCACGCCCATGGTCTGGGAGCCGTCGAACCAGAATGGCGGCTTCTCGTCCGGACGGCCGTGGCTGCCGGTCAGCCACGATCACCTCAACCGCGCGGTGGCGGTGCAGGAACAGGACCCCTCGGCGATCCTGCATCACTACCGCCGGGTCATTGCGTTCCGCCACGCCCATGATGCGCTCCGCAAGGGCACGCAAAGCCGGGTCGAGGCGGATGGCAGCATCATCAAATTTCAACGATCCGGTGCGGAGGAGACCATCTTCTGCGCCTTCAATCTCAGCAACACGCCCAGCGTGACCGACATGCCCGAGGGTGAGTGGCTGCAGATCGGGATCGAGCTCGGGAGCGCCGGTGCGGCCCCTGACGGGCGTCTGCATCTGGGACCGTGGCAGCCCGCGCTGATGATGCGCGCGGATGCAAAGGAATAAGGGAGGGACGACATGGCGGATCTGAAACTGACCAATGTCGAGAAGACATATGGCGGCGCGGTGCAGGTGCTGCGCGACATCGATCTCGATATCAAGAAGGGCGAATTGATCGTCTTCGTCGGCCCCTCGGGCTGCGGCAAGTCCACGCTGCTGCGCATGATCGCGGGGCTTGAGAAGATCACCGGCGGCACGCTTGAGATCGACGGGCAACGCGTGAACGATGTGCCGCCCGCACAGCGCGGCATCGCCATGGTCTTCCAGTCCTACGCGCTTTATCCGCACATGACCGTGCGCGACAACATGACCTTCGCGTTGAAGATCGCCAAGAAAAGCCAGTCCGAGATCGACGCGGCGGTCAACAAGGCGGCCAAGATCCTGCAGCTCGAACCCTATCTCGACCGCCTTCCCAAAGCGCTTTCGGGGGGTCAGCGGCAGCGTGTGGCGATCGGGCGATCGATCGTGCGCGATCCCAAGGTCTATCTCTTCGATGAGCCGCTCTCGAACCTCGATGCGGCGCTGCGCGTGGCGACCCGGATCGAGATCGCGCAGCTCAAGGAGTCCATGCCTGACTCGACGATGATCTACGTCACCCACGACCAGGTCGAAGCCATGACGCTGGCCACCCGGATCGTCGTGCTGGCCAACAAGGGCATCGCGCAGGTGGGCACGCCGCTGGAATTGTACGAACGCCCGAACGGTGAGTTCGTCGCGCAATTCATCGGCTCTCCGTCGATGAACCTGCTGCCGGGCGAGGTGATCGAGACGGGGGCGACTACGGTCGTCAAGATGGCGGGCGGCGGGATCGCGCGGTCGTCGGTGCCGACCGAGGCGTCCGACAAGGGCCTGAAGGTGAATGTCGGGGTCCGGCCCGAAGATTTCCTCGAGGTCGATGACGGCGCGGAGTACATCTACGAAGGCAAGGTCAACATCACCGAAGCGCTTGGAGAGGTCACGCTTCTCTATTTCGAGGCGGACAGCAGCGATCCGGTCATCGGCAAGCTGCCGGGCATCCACGCGGATCTGCGCGGCAAGACCGTGAAGCTGGGGGCTGCGCCCGAAAAGGTGCACCTGTTCAGCGACGGGGTGTCGTTGCTCTACCGATAAGGGCCCGCGAGATCCGCCGAAGTCGTGGCGTGATCGGTCCCTCAGGCGCGATCGCGCGCCCCGATGACTGACGTAAAGGCAGCCCCGGCGCGATATTGCGGCCGTCTTCCGCATGTTCTGCCTCTGTTCTGATTTTGCCATTGGCGAAACCGCCATGGCCCCCTATGTGTGAGCCAAGTGTGAACGGGGGTTTCATGGCCGAGCTCAAACACATCGAAGTGCGCGGCGCGCGCGAGCACAATCTCAAGGGGATCGATGTCGATATCCCGCGCGATCAGCTCGTCGTCATCACGGGGCTGTCCGGGTCGGGCAAGTCGTCGCTGGCATTCGATACGATCTATGCTGAAGGGCAGCGCCGCTACGTCGAAAGCCTGTCGGCTTACGCGCGGCAATTCCTTGATATGATGGAAAAACCCGATGTGGATCACATCTCGGGGCTGTCTCCGGCGATCTCCATCGAGCAGAAGACGACGTCGAAGAATCCGCGCTCGACCGTGGGCACCGTGACGGAGATTTACGACTACCTGCGCCTTCTGTTTGCCCGCGCGGGCACACCCTACAGCCCCGCCACCGGTCTGCCCATCGAGGCGCAGCAGGTTCAGGACATGGTCGACCGCGTGATGGAGATGGAGGAGGGCACACGCGGCTATCTTCTGGCGCCGATCGTGCGCGACCGCAAAGGCGAATACCGCAAGGAATTCCTGGAACTGCGCAAGCAGGGCTTCCAGCGCGTGAAGGTCGACGGCACCTTCTACGAGCTCGATGAGCCGCCGACGCTCGACAAGAAATTCCGGCACGATATCGACGTCGTCGTAGACCGGATCGTCGTGCGCGAGGGGCTGGAGACCCGGCTTGCGGACAGTTTCCGCACGGCGCTCGATCTCGCCAATGGCATCGCGGTGCTGGAGACCGCGCCGCGCGAGGAAGAGGCTGAGCCGGAGCGGATCACCTTTTCCGAGAATTTCGCCTGTCCCGTCTCGGGTTTCACCATCCCGGAAATCGAGCCGCGGCTCTTTTCGTTCAACGCGCCCTTCGGGGCCTGCCCAGATTGCGACGGTCTGGGGGTGGAGCTGTTCTTCGACGAACGCCTGATGGTGCCGGACCAGAACCTGACCTTGTATGACGGGGCCATCGCGCCCTGGCGCAAGGGCAAGTCCCCGTACTTTCTGCAGACGATTCAAGCGATTGCGAAGCATTATGAATTCGATGCTTCAACCAAGTGGAAGGACCTTCCGGCCCATGTGAAGCAGGTCTTCCTGTTCGGCTCGGGCGAGGAGGAAATTCCGTTCCGTTACGACGAAGGCGGACGCGTCTACAACGTCACCCGCACCTTCGAGGGCGTCATTCCGAACATGGAACGGCGCTACCGCGAGACAGATTCAAGCTGGATCCGTGAGGAATTCGAGCGTTACCAGAACAACCGCTCCTGCGGGACCTGCGGCGGCTACCGCCTGCGCGAGGAAGCGCTGGCAGTGAAAATCGGCGGTCAGCATATCGGCGAAGTCGTCGAGAAGAGCATCAAGGATGCGTTCCAATGGATTGAAAACGCTCCGGAAAGTCTGTCCAAACAGAAGACGGAGATCGCCCGCGCCATCCTAAAGGAAATCCGCGAGCGGCTGGGCTTTCTGAACAATGTGGGTCTGGAATACCTGACGCTCAGCCGGGCGGCGGGCACGCTTTCGGGCGGGGAAAGCCAGCGTATTCGTCTGGCGAGCCAGATCGGCTCGGGGCTGACCGGGGTGCTTTACGTTCTCGACGAGCCGTCCATCGGTCTGCATCAGCGCGACAATGACCGGCTGCTCGGGACGCTGAAAAACCTGCGCGATCAGGGCAATACCGTGATCGTGGTCGAACACGACGAGGATGCGATCCGCGAGGCGGATTACGTCTTCGATATCGGTCCGGGGGCCGGTGTGCATGGCGGTGAGGTGGTCAGCCACGGCACGCCCAGCCAGATCGCGGCCGATGAAGGCTCGGTCACTGGGCAATATCTTGCAGGGACGCGCGAGATCCCGGTGCCCACGACCCGGCGCAAGGGGAACAAGAAAAAACTGAGCGTTGTCAAAGCCTCAGGCAACAATCTTAAAAACGTGACGGCGGATTTCCCGCTTGGTAAATTCGTCTGCGTGACCGGTGTTTCGGGCGGCGGCAAGTCGACGCTGACCATCGAGACGCTGTTCAAATCCGCCTCGATGCAGCTCAACGGTGCGCGGCAGACACCGGCACCCTGCGAGACGATCAAGGGCCTGCACCACCTCGACAAGGTCATCGACATCGATCAGCGCCCCATCGGGCGGACGCCGCGCTCGAACCCGGCCACCTATACCGGGGCCTTTACCCCGATCCGCGACTGGTTCGCGGGGCTGCCAGAAGCCAAGGCGCGCGGTTACAAGCCGGGGCGCTTCAGCTTCAACGTGAAGGGCGGCCGCTGCGAGGCCTGTCAGGGCGATGGCGTCATCAAGATCGAGATGCACTTCCTGCCGGATGTCTACGTCACCTGCGAAACCTGCAACGGTGCGCGCTACAACCGCGAGACGTTGGAGATCAAGTTCAAGGGCAAGAGCATCGCCGATGTCCTTGATATGACAGTGGAAGATGCGCAGGAGTTCTTCGCCGCCGTGCCGTCCATCCGCGAAAAGATGGATGCGTTGGTGAAGGTTGGCCTCGGCTATATCAAGGTCGGTCAGCAGGCGACGACCCTGTCGGGCGGCGAGGCGCAGCGCGTTAAGCTCTCGAAGGAACTGGCGAAACGCTCCACCGGGCGGACGCTCTATATCCTCGATGAGCCCACGACCGGCCTGCATTTCGAGGATGTGAAGAAGCTACTCGAGGTGCTGCACTCGCTGGTCGATGCGGGCAACACGGTCATCGTGATCGAGCACAATCTCGATGTCATCAAGACTGCCGATCATATCATCGATATCGGCCCGGAAGGCGGCGATGGCGGTGGTCTGATCGTGGCGACCGGCACGCCGGAAGCCGTGGCAGAGGTGGCCGAAAGCCATACCGGCCATTACCTCAAGGACATGCTGAAGCCGCGCAAACTGGCGGCGGAATAGCGTTTTGGGGGGCGCGTCCGGCGCGCCCCTGAAGCGAAAGAACGCCCGCAGCAGTGTATCGCCGTCCGGTCGGCGGTCAGTTCATGTCGGCGATCAGCCGCCCGTGGCGCCGCGCTTCGGCGAGGTAATCGCCGAACGTCTCGATCCCGCGCCCTGCAAGCATGGGCAGCATCCGGCAGAGCGCGTCTGCCGTGGCCCGCGCATCTCCCAAGGCGGTGTGGCGCAGCTCGGGGGCGATGGTGATGCCCAGACGGTCGCAGAGCGCATCAAGCGTGTGCTTTTCGGTCGTGCCGAACAAAATGGCGGAGACCAGCACTGTGTCGATGACGGGATGTGACCAGTCGAGGCCCGTCTCGGTCCGGCGCGCTTTCAGAAACGCGAGATCGAAGGGCGCGTTATGCGCGACAAGCACGGTCTCGCGGGCAAAGTCGTGAAAGCGCGGCGCGGCGTCGGTGATGGTCGGCTTGCCGCGCACCATGCTGTCGGTGATGTGATGCACGCGGCTCGATGCGGGCGGAATGGGACGTCCGGGATCGACGAGGAGATCGAAGCGCTCGCCCTCCACGATCTGCCCGCGCATCACACGCAGCGCGCCGATCTGGAGCACCGCATCGCGATGGGGCAGGAGGCCCGTCGTCTCCAGATCGAAGACGCAATAGGTCAGATCCGCGAGGGGCTGATCTTCGATCGCGCCTGCGGGACGATCCGTCAGCAGCGCGAAATCGTAGATGAGCGGGCGGTTGGCGTCGGGCGCAATGATGGCATCCGCCGCATCGATCAGGATCAGGTAACCGCCCTGATCCATGGGTTTGATCCGCGCGCTGAAGCTGAGCGCGCCGCGGATGCCGTCCAGTTTCGTCTCGATCCCGAGGCCGGTCTTGCCCAGTTTGCGCTGCGCTCGCGCAAGGCACTCTTCGGTGAAATAATCCGAAAGCGGCGCGTTCAGGCGCGGCGTGCCGATCTGGGCCAAGACCTCGGCAGCCTGACCGTCATAGAGCGCGATCGTGTGGCTGTCGCTGGCCAGGATGGTGGCCACGGGAATTTCGGTCAGGATATCGGTGAGCCGCTGGCGTTCTGTGGTCAGGGCGCGGGTCTCATGC
This sequence comes from Roseivivax sp. THAF197b, assembly GCF_009363255.1. NCBI lineage: Bacteria > Pseudomonadati > Pseudomonadota > Alphaproteobacteria > Rhodobacterales > Roseobacteraceae > Roseivivax > Roseivivax sp. THAF197b. Next base: position 1,929,693 of record NZ_CP045318.1, on the reverse strand, counting down.
GCGATGACCTCGGCCGTGCGGCGCCGGGCATCCGTCAAGGCGCGGGTCACGGTTTCGGCGGCATCGCCCAGATCGCCGAGATGCCCCGCAAGGCGCGGATCGAGGGCGGGCGCGTCGGAATTGTGGGCATGCACGCGCAGAGCCGCGGCCAGCCGGTCCACCGGTTGTGCCACCGCCTGATCCAGCACGAACCAGGCCGCGGTCAGGATCGCCAGCAGCAGAAACCCCATGGCGGCGAAGGCGGCAATGCTGCCTTCGCTCAGCGCAATGCGCAGAGCGAGCGCTGCGGCGGCCAGCGACGTGGCCAGCACCACCGCGAAGAGCAGGAGGATGCGACCGCGCAACGTGCCCATGGCTCAGACCCGCGCGCAGATCGATGAGACGATGGGATCGCTCGCGCCGACCTCGCGCCAGACCGGCGCGCTGCCATCGCCGAAGGTGGGATCGGCGCGCAGGCCCGCCGCGCAATCGACCATGATTTCAACCGATTGCACCGCGCGCCAGCGTCCGAAGAAATAGAGATCGGCCAGGAAGACGGAGGCCTGTTCGGTGTTCTGTTGCAGGTTGTCGATATCGACCGCGACGAAGCGCTGCGTCATCGGCACGAGGTAGGTCCAGGGGCGATACCAGCTTGGCCGGTCGATCCGGTCCGCAACCACGAGGCCCTCGGGCAGGGCCTCCGACGTGCGGCCGTACCAGCCATATTCCGAGGAAATCGCCGCGGCCAGCATCGCGCAGCCCGCCGCCACCGGCACCAGCCAGCGCGGCAATCGCCCGCGGGCGAGCTTTGTCAGCAGCAGCATGCCGCCCGCACCGGCAAGGCCCGCGACAATGACCGCGATCAGTTCCAGAAACATGGCTTTCCTCCCATCCCGTTCCCCCCGATGCTTTTTATGACAACATCCCGCGCCCGTGGCCAAGCGCCGATTGCAATCCCTTCACCACGACGAAGGCATCGCGCAGATGCGCACGGTCGAAATCGGACAGCTTCGAGGGCGGCAGGAAATTGTCGGGCGCCTTGCCTTCACGGATCAGGCGGCATTGGTGTTCGAGCCGGGTTTCCGCGATCAGGTCATAGGCATCGAGCAGATCCTGCCCGCCGCTCTTGCTCAGAAATTTCGCCTCCCGCGCGGCCACGATCCGGGCGCGTGTGTTCACGGGCCGCAGCTCTCCGCGCAGGGCATAGACGCGGGCCAGATCCGTGACCGGCACCACGCCCGAATGCTTGAGGTCGAGCCGGTCCTTGTTCTCGCCCTTTCGGATCGTGGCAAAGCCGCGGATGAGGCCCAGCGGCGGCTGATGCTTCAGCGCGTTCGAAATCATGTGCGATACGAAGATCGAGTTCTTCGCGGCCTGGGCCAGCGTCTCTTCCTGCAGCCCGTCGAAAAGTGCCGTGTCTCCGCCGATGGGGCGCAAATCGAACATCACCGAGGCCAGCATCTGCGCCTCGGGCACCGGCTTGTCGATCCAGCCCTTGAAGTAACGCCGCCAGGTTGCCAGCGGCTGCCGCCAGCGGGGATTGGTCGCCATCATGTCGCCCGGGCAATAGACGTAACCGCAGGTATTGAGCCCGTCCGAGACATAGCGCGCGAGCGCCTCGAAATAGGAATCGTGTTCGGGCCGCATCTCGTCGGAGAGGATCAGGCAATTGTCCTGATCGCTGACGCCCGTCTGCTCCTGCCGTCCCTGCGATCCGCAGGCGAGCCAGAGATAGGGCACGGGCGGCGGGCCGAGATCGCGTTCGGCGAGGCGCAGAAGGCGGCGCGTCACGGCATCGGCGATATCGGTAATGAGCCGCGTCGTGACCTCGTGGGGGTGATGCCCGGCCACGAGCTGGCTCAGAAGGCGGGGGATGCGCGCGGTGGTCTCGGCCATGTCCGCCGCACTTTTCGCATGGGCAATGCCCGCGACCAGCTCGGCCGAGGACATCGCCTGAAAGCGCGTGAGATCTGTCTGAGTGACGATGCCCACAAGGCCCTGCGCGGAGACGATGGGCACATGGCCGATCCGCTGCTCGAGCATCATGTGCAGCACGTCCGATCCGAGCGCTTCGGGCGGCAGGGTGCGGGGATCCGCGGTCATGATCGCGGAGACGGGGGTATCGGGCGCGGCGGATTCCGCCACGATCCGTGCGGAGAGATCGCGGATCGTCACGATGCCCACCAACCGGTCCGCATCGACCACGCACAGACAGGAGACGCGCGCGTCCCGCATGCGCCGCGCGGCCTCCGTCGCGGTGGTCTTTGGGGGCACGGTCAGGGGATCGCGCGCCATGAACTGCGCAACCTGGCTCGTGGCCAGATCCGACAAGGGCGCGCGGGTCGGTCGGGCGGCTGCGGAGCGGTCGAAAAAACGGGCAAGTGCGGGATGATCATCGCAGGCGAGGCGGAAGGAGGCGGCAGGCAGGACCAGAAGCTCCGTCGCGGAGCGCGCGTAAGCCGAGGTCGCCGCGCGTCCGTCGCGCTCAAGGCCCCGTTCGCCGAAGGTGTTGCGTGGACCGAGAAGCGAGACCGTCTCGCCATGTTCGTCGCGCACCTCGATATCGCCGGCGCGCACGATGTAGAGCCCGTCGAGCCGATCGCCGAAGCTGTAGACCTGATCGCCTGCCGCGTATTGGGCAACCCGCATGGTCGCGGCCAATTCGGCCCGATCCTCGGGTGTGAGGTCCGAATAGGGCTGCAGCCGGTCCAGGAAATCCACGATGGGTTCGGTCATGGGCGTTCAGTCATCGGAGGGGCATCCTCATTGTCGCCCGTGCGAGGCTAGTGGGCATGGTGGGCGGGCAAAAGCCTGCGGCTCAAAAAAACCGCGCAGAAAAATTGGGTCCAAAAATTTGGGTACAAAAAAGCCCGGGCCATCGCTGGCCCGGGCTCGTATGTGTCAGAGCGCGCGATCAGTGATCCTGCGCCGTGCCCGCACCGCGCGGGACGCGGACGCTTTCCACCAGCTCGCGGATCTCTTCCGGAACGGGCTTGGTCATCGACGAGACCACGTAGGCCACGATGAAGTTCACCATCGCACCCACAGCGCCGAACGAGGTCGACTTGATCGTGCCGAGCAGGGGATCTGCATCGGTGAAGCTGTTGGTGTCGGGGATGAAGAACCAGCCCTTGTGCAGGAAGATGTAGATGAGCGTCACGATGAGACCGGCGAGCATGCCCGCCACCGCACCGCGGTTGTTAATCTTCGTGGAGAAGATGCCCATCATCAGCGCCGGGAAGATCGAGGCTGCCGCAAGGCCGAAGGCCAGCGCCACGGTCTGCGCCGCAAAGCCCGGCGGGTTCAGACCCAGATAGGTGGCGACCACGATCGACACTGCCATCGCGATCCGGGCGCTCAGAAGCTCGCCCTTCTCCGAGATGTTCGGAGCGAAGCGACCCTTCACGAGGTCATGAGAGACCGCCGAGGAGATCGCGAGCAGAAGGCCCGCCGCCGTCGACAGGGCCGCCGCTAGGCCGCCTGCTGCCACGAGGCCGATCACCCAGCCGGGCAGATTGGCAATCTCGGGGTTCGCAAGCACGAGGATGTCGCGGTTGAAGTTGGTCAGCTCGTTGCCTTCCCATCCCTCGGCCGCTGCGCGCTCCTGCATGGCTGCATCGCCGTCATTGTAGAACTGGATGCGTCCGTCGCCGTTCTTGTCTTCCCAGCCCAGAAGGCCGGTCTGCTGCCAGGTGGCCATCCAGTCATAGGCGGGATCTTCCGCAATCTGCTCGACCGCGACCGCCTGACCGTCCGTGCCCTCGGGCCAGAACAGCTCGGTGATGTTGAGGCGTGCCATCGCACCGACCGCAGGCGCGGTGAGGTAGAGAAGCGCGATGAAGACCAGCGCCCAACCGGCCGACCAACGGGCGTCGGCCACGCGCGGCACGGTAAAGAAGCGCATGATGACGTGCGGCAGACCCGCCGTGCCGATCATCAGCGACAGCGTGAAGAGCAGCATGTTGAACGTATCGCCGTTATGCGCCGTGTACTCGGAGAAGCCGAGTTCGGTCACGATCTGGTCGAGACGCTCCAGGAGCGGCAGGCCCGAGGCCTGGTGCTCGCCGAAGAGACCCAGCGCCGGGATCGGGTTGCCGGTGAGCTGCAGCGAGATGAAGATGGCCGGGATCGTGTAGGCCATGATCAGCACGCAATACTGCGCGACCTGCGTGTAGGTCACACCCTTCATGCCGCCGAACACCGCGTAAGCGAAGACGACGACGGCGCCGATCAGAAGGCCGGTGGTGTTGCTCACCTCGAGGAAGCGACCGAAGGCCACGCCCACACCGGTCATCTGGCCGATCACGTAGGTCACCGAGGCGACGATCAGGCAGATCACCGCGACAAGACGCGCGGTCGGGCTGTAGAAGCGGTCGCCGATGAATTCCGACACCGTGTATTTGCCGAACTTGCGCAGGTAAGGCGCGAGCAGCAGGGCAAGCAGCACGTAACCGCCGGTCCAACCCATCAGGTAGGTCGAGTTGTCGTAGCCCGTGAAGGCGATGAGGCCCGCCATCGAGATGAAGGAAGCTGCAGACATCCAGTCCGCCGCCGTGGCCATGCCGTTGGTGACGGGATGCACGCCGCGACCGGCGGCGTAGAAGTCCGAGGTCGAGCCCGCGCGCGCCCAGATGGCGATGCCGATATAGAGCGCGAAGCTGAGGCCCACGAAGATGATATTGATCGTTGTCTGATCCATGACGTTACTCCTCGTCCACGCCGAATTGACGGTCGAGCTTGTTCATGCGCCAGGCGTAGAAGAAGATCAGGCCGAGAAAGACTAGGATCGAGCCTTGCTGCGCGAACCAGAAGCCCAAATCGGTGCCGCCCACGGAAATGCCCGAGAGGGCCGGGCGCAGCAGGATGCCGAAGCCGAAGCTGACGGCGGCCCATATGACCAGGCTGATGAGAATGAGACGCACGTTGGCCTTCCAGTAGGCCGCGCCGTCGGTGGGTATCTTGTCCGCCATGATGCGGGTCTCCTCCTTGTTTGGGCGCGGGCTCAGCCGCGCACGCTTTGGACCACGTCCGCGAGATCGCGGGCGATGTCGTCGATGGCGCCCATCGCCGGAATGCGATGGAGCGCGTTTTTTTCCTCGTAATAGGCGATGAGCGGCGCGGTCTGGGCGTGATACGCCTCGAGCCTGCTCGCCACCGTCTCCGCGTTGTCATCGGCGCGGCGGGTCATCTCGGTGCCGCCACACTTGTCGCAGGTCTCTGCTTTTGCGGGTTTCTTGTATTGGTCGTGATAGCCCTCGCCGCAGGACGCGCAGGTGAAGCGGCCCGACACGCGGGTCACCATTTCGGCGTCGTCGACCTCGAGGCTGATGGCCGCGTCGATCTGCTGGCCGCGCGCGGCGAGGATGTGATCGAGCGTCTCGGCCTGTGCTGTGGTCCGCGGAAAGCCGTCGAGGATGACGCCGTTCGCGGTGTCAGGCTCGGCCAGCCGGTCGGCGAGGATCTGCGTGACGGTCTCGTCCGAGACGAGCGCGCCTGCCTCCATCTTCGCCTTGGCCGCTTTCCCGGCGTCGGTGCCTGCCTTGACGGCGGCCCGCAGCATGTCGCCGGTCGAGAGTTGGACGAGGCCGTATTCGGCCTCGAGCTTGCGCGCCTGGGTGCCTTTCCCGGCCCCCGGAGGGCCGAGAAGGATCAGAACCGGGGCTTTCGCGGGATTGCGTGTACCATCCATGACCATCACCCGCGGTTCATGCGATTTTCGATGAGGTCGTCGACGACCTCTGGCTCGGCGAGGGTGGAGGTGTCGCCCAGGGCGCCGTAGTCGTTTTCGGCGATCTTGCGCAGGATGCGGCGCATGATCTTGCCGGAGCGGGTCTTGGGCAGGCCCGGCGCCCATTGGATGAGATCGGGCGAGGCGATGGGGCCGATTTCCTGGCGGACCCAGTTGCGCAGCTCCTTGCGCAGCTCGTCCGAGGGCTCCTGGCCAGACATCAGGGTCACGTAGCAATAGATGCCCTGGCCCTTCACGTCATGGGGATAGCCGACCACTGCGGCCTCGGCGACGGAATCGTGGCTGACCAGCGCCGATTCCACCTCGGCCGTGCCCATCCGGTGGCCCGAGACGTTGATCACGTCATCGACCCGGCCGGTGATCCAGTAATCGCCGTCCTCGTCCCGGCGGCAGCCATCGCCCGAGAAGTAATAGCCTTTGTATTGCTGGAAATAGGTGTTCTCGAACCGCTCGTGATCGCCCCAGACGGTGCGCATCTGGCCGGGCCAGCTATCGGCGATGGCCAGCACGCCCTCGGCGGGGTTGCCCTCGATCTCCTTTCCGCTTTCGGCCTCTAGAACGACCGGTTTGATCCCGAAGAACGGCTTCATCGCCGCGCCGGGTTTGGTTGCATGCGCGCCGGGCAGGGGGGTCATCAGGTGCCCGCCGGTTTCCGTCTGCCACCAGGTATCGACGATCGGGCAGCGCCCGCCACCGACCAGATCGTTATACCAGGTCCAGGCCTCGGGGTTGATCGGTTCGCCCACCGTTCCGAGGAGTCGCAGCGAGGATAGATCGCATTTCGTTACGAAATCGTTGCCCTGGCCCATCAATGCGCGAATCGCCGTGGGTGCGGTGTAGAATTGGGTGACCTTGTGCTTCTCGCAGACCTGCCAGAAGCGGCTGGCATCGGGGTAGGTGGGCACGCCCTCGAACATCAGCGTGGTGGCGCCATTGGCGAGCGGGCCATAGATGATGTAGGAGTGCCCGGTGACCCACCCAACATCTGCGGTGCACCAATAGATGTCGCCTTCATGGTAATCGAAGGTGACCTCATGGGTCAGGGCGGCGTAAACCAAATATCCACCACTTGAGTGCACAACCCCCTTGGGCTGGCCGGTCGAGCCGCTCGTATACAGGATGAAAAGGGGATCTTCGGCGTCCATGGGTTCGGGCGCGCATTCAGCGGAAGCCTCCGCCATGGCGGCTGTCACATCCACGTCGCGGGCCGCGTCCCAGGCAACGTCGCCGCCGGTGCGGCGCACGACAAGGCATTTGACGGACGCGTCGCATTGCGCCAGCGCCTTGTCCGCATTGGCCTTGAGCGCGGTCTTGCGCCCGCCGCGCGGGGCCTCGTCGGCGGTGATGACGCATTTGGCGTCCGAGCCGTTCACGCGCTGCGCCAGCGCATCGGGGGAAAAGCCCGCGAAGACGATGGAATGGATTGCGCCGATCCGCGCGCAGGCGAGCATGGCATAGGCCGCCTCGGGGATCATCGGCAGGTAGATCACCACGCGGTCACCTTTGGCCACGCCCTGGTCCTTCAGGATGTTGGCCATCTTGGAGACATTGGTCGCGAGGTCGCGATAGGTGATGTGCTGCGCGCCCTCCTGCGGGTCATCGGGCTCCCAGATGATCGCAGTCTGATCGCCGCGGGTCTCGAGATGGCGGTCGATGCAATTCGCCGCGACGTTGAGCTGGCCATCCTCGTACCACTTGATCGAGACATTGCCGTAGTCGAAGTTCACGTCCTTGATCTTCGTGGGCGCGCGCATCCAGTCGATGCGCTGACCCTGCTCGGCCCAGAACCCCTCCGGATCGGAAATCGAGCGGGCATACATCTCCTCGTAGCGCGCCGCATCCACATGCGCGCGCGATACCGTCTCCGCGCTCGGCGCAAACGTCTCATGCGGGTCGTGATGGCTCATGTTCTCACTCCTCCTGATCTGACCATTTGCAGGTTTCTGTATGTGACGAATCCGGTCAAGTGGTCGTGATATTTGTCACGGAGCATAGCGCAGCATTGAAAACGGATAAATAACCTACAGTTTTCAAGCCGTTTTTTTGTGAAATGATTTTCCAGAATATGCATTATCTGTAAATATGCTTCACCATGCTACTCTAAGCGTCCGTTTTCATGCGGTGTTAGCGCTGCCGTAGCGTAAAGACGCCTCCGCCCCCGCCTGTGGTTAGCCGGCGCATGCCCGACCAAGGGGGCCTCCGGGCCCGGATTGCCGCAAACCGCCCGTCTTTCCCTTGCGTCCGGCTTCGATCGCATTACCCTGCGCGCACAGCGGCGTGCCAAACGCCCGATCAAGGGAGAAGAACCAATGACATCACTCACGGTCAAACTGACCGCATCCGCGCTCGCGCTCAGCTTCGCAACCGAAGCCGCAGCCACCGAATGGAACGTCTCCGTCTGGGGCAAGCGCCGTGCCTTCACCGAGCACATCCACAAGCTGGCCGAGCTCGTGGAGCAGAAGTCCGATGGCGGCTTCACGATGAACATTTCCTATGGCGGTCTGTCCAACAACCGCGAGAACCTCGACGGCATCTCCATCGGCGCCTTCGAGATGGCGCAGTTCTGCGCAGGCTATCACCCCGACAAGAACCGCGCGATCACCGTGCTGGAATTGCCGTTCCTCGGCGTCTCCAACCTCGATGAGGAAGTCGCGGTCAGCCATGCCGTCTACGATCATCCCGCCGTGGCCGAAGAGATGGCGCAGTGGAATGCCAAAATGGTGATGACCTCGCCGATGCCGCAATACAACCTCGTGGGCACGGGCGAGGCGCGCGACGAGCTTGCGGAGTTCGACGGTATGCGCGTGCGCGCAACCGGCGGTCTGGGCGAAGCCTTCGCGGCCGTGGGCGGCGTTCCGACCTCTGTGACCTCGTCCGAGGCATACCAGGCGATGGAATCGGGTGTCGTCGACACCGTGGCCTTCGCCCAGCACGCGCACCTGTCGTTCGGCACGATCAACCAGGCCGATTGGTGGACCGCGAACCTCAACCCGGGCACCGTTAACTGCCCCGTCGTGGTCAATATCGATGCCTATGAGAGCCTGTCGGACGAGGAGCGCGAGATCTTCGACAGCTCCGTGCCCGAGGCCATCGATCATTACCTGGCCAATTACGGCGAACTTCTGGACCGCTGGAATGCCGTTCTGGAAGAGAAGGGCGTGACCGCGGTGCAGATTTCCGAAGACGAGCTTGCCAAGTTCGAGGAAGTCGCCGGTGGTCCGATCCAGCAGGCCTGGATCGAGGAAATGAACGCGCAGGGCATGCCCGGTCAGGAACTCTTCGACCTGGTCATGACCACGCTCGAGGAGCAACGCGCCTCCAACTGAGCGCAATGACCGCATGACGTCCGGCGGCGCCCTCGCGCGCCGCCGGTTTCGTCTTGTCACGACAGGACAGATCACGGGGAGGACAGGCCATGGCCGGAAGTGCCAAGGTTCTCGAAGATGACAGCCTGCTGAGCCGTCTCGACCGCAAACTTGCAAAGCTCGAATGGCTTTTCGCCCTGATCTCGGGGATTTTTGCCTTCGGGTTGATGGTTCTCGCGGTGGTGTCGGTGACCGGGCGGAACGGCTTCAACGAGCCCTTGCCGGGCTATGTCGACTGGATCGAGGCCTTCATGCCGTTGATCGCCATCCTCGGCATCTCCTACGTGCAGCGCGTGGGCGGGCATATCCGCATGGACATCGTGATTGGGCAGTTGCGCGGACGGCTGTTGTGGATCGCCGAGTTCATCACGACCTTCGGCATCCTGCTTTTGATGCTGGCCCTCGTCTGGGGCACCTGGGCGCATTTCGACCGGTCGTTCGATTTCAGCGCGCCGATGTGGAGCCGGGACAGCTCCATCGATATCGGGCTGCCGATCTGGCCTGCGAAACTTGTCGTGCCGGTGGCCTTCTCGGTCATGTCGGTGCGGCTTGTCCTGCAATTATGGGGATACGGCCGCGCGATCCTGTCGGGCACGGCCAATCCCGTCGCCGTGCCGCTGATCCAGTCCGCCGCTGAGATCGCCGCCGAAGAAGCCGAAATGCTGAGCCAGAGGGACTGACGCCATGGATCCTATCGATATCGGTCTCTGGGTCACGGGTGGCCTTCTTGTCATGGTCGTACTCGGCATGCGCGTCGCTTTCGCGGCAGCCTTGGCCGGGGTCATCGGCCTCATCTGGATTTTCTGGGAGAAGAAGGATTTTGCCGCGGACGAGTTCACCTGGGCGCTGACCGTCGCGGTGAAGACCGCAGGGCAGGTGCCGCATGGCAAGGTGGCAAGCCAGGCGCTGAGCCTTATCCCGACCTTCATCCTGATCGGCTATCTGGCCTATTACGCGGGCCTCACGCGCGCGCTCTTCGAGGCGGCCAAGCGCTGGATCGCCTGGGTGCCGGGCGGGCTGGCCGTTTCAACGGTCTTCGCGACGGCGGGCTTTGCGGCGGTGTCGGGCGCATCCGTCGCCACGGCGGCGGTCTTTGCGCGCATCGCCATCCCGGAAATGCTGAAAGTCGGCTATGACAAGCGCTTTGCCGCGGGCGTCGTGGCGGCAGGCGGCACGCTCGCCTCGCTGATCCCGCCCTCGGCGATCCTCGTGATCTACGCGATCATCGTTGAGCAGGATGTGGGCAAGCTGCTGCTCGCGGGCTTCATCCCGGGCATGTTCTCGGCTCTAATCTATGCGCTCCTGATCATCGGGCTTGCGCTGACGCTGAAGAATTTCGGCCCGCCCGTGACCGGGTTCACGTGGCGCCAGCGCTTTTCGGCGCTGCCGCCCGCGCTGCCCATTGTGGCCGTGGTCGTGATCATCATCTGCTTCGTCTACAACCCGTTTGGCGGCGATGCCTGGGGCACGCCCACCGAGGGCGGCGCAATCGGCGCCTTCATCGTCTTCCTGATGGCGGTCTATCGCGGCATGCGCTGGAGGGAGCTGAAGGATGCGCTGGTCGAGACGGCGAAGCTTTCGATCATGATCTTCTCGATCATCTGGGGCGTGCTGATCTACGTGCGCTTCCTGGGCTTTGCGGATCTGCCAAGCGCGTTTTCCGACTGGATCACGGCGCTGGAATATTCGCCAATGCTGATCCTGGTCTGCATCCTCCTGGCCTATGCGGTGCTTGGCATGTTCATGGACGCCATCGGGATGCTGCTGCTGACGCTGCCTGTCGTCTACCCGGCGGTCATGGCGCTGAATGGCGGCGAATTCGTGAGTGCCGCCGACAGCACCTTCGGCATGTCGGGGCCGATGTGCGCGGTCTGGTTCGGCATCCTTGTGGTGAAGATGGCCGAGTTCTGCCTGATCACACCGCCCATCGGGCTCAATTGCTTCGTGGTGGCGGGCGTGCGGCCCGACCTGTCGGTGCAGGACGTATTCCGCGGTGTGACGCCGTTCTTCATCGCCGACGGCATCACCATCGCGCTGCTGGTGGCCTTCCCGGCGATCGTGCTCTGGTTGCCATCGCTGGCAAGCTAGGGACGCGCCGAAGGCTTGAGCCAAAAAAAACGCCGGGGATTTCCCCGGCGTTTGTCGTTCTAACCTGCGGCATGGCGTCAGGCGCGCAGCGTCTCCGTCGAGGAGAAGAACATCGCCTGGCTGATCGCGGAGCGGACCTGCTCCTCGGAATAGGGCTTCGAAATCAGGAAGGCGGGCTCGGGCTTGTCGCCGGTCAGAAGCCGCTCGGGGAAGGCCGTGATGAAGATCACCGGACGTTCGCCCAGATCGCGCAGGAGGTCGTTGACCGCATCCACGCCCGACGAGTTATCCGCAAGCTGGATGTCGGCCAAGATCAGGTCGGGCGTTTCCTTCGCGCCAAGTGCGACCGCGCCATCACGTGTGCGCGCGACGCCGGTGACCCGGTGGCCAAGGTCTGCCACGATGCTTTCGAGATCCATGGCGATGATCGCCTCGTCCTCGATGATCAGCACCCGACCAGACATCGCATCCGCCATTTCCTGACGCGCGGTCTGTACGAGGATCTCGGCCTCTTCCGTCCCGACATTCATCACTTCACCCACTTCGGCGAGGGTGAATTCCTCGATCGTGTGGAGCAGGAGCGCCTCGCGGCTGTTCGTGGTCAGGCGCGACATGTGACGCTGCGCGGCGGCCAGGGGACCGGTATCCTCGTCCGTCACGGGCGCGCCCGTGGTGACCCAGATACCGTGGAATGTCTGGAACAATCCGACCTTGGGCCTGCTTGCGCCCACCGTGATGGAGCGATCGGCAAGAACTGCCTCGAGCGTTGCCGCCGCATATTGATCACCCGTTGACTGCGATCCCGTCAGCGCGCGCGCATATCGGCGAAGATACGGCAGGGCTTGGCCGATCTCGCTGCTCAGGTCGGTTTGGGACATGTCCTCGACATCCTTTTTTTTTCTAGGCTTCGGGAACTAAACCAGTTGGGCGCGGGTTGGTTCCGGAATTAGGGCCAAAAAAGAACATGTGCGCAAGGGAAAGTATGGCTCAGGAACACCAGAAGCGGCGGCAGGACAGCGTGATAGATGACAACCTGAAAAAGGTGTACCAGGACATGCTTGAGCAGGATGTCCCGGATCGATTTCTCGACCTTCTTTCTCAATTGAAAGCACAGGACGACAGTCCGAAGGGGTCTTCGGACGAGGTTGACGAATGAATGCAGATCCCCGTGACGAGATCGTGGAGCATTTGCCCGCGCTCCGGGCGTTTGCCCTCTCGCTGACCCGCAACGGATCGCTGGCCGATGACATGGTGCAAGATGCACTGGTCAAGGCCTGGACCAAGATCCACACGTTTGAGGCGGGCACGAACATGCGGGCTTGGTTGTTTACCATCCTGCGCAACACCTATTATTCCAACAGGCGCAAAGCGGGCCGCGAGGTCGGGGATGCGGACGGTCTTTTAACCGAAACTCTGTCCGAAAAGCCCGCCCATGACGGCCGCCTTCAGATGAAGGACTTCATGCGCGCATTCCAGACACTGAACGACGAACAGCGCGAAGCGCTTGTGCTTGTCGGTGCGTCGGGCTTTTCCTACGAGGAAGCGGCAGACATGTGCGGCGTCGCGGTCGGCACCATCAAGAGCCGGACAAACCGCGCCCGTGCGAGGCTGACGGAATTGCTGCATCTCAGCGACGAGGAAGCCTTCGAACTCACAGACCAGGCAACCCTCGCGGTTGTCTCCGGAAGCTCGTCGTCAACGGCGCGTTAAGTCATGATTGGTGCACCTGGACCCAGGCCCATCCCCAGCGGATTGGGCGCGCGGATTATCGGCTTTTTGTCGATCGCGTTGGTTCCCATCGGTCTGGTCGCCTATTTTCAGACAGCGCAACTTGATGACGAAACGCGCGCGCGCACTCAGCTGAGCCTGACCGACCGGACGGAGGCTGCGGTCGCCGCCGAGCGCTCCGTCATCACTTCGGTGATGGGCGCCGCGAACGCGCTTGGCACCATTTCGCAGGTCTCGGGCGGCTCGCGCGAACAGTGCAGTCAGGCGCTGATCGAATATGTCGCCGGCGAGCCTCAGGTCAGCTTTGCCGCGTTGGTCGGGATAGACGGCACTTATTTATGCGCAACAGCAGAGGTTCCCGAGAAGACGAGCTCGGAGCGCGCCCTTGAGCTGCTGGCCCAGCCTCAGCGAAGCATCTTCCGCATCAAACAACCTCCGATCAGCAACGAGCCGGTCGTCGTTTTGCTGGAGCCGGTGTTCCAGCAGGGCAGGCATATCGGCCATGTCGCCGTCTCGATCCCGGTTGCGACGATGCGGGACCTCCAGAGGAAAGACGAAAGCGCCGCCTCGAACTTCACGGATGTTGCGCTTTTCAACGCCGATGGCGAGCTTCTCAAATCCAACCTCGGAAACGAAGCGATCCGCCCGCTCTTGCCCGACACGATCGCGCTCGCGTCCTTGCCCGGACAGGACAAGTACAGTTTCCTCGCGCGCAGTGCAGATGGTCTGGAACGCATCTTCGTCGTCTCCGCCATCGTGCCCGACATACTTTACGCGATCAGCATCTGGCCCGAGGACAGCCCCGAACTGAACGCGCTGCGGGCGGGCAGTTTCGCCAAGGCGCTGCCGCTCGTGATGTGGGCGGCCAGCGTCATTGTCGCCTATCTCGCCGTGAACCGGCTGGTGATCCGTCACATTCGGACCCTGCGCTACCAGATGCGCAGCTTTGCGCGCGACAGACGGTTGCCCGCGCAGACCTCCGCCGCCGATATGGCGCTTGAATTGCGGGACATGGAGAACGATTTCCTGCTGATGTCCGACTCGATCCTGCAGGACGAGGCCCAGCTTGAAAACGCGCTGCGCGAGAAGACCATCCTGCTCAAGGAGGTGCATCACCGGGTCAAGAATAACCTGCAGCTGATCTCGTCGATCATGAACATGCAGATCCGGCAATCGGACACCGATGAGACGAAGCGCGTTCTGCGGCGCTTGCAGGAACGCATCCGCGGCCTCGCGGCCATCCACCGCCAGCTGTATCGCACGGCCGATCTGGGCCGGGTCGATGTGCGCGAATTGCTCGAAGAACTGACCCAGCATATCACGCTGATGTCCGAACAGGACGACCGCAAGATCGAGATCATCCGCGATCTCGACCATGTCGAGGTCTATCCCGATCAGGCGATGCCGCTGGCGCTTCTGACCGCAGAGGCTGTGGCCAATGCCGAGAAATACATCCAGCGCGACGCCGAGGGGCAGGCCCGGATCACCGTCAGTCTCAAGCGGACATCGGACAAGGATGTGGCCTTCGAGGTGACGAACACCTCCAATCCCGAGCACCTTCCCGTGGTGGACCGTATGGGCGGTCTTGGGCAGCGCTTGATCCAGGCCTTTTCGACGCAGCTCGGCGGCGAGCTGAGCCAGGGCCTTTCCGGTGACATCTACCGTGTGGCCGTCACCTTCCGGATTTCCGATTTCAAACCCGAAGTGGTGGATTACTGATGTCTGCATCTCGGAACACCGCCCCATCCTCGCCCGCGCCGCTGCCGGTTCGGGACAATGCCAATGGCGATCCGCGCCGCGTCGGTGTGGAGATCGAGTTCGGCGCGCTCGCGGAAGAGCAGGTGACGGGCGTCATCACCGAGCGTATGGGCGGCCAGGTCGAGCAGCGGGGCGAACGCGGCTACGTGGTCACCGACACGGAACTCGGCGACATCGAAGTCTACCTCGACACGCAGTACCTCAAGCGCGCGGAAAGCGGATTTCAGCAGCGCATCCATGACATTGCGCGCCAGGTGGTTCCGGTGGAAATCGTCACCGGCCCGATCCTGCCCGCGGAGATCACGAAGCTCGACGCGCTTTGCGCCGATCTGGCGAAGGCCGGGGCGACCGGCACGGCGGCGGGCGTCTTCCTGGGCTTCGGGGTGCATTTCAACCCGGAGGTCACGGGCGAGACATTGCCCGATATCCTGCCGACGCTGCGGGCATTCGCCTTCCTGGAGGATTCCATTCGAGATGCCGCGCGCATTGATCTCGCGCGGCGGGTCATGCCCTATGTGGATGCCTATCCGCGCCCCTTGCTGGACGGTCTGGCCGAGGAAATCGGATCGCTCGACGCGCTGATCGATCTTTATCTCGACCGCGCACCGTCGCGGAACCATGGGCTCGATATGCTGTGCCTCTTTGCGCATCTCGACGAGGCGCGTGTGGCGGGTGCCATGGACATGAACCTGATCTCGCCGCGCCCGACCTATCATTATCGTCTGCCGGATTGCCGTATTGACGAGCCCGACTGGTCGCTGAGCCTCGAATGGCAGCGATGGGTCCGGATCGAGGAGGTCGCGCAGGATGCGGGCCTCATCGGCGATCTATGCGCGGCATGGCGCGATCATCGCGCGCATCTGACCACGACCCGCAGCGATTGGGCCAAGTGCGCGGCCGACATCGTCGGGGGGATCTCATGAGCGATGGGCGTCCCGTCATCGGTGTGACCGTCTCGCGCCGCTCCGGCTGGCGGATCTTTCCGCTGATGGCGCTGAGCGTGTGGCTCGGCGGCGGGCGGGCGATCCGCTGGCAATCGGGCCGGGAGATTGCGCTCGACGCGGTCGACGGCGTGGTGATCGGGGGCGGCGATGATATCGCGCCTACGCTCTACGGGGGCGAGGTGCGCGTGGGTGTCAGGCTCGACCCCGACCGCGATGCGCTCGAGACGGAGGTGCTGCGCGGTGCGTTCGAGCGGGACTTGCCCATCTTGGGGATCTGCCGTGGGTCGCAGATGCTGAACGTCGTGCTGGGCGGCGATCTGCACCAGGACGCCTATGACGTCTACGATTCCAAGTATTACCGCACGATCCTGCCCAAAAAGCGCGTCGACCTTCTGGACGAGACGCTTCTTGCGCGGGTGACGGGTGAGGCCTGCCTGAACGTGAATGCGCTGCATTCGCAGGCGGTTCAAAGGCTGGGGGAGGGGCTTCAGATCGCGGCCCGCGACGATGGCGGCATGATCCAGGCCATCGAACGCAAAAGCGATCCCATGGCCATCGGTGTTCAATGGCACCCCGAACACCTGTTCTATCGACGTGCGCATCGCCGTCTATTCACCGCATTGGTCGAAGCCGCCCTGGCACGTCGCGCAAATCGCGGACAGGTCAAGGCCGCCCACAAGGAGGCGCGCGAGGCCGAAGAACGGCGCAACAAGCTGGCGCTCTGATCCACGAATTTTCGCCTTGTCAACGAAAAAACGCAGAATTTCGACGTAAGTCTCGATTTTCGGGAACCGATGCCTGTTTTGGCCGTTGGTATTGCGACAACAGGATCAAGGAAAGGTAGAACGATGACCGATATCTTCGTGATTGGGCTCGTCGGTCTTTCTTTGGTAACGGCGCTGATCTACGCGCTGACCGGACGAAAGGGCGACGACGACGCTCACTCAGACCGCGACTGACCTCCCTCAAAGGTCGCGGCGAGGCACGATAAATGAGCAAGACAACGCGAAAAGGGTGGTCCATCGGGCCACCCTTTTTGCCGTGGCCGGGTGCTGTTTTCCGCCGGGGTCAGCTTCGAGCGGGCGTGGCCGGATCAGCGGTCAGGTCTTCGCCCGTGTCCCAAGGCCGGTTCGCTGCCTTCGACGGGGCCGCATCTGCCAGATCTTCAAACCCGTCGACGAGCCGCGCGAGGTCGTCCGGACTGGTGATCGGTTTGGCACTGCGTGTCGTGACTGGATTTTTGGGCTGCGCGATCTGCGCACGGACGCGGGACCAGACGGTCTGATGCTCCGACACCACCGCATCGAAACGATGCTTTCCACTTCTGAAAAAAAACATGACTCACCCCCCGGAACTCACGTCGCGACATCGCAACGCGCGGGGAGGCGATAAGGTTCCCAGGTTTTTAATTTAGTTTTCCGTATTCGCCATCGACGGGGGTTTTGTTTCGTCTGCGCCGCGTTTTCCGCAAGGCAGCCTCCCCGTCGACTTATCCCGTGCCGCGCGTATCTGTTCCGTATCGGCAGAGGCCCTATCTGCCTTCGAAATCAGGAGGATATGAGAGAATGACCGCAAACGCGCTGATAGAACTCACCGATTTGGAAATCGACGCCGATATCGGCACATACGGACCGGAGGACGTGGTGCCCGAGGCGCATATCCTCGATCTGACGCTGCACATCGCACAGGAGAAGGTCCTGATCGCCAAGGACGGGATGGCGCATGTCTTCGATTACGATCCGCTTGTCGCGGAGTTGGAGGCTTTGGCCGCTGACGGCCATTACCACACGCAAGAACGTCTAATCAGTCGTATGGCTGCGGCCTGCGCGGCGTTTGAAGCGGTCGAGGCGTTGGAGATCGGCTTGCGCAAGAGGCCGGTGCGGTCGGGCAAGGGCGCGCTTGGCGTGCGCCTGATCCTCGATGCCGGCGATCTGGCTCGGCTGCGCAAGGGCACGGTCTAGAACGCGGACCCGAATACTGCGCCCATGTTTCGAACGTGGACGTAAAGGCAGAGAAAGATCGCCCGCTTTCGGCTTCACAATCCGGCTGCGATCCGGTTCTCTGCAGCGGATCACATGGGGCTTGCGCAAGCCCGACCGAAACTTTGGGAGACCGGCCATGAAATTCGTCCGTTACGGTGCAAAAGGTGCAGAAAAACCGGGGCTTGTGGACAGCAACGGCGTGATCCGCGACCTCTCCGGTCATATCGGCGATCTGGCGGGCGAGACGCTGGGCGCGCTGTCGGAGCTTGAAGCGCTTGACCCGGCAAGCCTGCCTGCGGTCGAGGGTTCGTCGCGGCTTGCGCCCTGTGTCGGCGGGACCGGCAAGTTCATCTGCATCGGGCTGAACTATGCCGATCACGCGGCCGAAGGTGGCTGGGACATCCCGACCGAGCCCGTGATGTTCATGAAGGCCACCTCTGCGATTTCCGGCGCGGAGGATCCGATTGTCATGCCGCGCGGCGCCTCCAAGGTGGATTGGGAGGTCGAGCTTGGCATCGTCATCGGGCGCGAGGCGAAATACGTCAGCGAAGCCGACGCGCCTGCGTATATCGCGGGCTATTGCGTGGCCAATGACGTCAGCGAACGCAGTTTCCAGATCGAACGCGGGGGCCAATGGACCAAGGGCAAGTCTTGCGACAGTTTCGGGCCGCTCGGCCCTTGGCTGGTCACGCCCGATGAGGTGGGCGATGTCCAGAACCTCGACATCTGGCTCGACGTGAACGGCACCCGCATGCAATCGGGCAGCACGTCGAAGATGATCTTCAACACGCATTTCATCGTCAGCTATCTCAGCCAGATTCTGACGCTCCATCCCGGCGACGTGATCGCGACGGGCACACCGCCGGGTGTGGGTCTTGGCATGTCGCCGCAGCACTTCCTGAAAGAAGGCGATCTCGTCGAAGCGGGTATCCAAGGGCTGGGCCTGCAACGCCAGAAAGTCGTGCAGGACGCCTGAGCGGGGCGGGCCCCGTCTCGCAAACATGCCGCGCCGCGCTTTGAAACCAGCGCGGCGCGTTTTTTTGGATCGGGCCTTGAGCTTCCAGTGACTGGAAGCCCTATATGCGTATCAAACGATACCACGAGGCCCTGTAATGTCCGACGCTCACACGCTCACCCTGTCCATCGAGGGCATGTCCTGCGCCTCCTGCGTCGGGCGGGTCGACCGGACCCTCTCCGCGCTTGAGGGCGTGTCGGAGGTATCGGTCAACCTCGCGTCCGAGACGGCCCGCCTGACGGTTGCGGACAGCGCGGCCCTTGAGGAGGCGGTGCAAGCGCTCGACGCGTTGGGCTACCCCGCGCGCCAGTCCCGCGTGGTGCTCAACGTGGCCTCGATGTCTTGCGCCTCCTGCGTGGGCCGGGTGGACAAGGCATTGGCAGCGGTGCCGGGCGTTCTGTCGGTGAATGTGAACCTCGCGGCCGAAAATGCGACGGTCGACTATCTGGACGGGGCCGTCACGCCGGACAAGATGAAAGCCGCAGCCACGGAGGCAGGATATCCGGCGGTGATCGCGGAGGCCGATGCGACCCGGTCGCGCGTTGCCCGGAAGGAAGACGAGGCCCGCGATCTGGCCCGGCGCGTGGTATTGGCCGCGGCGCTGACGCTGCCCGTTTTCATCCTCGAGATGGGCGCGCATGTGATCCCGGGCTTTCATGGCCTGATCGCCAACACTATCGGGATGCAAACCTCCTGGGTGATCCAGTTTCTCCTGACGAGCCTCGTGCTTTTCGGGCCGGGTCGGCACTTCTACGCCAAGGGTCTGCCTGCGCTCGCGCGTGGGGCGCCCGACATGAACAGCCTGGTGGCTGTCGGCACCGGCGCCGCCTGGGGCTATTCCGTTATTGCAACCTTTCTGCCTGCGTTGCTGCCTGAGGCCGTGCGCGCCGTCTATTTCGAGGCGGCGGCGGTCATCGTCGTCCTGATCCTCGTCGGGCGGTGGCTCGAGGCGCGGGCCAAGGGCCGCACAGGGGCCGCGATCGCCGCACTGATGGGGCTGCAGGTGCGCAATGCGCGGGTTCTGCGCGATGGCGAAGCCACGGAGGTGCCGATTGATGCGCTTCAGGTGGGCGATCTCATCCAGGTGCGCCCCGGAGAGCGTCTTCCCGTGGACGGCGAAGTGACTGAGGGCGCCAGCGATGTGGATGAGAGCATGATTACAGGCGAGCCGCTGGCCGTCGCGAAAGGGCCGGGCGACACGGTCACGGGCGGCACGGTCAACGCCACGGGCAGCCTGACCTTCCGCGCCGCGCGCGTGGGGGCGGATACGACGCTGGCGCAGATCATCCGAATGGTCGAAGAGGCGCAAGGCGCCAAGCTTCCGATCCAGGGCCTCGTCGATCGGGTGACGCTGTGGTTCGTGCCTGCTGTCATGGCCGCAGCGCTCTTGACCGTGGCGATCTGGTTGCTGATCGGGCCGGACCCCGCGCTGACCCTTGCACTGGTCGCGGGCGTGTCGGTCCTGATCATCGCCTGTCCCTGCGCGATGGGGCTGGCCACGCCCACCTCGATCATGGTGGGCACGGGCCGGGCCGCCGAGATGGGCGTCCTGTTCCGCAAGGGCGACGCGCTGCAGGCGCTGTCCGAGGTCGGGATCATCGCGCTCGACAAGACCGGCACAGTGACCGAGGGCAAGCCGCGCCTGACCGATCTGGTCGTGGCCGAGGGCTTCGCGCGCGACACGGTTCTGGCCCAGATCGCAGCTGTCGAGGCGCAATCCGAACATCCGGTCGCCGCGGCCATCGTCGCGGGCGCGCGGGCCGACCGGCTGACCCTGCCGGAGGCAACGGGTTTCCGGTCTGTCACGGGCTACGGCGTCGTGGCGCATGTGCAGGGGCGCGAGGTGCGGATCGGCGCGGACCGCTTCATGGCGCGCGAAGGCATCGACACGGGCGCCTTGGCCGAGACGGAGCGGGCGCTGGCCGAGCGTGGCCGCACCGCGCTTTTCGCGGCCATCGACGGCAAGCTGGCGGCCGTGATTGGGGTGGCCGATCCGGTCAAGCCGGGCAGCCAGGCGGCGATTGCAGCACTTCGGGCCCGCGGGCTCAAGGTCGCCATGATCACCGGCGACAAGCGCGAGACGGCGGAGGCCATCGCGCGCGAGACCGGCATCGACACGGTGATCGCAGGCGTGTTGCCCGGCGGAAAGGTGGATGCGCTGAACGAGTTGCGCGGGCAGGGCGGTCGCATTGCCTTTGTCGGGGACGGGATCAACGACGCCCCGGCGCTCGCCCATGCGGATGTGGGCATCGCCATCGGGACGGGCACGGATGTGGCCATCGAATCCGCCGATGTGGTCTTGATGGCAGGCGATCTTGGCGGCGTGGTGAACGCGGTCGCGGTCTCGCGCGCCACGATGTCCAATATCCGGCAGAACCTCGTCTGGGCCTTTGGCTACAACGTGGGGCTCATCCCGGTGGCGGCCGGGGCGCTATTCCCTGCCTTCGGGCTGCTCCTGTCGCCCGTATTCGCGGCAGGCGCCATGGCTCTGTCCTCGGTCTCGGTGCTGAGCAATGCGCTGCGGCTGCGTCGCCTGGACCCTGCCGTGAACGGGTCCGAGACCGCCCGCGCGGCAGCCTCTGCCCCGCGCCCGCAACCGGCCGAATAGAAGGAGACGCGATCATGAATATCGGAGATGTCGCCGACCGCGCGGGCCTGCCGCCCAAGACCATCCGGTACTACGAGGATATCGGTCTTGTCCGGCCGGAGCGCATGGCCAATGGCTATCGCCGCTTTCGCGAGACGGATCTGCACAAGCTGCGATTCCTGGGACGCGCGCGCAATCTGGGCTTTTCGATCGAGGATTGCCGTACGCTCATGAACCTCTACGAGGATGAGAGCCGCGAAAGCGCCCAGGTCAAAGCCCTGGCCGAGGAGCATCTTGCCGCGATCAACGAGAAGATCACCCAGCTACAGGAGATGCGTGCGACGCTGACCGACCTCGTCGAGGCCTGCCATGGGGATGACCGGCCCGACTGCCCGATCCTGCGCAACCTCGCGCGGGATGAGACCGGCGCTTGATTGGCGGGCCCCCGGGTAAGTCTCAATCCGGCGGGTCACCATCAAACTTGCGGAGGCATGCGGTGACATCTTTACATAACCAGAAATTTGGTTATTTTGATGCCATGACACTGACCAGTCCCAACGCACGTGCCCTTGCGGCGCTCGGCCATGATGCCCGCCTGTCGATCTTCCGCCTTCTGGTAAAGGCCGGCGACGATGGCCTCAGGGTCGGCGATATCGGGGAGCATCTTGGGCTCGCGCCCTCGACGCTGGCGCATCATCTGTCGACGCTCGTGGGGTCGGGCCTAGTGCTGCAGGAAAAGCAGGGCCGCGAGGTTTTCAATCGTGTGGATTTCCCGGCCATGCGCAGCGTTCTCGACTTTCTGACCTCGGAATGCTGCACCGGCGTGACCACCTTGCCCGCGGAGGATGCCGCGTGAAGACGACATCCGATTTTTCTTTCGCTGAAACACCCGTAATTCTGGATATTTGGTCATGACCGATACGAGCGTTGCACAGCCCGGCCTGCGCGCCGCCCTTCGCCAGATATGGCAGACGCAGCGGGTCTGGCTCGCCTCCGCGCTGATCCTCGCGGTCCTCGCGGTCATCGACCCACCGCAAGCCATCGATTCCGCGGTGTTCGCGGGCAATGCGCTGTTGCACACCGCCCCTTATCTGCTGCTGTCCATTGGCATTGCCGCCTGGGCTGGTGCGACGGGCGCCGACAACCTGATCGCGAAAGCCTTCACCGGTGCGCCTGTTCTGATGATCGGACTTGGCGCTCTGGCGGGCGGGCTGTCGCCGTTCTGCTCCTGTGGGGTGATCCCGCTGATCGCCGCATTGCTGGCGATGGGCGTGCCGCTTTCGGCGGTCATGGCGTTCTGGCTGGCCTCTCCGATCATGGACCCGTCGATGTTCGTGCTGACCGCAGGAGTGCTGGACGTCGAGTTCGCGGTGGCCAAGACGCTGGCGGCCATCGGTCTCGGGGTCTTCGGCGGCGCGGTCGTGCATCTCATGATGCGGGGCGGGGCATTTTCGGACCCGCTGCGCGACGGCATCGGAAATGGCGGTTGCGGCGGCTCCAAGGTCCGGGCGCCGAAGCCGGTCATCTGGCGCTTCTGGGCAGAGCCCGCGCGTCGCGCAACCTTCGGCAAGACGGCCTTGTCCACGACGGTTTTCCTGGCGAAATGGCTGACGCTGGCTTTCCTGCTCGAAAGCCTGATGCTGGCCTGGATCCCGGCGGAAACGGTGACTGCGACCTTGGGCGGCGAGGGTCTTCTGCCCATCGTCACGGCAACGCTCGTCGGAGTGCCTGCTTATCTCAACGGCTATGCGGCACTGCCCCTTGTGGGTGGCCTGATCGAGCAAGGCATGGCGCCGGGGGCCGGTATGGCGTTTCTCGTCGCCGGTGGCGTGACCTCGATCCCGGCGGCGATGGCCGTCTGGGCCCTGGCACGCCCCCCGGTCTTCGCGCTCTACATTGCGCTGTCGCTGAGCGGAGCTTTCCTCACGGGCGTGCTGTTTCAAATCTGGACACTGGCGTGATGCGCGGATGGCGTGGTGTCGGTGCGGCTGGGAGTGCAGCCAGAGGGTATCAGGCGCGGTGATGACCAATCCCACTGCGCCTGATTGGAGGCGTGTTGGAAACGCGGTAAAGCCCGTCCACGCGCTGCATAACGCGATCGGAATATCTAACGACTGAGAGAATTATGGCGCCGACGGTAGGGGCCGCTCTCATAGCCTCCACCGGACATGCAGTATTCGTCATCGACGGCCCTTTGCGACGTCCCGGCAGCGATATCCCCCTCCTGGGTTCGGAGGAAGCAGGATGCTAGCCGAGAGACCTGCAGGGCCGGGGCCAGAAATGCTATCGAAACCAGACCCATACCTTGGCTTTGCGCGGCGACGGGATCTCCGTCCAAAGTGTCGTCTTGCACTGATGCTGACGCTCTGACCGGACAGCCGGTCCGGATCATATCGATTTTTCACTCATGGCATGATCGCGAGGTGGCTACGCGGTCCGACAACGGCTCCGTGGGAGGTCCGCAAACCGGCGTAGTGTACGATGATTTTGAAATTGGCATGTGTGCGGGCGAACGAACCCAACCAAACCAAGCGCAAAGACGGCTACAGATGAAATGATGGGTATAGCTCGTTTATCGGCTGCCAGACGGTCGCCCTTCCGAGAAACCTGACGGCACCGCAATCTCCGCGGACCAGATCGCGATCATTGGGAAGATCAACCGCACCAACTCGCCTTCAAGGTTTGGTCCGATCAATTCAAACCAATCAGAAAAATCGAGAAATGTGTTGCTGTGCGGGTCTGATTGATCTTATCGTCGGATAACAGACCCGTCGAACGGGCCGTGATGACGACAGTGAGTGAAAGCGTGGATGCTGAGAAGTGCATTGCGCAGAAATCGATAAGCGCTTCGAGAGATCTTATAAAGCTTTGAAAGTATACGATAATATAGCGGGGTGGTTTGGTATCCCTGCCGTATCGAAGGAGTGCTTCGACAGGCGTATTTGATGAAGCTTTATAATCGAAGTGTTCGACAGGTGGGTAAACCAATCGGGCGAAGACAACGCGCATCGGAGGAGATGCGCCGAAAATAGATGTTTCAAATAGGGAGGAGAAACATGTCCATCATCAGAAGAACCGTCCTGACGGCGGGCGGCGCTGCGGTTGCGCTTGCACTGACCGTCACCAACGTCGCCGCACAGGACGACCCGCTTCGGGTCGCGATGGGCGACATCGCCAGCGTCGAAAGCCTGAACCTGCTCATCGCGATGGAGCGTGCGGAGGAGCGGGGCGTCCCGATGCAGCTCGATTTCTTCAATTCCGAGGATGTGGCCGTTCAGGCCGTTCTCTCGGGCGAGGCGGACATCGGCGTAGGCGCGCCCTACGCATTCATGGCCAATTCGCAGGCGCCGATCCGGATGTTCTACCGGATGTCGACCCTGCTCTTCTTCCCGGTTGTCAATTCGGAGGTTTACTCCGGCTGGGCCGACCTCGACGGAGAGGAAGTTACCGTGCACTCGCGCGGGTCCGGGACCGAAGCGCTGATGCGTCTGATGGAATCCGTGCATGACATAGAATATTCCAACATGTCCTACGTGCCGGGTTCCGAGGTACGCGCCGGCGCGATGCTTCAGGGCACCATCAATGCCTCGATCGTCGATTCCGCGAATTTCCGTCTGCTGCAAGAGCGTGGCGGCGACAAGTTCATGCGCTTGCCGCTGGACGGGGTCAACGCCACGGATGAGGCCCTTTATGCACGGGCCGACGTGTTGGAAAATCGTGCGGACGACATGCAGATCTTTGTCGAAGAACTGCTGCGGACGTGGCGCGAGATCGATGAAAACCCCGGCGTGGTGAGCGAACTGCGCGAGCAATATGGCTTGCTTCCTGACCTGCCTGCGGACGTCGCCGCCGAGGCCGAGGCTTATTACAGCCAAGCCGTCGAAGGGGGCGTTTATCCCCTCGACGGTGGTGAGCCGCAGGATGCGACTGACGACATCGCCTTCCTTGCTGCCGCGGGGCAGGTCGACCCGGACGCTGTCGATCCCGCATCGTTTTGGGATTTCACACTTCTCGAGACCGCCAAGGCCGCACAATAAGATGCAAACTCGCCCGTCCCTCCGTGTTGGCGGGGCGGGTGGATACGCCGTCCGAAGGTGAGGAGAGCAAAGGTCAATGACAGCTGCCACAACCGATACGCAGGCCATCGCAGGCCCGACCAGCCGTGCGCTACAGGCGCTTGGCGGCACCCCGCTTCTATGGCGGTTGGCCTCGCTGGCGCTTTTCTGTGCCGCGTGGGAGATCGCGGGGCGCAGCAATTTCAACTGGGCGTTTCCGTCCTTTTTCGAAACCATGGCCGCGCTCTGGCGGCTCACGATCGACGGCTCACTCGGCGCCGCCTATCTGCGCACGCTCGAGCCCTTGGTCATCGGGCTGGTGATTTCCCTGGGCATCGGCGTGTCTGCGGGTGTCTCGATGGGTCTTCGGCGCGATGTCGAATGGATCACGCTGCCGGTTTTCATAACCATGCAGGCAGCGCCGATGGCAGCGCTCATTCCGCTTATCACCTTCGTCTACGGCATCGGGCTCACCTCCAAGGTGCTGGCCGTGTGCATGCTGGCCATGCCGGTGATTGCCATCAACAGCTACAAGGCTGTGCGCAACGTGCCCGGTTCGCTCGTGGATATGAGCCGGTCCTTCCAGGCCACGCGGACGCAGCAGATCCGCCAGATCATCCTGCCCGCGGCCAGTCCGATGATGTTCGCCGGTATCCGGCTTGGGGTCGCTGAAGGCTTCTCCGGTGTCGTGCTGGCAGAACTTCTGATCACGCCCACCGGGATCGGCGACCTGATCACCTTCAACCGATCAATCGCCAAGTTCCCTGAAATGTATGCCGTTATCGTTTCCATCGTCGCGTTCGCGGTGATCACCGTCTCGCTACTCTACCGGCTGGAGACGCGGCTGTTCCGGCCAGAAAAGAGAGGGGTCTGATGCCCATGAACCAAATGAATTCATCGATAGAGCCTGCGCAGCAGAATGAAACGCAGACCGACGCGATCATCGAGGTGCGCGACATCCACAAGATCTACGGAGAAAGCGTCGTTGCGCTCGAGGGCATCAACCTCGATTTCAAACGCGGCGAATTGACGAGCCTTCTCGGCCCTTCGGGCTGCGGCAAGACAACCCTGCTGAAGATTATCTCCGGCCTGCTGAAGGCCTCGTCCGGCGAGGTGCGGGTGAACGGGCAGACCGTCACGGCGCCGGGACCGGAACGGGCTTTCGTGTTCCAGGATTTCGCGTTGATGCCGTGGGCCAGCGTGCTGCGGAACGCCGCCTTCGGTCTTGAGATGCAGGGCATGGGCGTTCGTGAGCGCGAAGAACGCGCCCGTCACTACATCAATGAGGTGGGTCTATCAGGCTTCGAGGAAAAGTATCCTCACGAGCTTTCGGGCGGTATGCGCCAACGTGTCGGGCTGGCCCGCGCGCTGGCCGTCGATGCGGACGTTCTGCTCATGGACGAGCCCTTTTCGGCGGTCGACGAACAGACCCGGCGCAAGTTCCAGGAGGACTTGCTGCGCCTGCGCGAGATCGAGAAGAAGACGTTCATCCTGGTCACCCACTCCATCGAGGAGGCGGTTTACCTGTCGGATCGCATCGTCATGTTGTCACCGCGTCCAGGCCGCCTGAACCGCATCGTCACGCCTGAGATCGACCGTAGCGGCGATCCGGATCTGATCCGGCGCAATCCCGAATATCTGGACCTGATCGACGAAATCTGGGCCAGCCTGCGCGCCTACGTGGAGTAACCGATGGAATTGTATGGATTTCGCATCCCCAAAGCCGCCGCGCTGATCTTCTGGGCCGCGGCATGGGAGGTGATTGGCCAATTCGAACTCTTGTTGCTGTTTCCACCGCTCTCCGAGGTGATCATGGCGCTCGGTGACGTGGTTCTCACGCCCAGCTTCGCCGCCGCGGCACAGATCACTGTGCTGAGCTACCTTGCCGGGCTCGCGCTTGCCATCGTGCTTGGGATCGCGCTCGGCATGTTGATGGGGTTGGTGAAGGCGGCGGATCAGCTTCTGAACATGTGGGTCAACATCTTCCTGTCGGCGCCGCTTTCGGCGCTTGTGCCGGTCATCATGATCCTTTTCGGCATGGGCATGCCCACCGTCGTGGTGACGGTGTTCATGTTCGCCGTCTGGATCATCGCGCTCGACACCCGCGCCGGCGTTCTGCACGTGTCGCCGTCGCTGATGGAGATGTCACACGCCTTCGGTGCATCGCGCTGGCATCGCTTTCGCATCATTCTTCTGTCGGCCATGCCGGAGATCCTGGCCGGTATTCGCCTCGGCGTCATCCGTGGCGTGAAGGGCGTCGTGATCGGGCAGCTCCTGGTGTCGATCATCGGTGTGGGGGCACTCTTCTCGCTCTATTCCCAGAACTTCCTGATGGCGCATTTCTGGGCGCTCATCCTGATCCTGTTCGCCTTCGCGCTGACGCTGGCCGATCTCATCGGTCGACTTGAGGCGCGGATCGACTATTACGCAGGCGCCCGAGGGTGACGAATATGCCCTGCCAGGACCGACGTTCTGGCAGGGCTGAAACGTCGGCGGTCGCCTTCCACGGCGTGCCGAAAGTGTCAGCTTGATCTCAGCTGCATCAGGACGCGTTTCGCCATGGCCTTGAGTAGCGTGTGCAGCGTGCGAATTCGATGGCCCCGAGCGCGTCGCGCAATACCGTACCGAGACCGCCTCCAAAACGCGGGACTGCGGGGCGGGCATGGTCCGTATGATCCAGTCACATTCGACTTCTGGGTCAGACGACATGCCTCCGATATTCGGGTCAGAGCGGTTATCCAGCTAGAAAAACGGACCGAACACGCCTCGCGAAGTGGCGGGAGCAGGTTGTTCATATTTGCGATCGAGGCGAGGGCCTCGGGCGCGGTTGGCAGCGCCGTTTCCGGCCATTGCGCTGACGGCTCGGTCGTCAGCATGGGCGGGCCTTCAGGTGTCATCGCGCCGGAAAGGCGCTGCGTTCTTCACACATAAATCGCTGGGGGCGGGGGATCGCAATGCGCCCGCCGCCCCCAATTCTCTTCGTAGATGTTCGCAGCCGACCTTGGCCGGCAGACAAGCGCATTTCAGGCTGACCTGACCGCGCAAATCAAGGCGATTGCGGATTGCTCCGCCATGGGCATCCGGGCGGGTGCCCGACGCCTCAGACGACCGTGACGCTCAGCGTACCCAGGCCATCGATGCTGAGCTCCATCTTGTCGCCCTTCTGCACCGGTCCGACGCCAGCAGGTGTGCCAGACAGAATAACGTCGCCCGGCGCCAGCTCGAAGTATTCCGACAGATAGGAGATCATCTCGGGCACCTTCCAGATCATCTGGTTCAGGTCGCCCTCCTGTTTGACCTCTCCGTTCACCTTGAGCGTGAGCTGACCTTCGGCGGGGTGGCCGACTTTTTCGACCGTATGCACCGGACCCACGGGGGCGGAGCGCTCGAACGCTTTTCCGATCTCCCACGGGCGGCCCATCTTCTTCATTTCGCCCTGCAGGTCGCGGCGTGTCATGTCCAGCGACAGGCCATAGCCATAGACATGGGTCAACGCATCCTCGATGGCGATATTCGTCCCGCCTAACCCGATATACACAGCCAGTTCCGCCTCGTGATGCACGTCGGAACTGTGGGGCGGATAGGGGAATTCGCCCGACGGATCGAGGTTGTTGGGGTTCTTTTGAAAGAAGAACGGCGGTTCTCGGTCCGGATCGTGGCCCATTTCGACTGCATGCGCGGCATAGTTGCGACCAATGCAGTAAACGCGACGAACCGGGAATGTGCCGGATTCGCCATCAACCGGAACTTCCGGCACCGGCGGCGCCTGGATAACGTGGTTTGCCATGGGACCCTCTCTTTGAACTTTTCTCTTTTTCGTTAGCCAATGGAAATCTAAAGATCAATCTAGATCAATCTCTTTTTCAGTGACTCAGGCGAAATATCTGGTAGAAATGGTTCGAGCGCAAGTTTGCGCAATGTTCAGAAGGGATCATTGTTTTATGCTGACCCGCGTCGACCAGCCGGTTCGAGATGAAGCTGCAGAACGTCTCCGGGCGCTTATCGCCGATGGTGAATATGGCCCCGGTGATCGCCTTCCCCCGGAGCGCCGGTTGATAGACATGCTCGATGTGGGGCGGGCCGCTTTGCGTCGGGCGCTCGATCAGCTTGAGCGGGATGGCGTGATATGGCGACACGTGGGCAAGGGCACCTTCGTCGCGCGAAGCGATCGCGAAGAGGGCGACATTTTTTCAGACATTGCGCACCAGATGACGCCGATGCGGATGATGCGGGCGCGCCTCAGCATCGAGCCTGCGATTGCCCGTGAAGCGGCGATAAATGCCTCTGGCGAGGCGCTGGCCAAGATTGACGGTGCGATCGAGCGGGCCGCCGCTGCGGCAAGCTGGGCCGAATACGAGCGGCAGGACGACAGCTTTCATCGCGCGGTGGCGGAGGCGACCGACAATCTTCTGCTCGTTGCGATCTACGACAATCTCAATCGCGTGCAGCGTGAAGTTGCCTGGGGCGCGGTCGAGCGCAGCACCCAGAAGCCTTCCGCCAATCACACCAGTTTTGCGGAACACGCCGCCATAGCAAGGGCCATCGTCGCGCACGATCCGGAGGCCGCGTATCAGGCCATGCGGACGCATCTTCGATCAGTCTCAACCAGATTGTTCGGGGAAACGTGACCGCCCCCCTTGGTCAGCGCTGTGACTACTCGCGCCTTGGAGCGCAGGACGCATCCATCATGCGTGCGCCGCGGAGCCGGTCAGGTGTCCAGAACCGACGGGTCGAACAGCTCTTCCGGCTCGACAAGCCGCGGTGCGAGATGTTGGTGTACCGAATAGCGGCAGATGGCGGCCAGCTCCTCGCGGTTGGCGGCGAAGCCGTATCGCCAGTAATCTGGCCCGAAGCTTGCCAATGTGCGCTCCATGCTGGCGTTCAGCCAAGGCAGGCTGATGCGATTGGAATTGCCCAACCAGATCGCACGGAGCTCCTTGATCGCAATGTCGCGTGCCGCGACGCTGGCGTCGTAGAGCTTGCGGGGCAGGGTCGGGTCCGCATCGACAAGGGTCTTGCGGACGGCCAGGAGATGCATGATCGGGAAGAAGCCCGTCCGCGCATGATAGTCAATCTCCGCGGCCTCGAAGTCCGGAATGACGCGAACGATGTCAGGATTGCCGTCCAGGAAAGCCTGTAGCGGCTTTGGCGCAAGCACGGCGTCGATTTCGCCCGACAGCAAAAGGTCCTGGAGCGTCTGACCTTTCTCGATGGGCTCGACGATCATCCCTTCGGGAAGCGCGAGCGGCAAGCGCTCGGTCCGGACGCCCGCGTCGAGCGCGCCGGTGCGCCAGTGGATACTCTCGCAGTCGACGCCGAACTCGTCCTTGAGGATGCCTCGCATCCAGACTGCCGCGGTCATCTGGTATTCCGGAACACCCACCCGTCGACCGGCAAAATCGGCACAAGTCTCGATGCCGGAGCCGCGGCGGGCATAGAATCCGGAATGACGGAAGGCGCGGCTGATGAAGGCCGGCACTGCGGTGTAGTCCGAACCACCGCGCGCGATTTGAAGCAGGTAACTCGAAACCGAAAGCTCGGTCACATCGAAATGCGCCTCCTGAACCGCAAGCGGGAACAGCTTCGAGGTGGGGTGGATGTGGCTCTCCAGCGTGACGCCCGGCACCGTCACGCGACCGTCATGGATCGGCATGGTGCGGTCATGATCCCAAGTGGCAAAGGAGATTTTCATCGAAGCTCTCACAATTCGGCTCGGTCGGACAGCGCAGTGAAGGAGTTTCGGGTCAGAGACAACAATCGATGAGGCGCGTCAAGCGCGGGATGGGAGGAAGGTCGCACACTGCCAGCGGCCGCTCGCGAGGGACGCTGTACCGGAAGCCAGGATCACTCAGACAAGGAGGAGTGTGAAGTGAAGGATACGAATCTCGGGTCACCGGCAATCGAACTGAGGGGGGTGCGCAAGACGTTCCGGCTCTCCGAGGATCCGAAGGCCGATACGGTCCTGGCGCTCAACGGCATCGATCTGACAATCCGCAAGGGAGAGTTCCTGACAATCATCGGACCTTCCGGATGCGGAAAAACCACATTGCTCCGGATCATGGCTTCTCTCGAACAGCACGACGAGGGCGAGGTCCTCGTGGAGGGAGAGCCGGTCACCGAACCGGGAATTCGGCGGGCCATGGTTTTCCAGACCTTTGGTCTGTTTCCCTGGAAAACCGTCATCGACAATGTCCTTTTCCCGCTGATGGTTCGAAAGTTTCCCGCCGAAGAGGCGCGGGAAAAGGCGATGCGGCACATTCGCCGCGTCGGCCTCGAGAAATTCGTCGATGCCTATCCCCATCAATTGTCGGGCGGCATGCAACAGCGCGTTGGTCTGGCGCGCGCGCTCTCGACGGGGGCGGACATCCTGTTGATGGACGAGCCGTTCGGCGCGATCGACGCGCAGACACGCGAATTGATGCAGGAGGAATTGCTGCGCATTTGGGAGGAAGAACGGAAAACCGTCGTATTCATCACGCACGATCTCGACGAGGCCGTGTTGCTGGCCGACCGCGTGCTCTTGATGTCGCGCGGTCCGGGTCAGGTGCGCGAACTGATCGATGTGGATCTGCCGCATCCCCGCTTCGAATATGACGTTCGCGGTCACGAGAACTTCGCAAAGGTCCGCAGTCACATCTGGCATCAACTGCGCCACGATCTTGTCCAGCAGCGCGAGGAGGAGGCATCGTGAGGAGACGCAGCAAGAGCGCTGTTCGCCGGGACCAGATAGTAGGTGTTGCCGTCTTTCTGTCGGTCTGGGAAATCTGCGCGCGCATTATCGACAACAAGCTGATGCTTCCGTCGATCAGTCAGATCCTGGCGGCACTTTGGGACCTGATCATCAGCGGTGAGCTGATCACGGCACTCGCCGAAAGCATCTGGCTGCTGATCGTCGGGCTGATCGTATCCACGATCCTCGGGTTCATTCTCGGCGCACTCGTGGCGCGGTCGCGCACTGCCTACTGGATGCTGAACCCCTATTTCAGCGCGTTATTCGCAACCCCGACAATTGCCTTGGTCCCGCTGGTCCTTGTCTGGTTCGGGTTCGGATTTCCGGGACGCGTCATTGTCGTGGTTCTTGCAGCGGTGGTCCCGATCATGTTCTCGGTCGCATCAGGTCTGCGCGATGATCCCAAGGACCTTGTCGACGTGGCGCGCTCCTTCGGTGTGAAGGGGGAATTGCAGCTCCTTTACAGGGTACGGGTGCGCGCGGCCTTGCCGGTTCTGCTGGCCGGTCTTCGATTGGCCGCGGGCCGGGGCGTGGTCGGAATGGCTGTGGCCGAAACCTATCTTCGTCTTGGCGGCATTGGTGGCTTGATCAAGTCCTACGGCTCGATGTTCCAGACCGACTACGTCTTCGCGTCAATCCTGCCGCTATCGCTGCTCGGGATCGCAATCGTGTCGGTGATCGGCCGGATCGAACGTCGACTGCACTGGACCTGAGGGAGGAACGACATGCTTGCAAAGCTCAAGAAACCCAGCCTGTATCTCCCGCTTCTCAGCCTGCTCATCGTCTTCGGTGGCTGGGAACTGGTCGGTCGCAGCATCAATCCTTTGCTGTTCGCGCCGCCAAGCGTCGTCGCCGCGCAATTCGTCGAACTCTATCAATCCGGGGTTCTGATCGATGCTGCCAAGGTGACGATGCGTGCGTTGTTCCTTGGATACGCTCTGGCCGTTGTCGTGGGCGTTCCGTTCGGCATCATCATGGGCGCGTTCGAACGTTTCGGCGACATCCTGCAGCCCTACCTTTACGCCATATTCGCGACGCCGCGTGTGGTGCTCGTGCCATTGATCGTGGTCTGGTTCGGCATCGGCTTCGAAGCGCGGTTGTTTCTCGTGTTCTTCTGGTCGGCCATAGCAATCAGCGCAAACACCGCTCAGGGCGTGCGTCACGCGCGGCCCGATCTTGTCGAGGTTGCCCGGTCGTTCCAGGTCAACCGGTTTCAAATGGCGCGTCATGTGCTCATTCCCGGTGCGATCCCGTTTGTTCTGGCCGGCCTGCGCATCGGCGCCGAGCGCGCGATTGTCGGTGTCATCATCGGTGAGATGTTCCTGCAGATCGTCGGTTTGGGCGGTGTGATCACACAAGGATCGTCTGAATTGCTACCGGCCAAGATGCTCTGCGCTGTGGTGGTGATCGCTCTTGCCGGGACCATCATTGTCACGGCGCTCGATATGCTCGAGCGCCGGTTCCAGAATTGGAAGGGTGCCTGAACCAGGCTCTTTCTCGCCGTATTCAAAAACGTTCCGGGCGACAGCGGCAGTCAAAATCAACCTGGACGCAAAGATGCCCGTCTGCGGTGCATGCGGGTTCAACGCAAAATGTGGAGGAGAATACCATGACCATGAAGGCAAAGTTCAGGACACTCGCCGGAGGCGTCGCGCTGATCGCCATGACCGGGGCAGGGGCCGCGGCTCAGGACTTTGATCTGTCCGGGACCGAGGTGACCATCGGAACCGCTCAGGCGCAGGTTCTCAATATTGGCACGTTGCGGATGATCGAGATGCTCAGCGAATGGGGGGCTGATGTCACGCGCGTCGAACTGCCGACCATTTCGGGGCTTGAGGCCATCATCGCCGACCGGGTCGATGTCGCTTCGCGCAGCTCGGACGAGATCCTGATCGGGCAGGCGCGCGGCGTCGACGTTGTCGCCATCGGCGCACCTATCTCGACCATGCATTACGCCATCGTCTCCACCCCCGGTGTGGACGAAATCGCCGATCTTGACGGTCAGGCCATCGGGACGTCCGGGCCCGGGGGATTCAATGGAATGCTGTTTCGCTACATCCTGAAGGAAAACGGTCTGACGCCCGAGGAAGATGTCGCGATCGTTCCTGTCGGCGGCAGCAGCGAGCGCGCCGCAGCGATCATGGCAGGGCAGGTGCAGGCAACGGTGGTCTACATCGACAACTGGCTGGCGCTCGAGGCTCAAGGGGCCAACGCGCAGCTGCTGGGATACGTCGCGGACATCGTGCCGGGCCTGTCCTCGCGGGCCGTCTTCGCCGAGCGGGAATATATCGAGGCCAACGGCGATTTGGCCACGGCCATTGCCTGCGCCAACCTTGAGGTCAACCACTGGATCAATTCGAGCAAGGACGACTTCGTCGCGTACACCATGGACAACGTGCGTGGCGCAAATGAGGAAGCGGTCTCGAAGTTCTATGACGTGGCCATGGACATCAACATGTTTCCGACAAGTCCGGCCGAACTGCTCGATCCCTCTGGCTATCAGAGACTGGCCGACCTGCTCTATGATGGTGGCGAGCTTGAAACGCAGCTTGACGCCAGCAGCTTCGTCGATGGCAGCTATCTTGAGGAAGCAGCCGGAATGGGCTGCGGTACCGGCCAGATGAGCGGCTGACACAATCGTCTGTAAACAATTTCGCCGGGGCGGGGGGATTTCCGTCCCGGCAAAGCGGCCGAGCGCTGCGCGATCATGACTGGCCATGACTGTCGGGGCGCGGATAGCGGTTGACTTCGTGGTCCAGCCGGACGCTTTGCCGACGACACAAACGAGATCTCTTCAGCACAAAACCTCGCTTTCAATGGTCAGTGAAGACCCTCGAAGTCTGACGGCACTTTGCGGCGCAATGGTTCGTTCTTTGGTGTGCTGAAACGGGATGGAAACGACCGGCATAGCAATGCGGCGTTTCAGTCGATCCGAAAATCGTTAATCAAATGCTCCGCGCTCTACCTATGCCCGCCATGGTCGCAGCGGGTTGGTGTCACAGCAGTTAGCCCCATCAGGTCATCAGACGCGATGGCCATCGGTCTTTCCGTCACTCCGGCAAACGAGATATCGCTCAGAAGGGTGAGTTGCTGCTTTAGGGGCTTCGCTTTGGGGGAGAAATGCATGCAAAGCGAAAAAGCAGTGAGCGCTCAAGTTCGACCGTATTTTGGGAGATATAGCGCGGCAGATGTCGGCGCCGGTGGACGCCCGTCGGGCGGCATTCGAGGTAAGGTTGGGGCTGGAGCGAGGCCCGCATTTCCCCGGCTCCTGAGCCAAACGAAGAAACGGGAATTGTGCGATGCAGGGCAAGATGCGACCCATATCGCAAGTTTACCAATTTTCGCGATCTCTCAGGAAATTTTGGCTCCGGCGGTAGGGGCCGGACTCGTGCCTTTCAACCCACGGATTCAAAAGAAAAAACGGCTCTGACACCGAAGCTGACTCTGGTGTGTATGTGTTGTGTCACGGCTTTGTCCGCCGTGGCAACTCATTTGTGTGCGGCCGGTGTCCTGTCTTTTCATGACCATCTTCACCGATATCCGCCGCGGTGGATCCGGGAACTCGCGCCGCGGTTCAGGCGACGCGAGCCCGTACTCATCCGCGCAGACGGAGGAGTTCGCGATCGACAGCGATTGCTTGCTCCACACGACGTGAAGCTTTCTGAAGCTCCCGCAGAGGACGCATGACACCGGTCAGATGGCGCGCGACATCGCTCAGGACGGTTTCATAACCGCCAATATCGAGACTGTATTCATCGTCGACGTATTGTTGTCGCGTGCCCGCCGCGATGTCCTTTTCGAGAGCCCTGAGGAGCCTTGCGAGGTCCGAGGCTTCACGCTGCGTCATCAGCGAACATGTCTCGAAATCGCTTTGCAGCCGGTGAGCACATTTGCGCATATCCGGACAGTCTTTGACGTGGTCGAGCACCGCCGGGAGAGCGAGGTATGCATTGCCGCGGCAATCGAAGTAGTTCGACAGCGCGGTTTCGAGCGGGTCACTGTGAACGCAGCTCATGACAGCACCGCCTGGTTCGACGGCATGGTCTGCTGTCCACCGCGGAGTGCCGTCTCGAGCGCTTCGTCGAGGGCTTCAGCGAGAAGGCAGATTTCCTCGACATACGGTTCGGAAGGGTCGAGCTCCGCGAAATACGCTGACTCCGGGCGGTCGAGCTCGTGAACATGCTCGAGGTGGAGCAGGTCTCGTAGTTCATGCAGCTCGCGCACCACGCGGCGCGTGACACTCGTCTGCGTGAGCGCAGCGTCGAGGAGACGCTGCACCCGGCGAAGCCAGGGGCGTCCGCCGAGGAGGAGCGCGGCGTTCTGAAGACCCTCGCCGTTTTCGGCGAGGAAGATGTGCAGCCTGGACGGCTGTCTTTGAAAATCGAACATGTTCGATCTCCTTTTCTTTGCTCCGGACGGGATTGCCCGGGCTACAAGACCGCGCGGGCCTCCAGTCAGCGCGTCTGATTTGGGTAATTGAGAGTTGGTGCGGCTGCACGTTACCGAGAAAACGGCGGGGCAGGGGGCTCTATTGAAGCCGTTCTGCCTCTTGCTGCCTATATCCTGATGGGCTTTCCGGTCTGTGCGTCGTCTCACATAGAGGACGATGAACAGACCGGAATGACCCATCGCTTGATCAGATCTTTTCGGCCACCTTCGTCACAGGCCGTTACCGATGGTCTTGCCTAACCTGAGCTACCCCCCGAAATTCGGACACTGACATAAGCTACGATTTGCAGTCTGCTGATCTTCGATGAGAAGGAGATTAGAGATGTCGAAACGGAAGCAGCACGCGCCTGAGTTCAAGGCCAAGGTCGCGCTGGAAGCCCTGAAAGGAGAGGAGACGGCCGCTGAGCTGGCGAGCCGGTTCGGGGTGCATCCGACGATGATCCATCAATGGAAGCGAGCGCTGCTTGAAGGCGCGTCCGGCGTGTTCGAGCGCGGGGGCCGCAAGAAGGCGGAGATTGACGAGGAGCAGGTGAAGGAGCTCCACGCCAAGATCGGGGAGCTGGCGGTGGCCAACTCTTTTTTGGAACGAAAGCTGAAGCCTTGGGGCGGGAAGTGAGGCGCGGGATGATCGAGCCGGGCCACCCAAATCTGTCGATTGGGCAGCAGTGTAAGCTGCTGTCGATCGCGCGCTCGTCTTTCTATT
The DNA here is from genome assembly GCF_009363255.1 of Roseivivax sp. THAF197b. Taxonomy (NCBI): domain Bacteria; kingdom Pseudomonadati; phylum Pseudomonadota; class Alphaproteobacteria; order Rhodobacterales; family Roseobacteraceae; genus Roseivivax; species Roseivivax sp. THAF197b. Next base: position 1,892,561 of record NZ_CP045318.1, on the reverse strand, counting down.
ACACGCCCAAGGGCGAGACCGAGCAGAACCTCGGCCTGATGCGGCGGATCGACGAGCAGTTCCTGGAGACGCCGTTCTTCGGTTTCCGCCAGATGACCTGGCACCTTCGCAATGACGGGCACCTCGTCAACGAGAAGCGGATACGCCGGCTAATGCGCCTCATGGGGCTCATGCCGATTTACCAGAAGCCCAATACCAGCAGGCCCGCGAAGGGGCACAAGACCTATCCCTTCCTGCTGAGAGGTCTGCGGGTGGATCGCCCGAACCAGGTCTGGTGCGCGGATATCACCTACCTGCCCATGCGGCGTGGGTTCCTCTATCTGGTGGCCATCATGGACTGGCACACGCGCAAGGTTCTTTCCTGGCGGATCTCGAACACGCTGGAAGCCGAGTTCTGTGTCGAAGCGCTGAACGAGGCCATCCACAAGTTCGGTCCACCCGAGATCATGAATACCGATCAAGGATCCCAGTTCATGTCCTTCGCCTGGACGGATCGGCTCCGCCGGTCCGGCGTGCGGATCTCCCCTCTCGGCAGATTTGCGGTGCAAATCGCCTGCCGGGCAATGGATGGATGGGAAAGGTCGCTTCCTCGACAACATCTTTATCGAGAGGCTGTGGCGCACCCTGAAATACGAGTGCGTCTACCTGCATGCTTGGGAGACAGGATCAGAGACGAAGGCGGCCATCGGGAAATGGATGACCTTCTACAACCATCAGCGCCCACACTCAGCCCTCGACGGCAAGCCCCCGGCGCAGGTCTATTGGCAGAAAAATGATATCAACCAACCTGATCAGCAGGTGCAACGAATAGCTTAAATTACGCCAGATACTGTCCAAGAGATGGGGAGTAGCTCAGTTCCGGATCGACGCGACCTATCCGGAAGTCGACTTCTTCTACACGGGATCCGATGGTGAGAAGCGACGGGTGCAAACCGTTGAAGAACAGGAGTTCCCTCAGTTCTACCACAGGAAGCCAGTCCGGGATCCGAAACAGCAATCTGCCGACAACCGAGACACCGATGGGGATGTGATCGAAATCGATGCGGATGCACAGGTGCCTTTATCTGCAAGCGAAGCGACACCGCCCAAGCTCGAGGAAGGCCATTTCACCTATTCTGAAAACCGGAAGGGCGTCAGCTTCGAGAAGCTCTTCGGCCCGTACACGGACGGAGCAGCCCGGACCGTCTTGACCGACCCCTACATACGCAAGCCTTACCAGATCCGAACCATGATGGAATTTGTGGAAATGATCATCCAGCGCAAGCCGCCTGAGGATCAGATCTCTATTCATCTCGTGACCGGCCCAAATGACGGTGACATCCAGAAACAACGTGAGCTACTCGACAGCATCACTGAGGCCTGCACCGGCTCAGGTGTCGATTTCACATGGGCCTTTGACACAACCGGAACGGCGCACGCACGGGATATCGTCACAGATACCGGCTGGAAGATCGTGCTGGATCGCGGTTTGGATATTTTCCAAGCTCCGATGCGTCGCGAAGGCTTCAGTCTCGGCGATCGACTACAGGAACACCGAATGGTGAAAGGGTTCTACGTAACCTACGTGCGGCAGAAGCGCGTGGCCTCCTGACAAGCGCTCAGTTGGCTGTTGTTCAGCGCAGCAAGCTGACCATTGCTCCAACCTGCTGGTTACGCCAGAAGGGCGGGAAGCGGACTTTCGCCGCGAGTGCGCGGCCAACCACATTTGAGGATTTGCGCCGACTTTGATTGCAAACTTTGGATCGTCTACGTAATTCGATAGGACTTTCACGATGACACCCTTGGACGGGTCCCAAGATTACTTTTGTTCGCCATGAGGATTGGGAAAAGCCAGAAGTATTGCGGGGCTCTGATCCGTTGGACTTTAAGCTATCAGAGACGATTTGCTTGATGCCCTTCAACAAGTTTGCGCTGGTCTGCTTGAGGCCCCCCAATCACGCACCTACCTTAGTCTTGTTTTTTTGTTTGTCATTTTAGGCACTCTTGGCTCCGGGAGGAGTAAGAGTATTGGGCAGAATTCAATCGAGCTGTATGTTGTTGGCCACCGCTGTCAACTTTTCGCTGGCTAATGAGGCGAGCGCACAAGTCGTGGTCGACATCCAGTATCTGCGTCAGGAGGTGCCGCCGCCGCCCGTCCTGTCGAATCTCGACCGGATCCCGGAGGATCTGGGTATCGCTGGCGCCGAGGTTGGTCTCGCGGACAACGCCACGACCGGCCGCTTCATGGGCCAGGACTGGACGTTGACCGTCACATCCGTTCCTGAAGGTGGGGACTGGGCGGGAGCGGTCGAGACAGCGCTGGCCGAGAGCCCGCTTCTGCTGATCGACTCCCCGCGCGAGAACCTGCTCGCCGCTTCCGATATAGCGGGCGAGGCGGGCGCGCTCCTCTTCAACGTCGCGGTCGCGGACAGCGACCTGCGCGCGGGTGCCTGCCGGGCGAACGTCTTTCACACGATCCCCTCCTATGCCATGCGCACCGATGCGCTCGTCCAGATGCTGCGATTCAAGCGCTGGGAGGATGTGGCGCTCGTGGAAGGCCAGGCGCCTGAGGATCTGGTCTATGCCGAGGCGTTGCGCGCCTCGCTTACGAAGTTCGGAATGGAGCTTGGCAGCGAGACCGACTGGACGTTCGATGCAGACATGCGCCGCTCGGCCAGCGCCGAGGTGCCGCTCCTGACGCAGGAACTCGGCGAATACGATGTTCTGCTCGTCGCGGACGAACGGCATGATTTCGGCCGCTATATCCTCTATAACACATGGCTGCCCCGGCCCGTCGCAGGCTCTGAGGGGCTAACCGCCTTGGCCTGGTCCCCTTCGGTCGAGCAATGGGGCGCGGCTCAGCTGCAGTCTCGCTTTACCGAGCATGCGGGCCGCGACATGGCTCCCCGCGATTATGCCGCATGGGCCGCCTTACGCAGCCTCGGCGAGGCTGTGACCCGAACGGGCAGTGCCACTGCCCCGGATCTGCGAGCCTATTTTCTCGGCGAGGAATTCGAGCTCGCGGGCTTTCTCGGCCGCCCGCTGACCTTCCGTCCGTGGAACGGGCAGCTGCGCCAGCCCATCCCCATCGTCCATCCCCGCGCCCTGATCGCGCAGGCCCCGCTCGAGGGGTTCCTGCATCAGGTGAACGAGCTCGATACGCTCGGACAGGATCGCGCCGAGGCAGAATGCACTGCCTTCGAGTGACCCTCCTTTCGGGTTGGCCGAAATATCCCGGGGGCCGCGAGGGCTGGCCCCTCGAACCTCTCCTGTCAAAAGGACAAAACATGAAGCTGACCGCCACGCTTGCCACCCTCACGCTCATCGCCGCCCCGGCGCTGGCTGACGAGATCTGGGTCTCGAACGAAAAGGATAACACGATCAGCGTGATCGATCTCGATACGCTCGAGGTGACCCGCACGATCGAAACCGGGGAACGTCCGCGCGGCATCACCTTCTCGCAGGATCACTCGGTCCTCTATATCTGCGCCTCCGATTCGGACGCGGTGCAGGTGATGGATCCCGAAACGGGCGAGATCCTGCACGATCTGCCCTCGGGCGAGGACCCGGAACAATTCGTGCTGCATCCCGACAACCGCCGCCTCTACATCGCCAACGAGGACGACGCGATCACAACGGTCGTGGACACCGAAACCCGCACCGTGATCGCCCAGATCGATGTGGGGATCGAGCCCGAGGGCATGGCCGTATCGCCCGACGGGCGCATCGTCATCACCACTTCCGAGACGACCAACATGGCGCATTGGATCGACACCGAAACCCAGACCCTGATGGCGAATACGCTGGTCGATTCGCGCCCGCGCCACGCGGAATTCATCAAAGACGGGACCGAGCTTTGGGTCTCGGCCGAGATCGGCGGCACGATTTCGGTCTTCGACGTTGCCTCCCAGACGGAGACGGCCAAGATTGAATTCGAGATCCCCTCCATCAACCCCGACCGCGTTCAGCCCGTGGGCTTCGAGTTCACCAATGGTGACAGCCATGCCTTCGTGGCGCTCGGCCCCTCGAACCATGTCGCCGTCGTCAATGCCGAGACCTACGAGGTCGAGGATTACATCCTCGTGGGCCGCCGCGTCTGGCACATGGCATTCAACGCGGATCGCTCCAAGCTTTTCACCACTAACGGCGTCTCGGGCGATGTGACCATGATCGACGTGGCCTCGCGCAAGGCGGAAAAGACGATCAAGGTGGGCCGCTTTCCCTGGGGCGCGGCCTTCCGCCCGACAAAATGATCTAAAGGAGAAGAAAATGATCAAAAAAACCTTGATTACTTCAGTAGTAGCAATCTGCTTACCGTTCGTAGCAATCGCGCAAGATGACGATGATGACGCGCGACCGTTTGGGTTGGCTGGCTTGTTGTCTAACGGGAACAAGCAGGATCTTGAACCAATTCAGCTATCTGCGGGTATGCCCCTGACAAACGAGCCATGGACCTTGCAGTCCGGCACATACTACGAGTTTGAGATCCAAGGAGATGGAAGCCAAGAACTCGCGCTCATCGGATCTGATTTTTTTCGCGCGATTTGGATTGATGAAATCGTTGTAGAGGGGCTCGAAATTCGGCCTCTCGGACTTGATAGTATCGAGTTTGATGAAGCGGGAGAGATGGAGATTGGCTTTATTGCCATTAAACCGGGTAGCTATCATCTCATGATCCCTGGCTCGACTGGAGACACACAAAGATTGGAAATTACTATTCAGTAGTTTTTGATTGGCAATGATTCGGAGTGTAGGCAGATCTTCAGGTCTGCTGCACTCCTAACTGAAAACAAGCATTGATAAGAGCAGCAATAAGGTAATTTGTCTCCAGCTGGCTTTGAAGGCTTGATACGATGCGCCTTTGTAGAGAGCCGCTGTCCAATTAAGAGAAAAATAATCACCAAAACCGTTTTCTCACCAAGAAGCGTGCGGCCTTGGGGCCTCCTCAACGTAAGCACGAAGGTCCGATTTGGGCCGAAATTCGCTGGAAAGCATTTATCAATTTCCGCCAGATGAATAGGAAGTCGTCCTGGGCCATGCTTGGGTTTGAGTGGACAATGGATCCTGTCTGCTTCGCACTAATATCAGATATCATAGACAATAAAGAACTATCGGTTGTTTTGCCTCCCGATATCCGTTTCGATCCATATGAATTGTTCACGACGGTCTATTGTCACGTGGGCCCAAAAATGCACGATGGCGATACAGCGGGGTGAAGGGAGCTCAGTGCACGCTTAAAAACGCTCACGCTCATGCACTCTCCCTGATCACCATTTTGCCCAGAAAGGTTCGATCGAGATTGCTGGACTCCGCGCGTTCCAGTACGTCGACGAGGTAGTCGGCCATCTCTGTCAGGGGCTGACGATAAGTCGTGAGCCGGTAATTCGGGCTCGCCGCTTGCGGGACATCGTCGAAACCGATCACGGCGATATCGCCGGGCACCTGCAATTTCAGCCGGTGGCGGATCGTGTCTATCGCCCCCATGGCCAGGGCATCGTTTTCGCAAACGATGATATCGGGCAAGTCCGCGGCCGGGCGATCTCGCAGCGTGTCGTAAACGATTTCCGAGCTGAGATGCGGATCATATGCACTGACTGCAACGCTAAGCGGCTCTGTGCCGGTGCCATCCTTCCAAGCCCGTGAAAACGTCTCTTTGCGCAAGAGATGCGCCGACGTGGTTCTGGGGCCAGCCAGATACAACGGGCGCTTATACCCACGCTCAAGAACATAGCGCGCGATATCGCGGGTTGCGGCCTCATCATCGACACAGATCGAAATCGTATTCGGGTCCTCGGAGCTGCGCGCAAAGATGATCAGCTTCTTGAATCGACGGGCCATATGCGCGGCATTTAGCACCTCATCGTCGAATTGCAGGCCGATGAGGATTGTCGCGTCCACGCGCCGTTGGCTGGCATTGAGGAGCGCAGGCGCAGCATCATCAGGGTCCAGGGTGTTGACCAGCAGCGTATCCCATCCATGACTGCGCAGCGCCCGGGTAAGCCGTTCCAGCATGACGAGCTTATGAGGATTGGCAAAATCATCGATCAAGAGCGCCACAAGATGTGATCGTGCGGATGCCAAGGCTGCGGCGTGAAGGTCGGGCACGTATCCCAGGGTTTCCGCAGCAGCCATGACCTTGGCGCGCGTTTTGGGCGAGATAGAGGCGTCTTTCTTGAAAGCACGATTGACCGTCCAGCGCGAGACTCCCGCAGCCAGCGCGACATCATCTGCCGTTACATTCTGCGTTTGATTCCCGTCTGCCACGAGACCCGCTCCTCCGATTCGTCTTCGTCGTACTTCCGAAAGCGTCGTACTCCACCGCGCGTTCGCATCTAAACCCTTTATTAGCATGATTATTGCACCCGCGTGCAAAAATAAGTTTGCACGCGGGTGCAAAATGGTTATCGTTCAGAAAACGCTGCGTCATCTCGTGGCAAGTCTGGGAGGACTACATGCTTAAAGTTGGTTTGCTCGGCGCTGGCCGGATCGGTCAGGTGCATGCCGTCAACATCGCGAACAACCCGCGGTCGAAACTCGTCGCAGTCTCCGATGTGCATTCGCCGTCGGCGGAAAAGCTTGCCGCCGCCTACGGTGCCGAAGTGCGCACATCGGAGGAGATCCTTGCAGATCCTGCGATCAACGCGGTGCTTGTCGCGACCTCAACCGATACGCATTCCGATCTCATCGAGGCTGCTACGGCATCTGGCAAAGCGGTCCTTTGCGAAAAGCCTGTCGACCTGTCCCTGACCCGCGCCGAGGCGTGTCTTGAAAAGGTCCGCAAGACCGGCCAGCCCGTCATGATCGGCTTCAATCGGCGCTTCGATCCGAACTTCGCGGCCCTCAAGGCCGCGAGCCTTGGTGGGGAAATTGGCAAGTCGGAGATGCTTTCGGTCACCTCTTTCGACCCGGCGCCGCCGCCTGTCAGCTATATCAAGGTCTCCGGCGGGCTTTATCGCGACATGATGATCCATGACTTCGACATGGCGAACTTCCTGATGGGCGAGCGTCCGGTCACGGTGCGTGCCGTAGGCAGCGCCATCGTCGATCCCGAAATCGGCGCAGCGGGCGATGTCGACACGGCCGTGGTCACTTTGACTTATGGCGATGGTCGTATCGCAGTCATCAAGAACAGCCGCCGTGCGGTATACGGCTACGACCAGCGTGTTGAGCTTTTGGGGTCCACGGGGCTCTTGCAGGCTAACAACATGCTCGAGAACACGGTGGTGAAATCTACGACCGAAGGCGTCGTTTCCGCAAAGCCCACTTTCTTTTTCTTAGAACGGTACATGCCCGCTTATGCCGCCGAGTGGGAAGCCTTCGTGGCCGCCATCCTCGATGGAACCGAGCTGCCTGTGACGCTTGAGGACGGGATCTCGGCGCTGGTCCTGGCCGAGGCGGCCACCCAGGCGTCTCAAACCGGCAAAGCTGTCGAACTGCCCGGCTAACGGGCCGGAATTCCCCCGTGTCGCACCTGAGGAGGAGGTGGCGCGGAGGGCAGAAATCCAGCGCATGGTGCGCAGGATGATACCAGCGGGGGCCTGGGGCGTCCGCGTTTATCGAAGAGGGAGGAAACCCAGATGAAGAAACTACTCGCTTCTGTGGCGACCGTCGCGACGATTGCGACTGCCGCACCTGTGCTGGCCGCCGATATCATCGTCGTGGCGCATGGCCAAGCGAACGACCCGTTCTGGTCCGTAGTCAAGAACGGCGTGCAGAAGGCCGGTGAAGATACGGGTGCAAATGTCGAATTCCGCTCGCCCGAGACCTTCGACATGGTCCAGATGAGCCAGCTGATCGACGCTGCCGTTAACCAAGAGCCTGATGGCCTCGTGGTCTCGATCCCCGATGGCGACGCTCTTGGGCCTTCGATCCGTCGTGCGGTCGAGGCGGGTATTCCGGTCATCTCGATGAATTCCGGCTCCGACGTGGCCGGGGAGTTGGGTGCGTTGCTGCATGTTGGCCAGTCGGAATACGACGCGGGCGAGGCCGCAGGCGCCAAGCTGGCCGAGATGGGCGGCACCAAGGCGATTTGCGTCAACCAGGAAGTCGGCAACGTTGCGCTCGATCAGCGCTGTGAGGGCTTTACCGCGGGCTTCGGCCAGGAAGTCACCGTAATCCCGACGATGAACGATCCGACCGAGGTCGAATCCAAGGTCCGCGCGGCGCTCGAGTCCGATCCGGACGTGGACACTGTTTTGGGCCTTGGCGCGTCGCTCGTGGGTGAGCCCGCGGTCGCTGCGGTTCAGGCCATCGGTCGTGACGATGTGCTTGTCGCCTCTTTCGATCTCTCTGCCGGGTTCCTTCAGTCGGTGGCAGACGGCGATGCCGCCTTCGCGATCGACCAGCAGCAATTCCTGCAGGGCTACCTGCCGGTCGTCTTCCTGGCGCTGAATGCCGACTACGGCCTTATGCCGGGTGGCGATGTACCGTCGGGTCCGAACCTCGTGACCCAAGATGCCGCCGGTCAGGTCATCGACCTGTCAGCGCAAGGCATCCGCTGATCAAAGCACGCTCGGGCCGCGCACATAGCGCGGCCCGTCTTGAAACAAGGGAGGGGAAGATGGCTTCTGACATGCACGCACACGCGGATGAGCGCATCCGTGCGGAGTCTCTCGGAACGAGGCTCATGAAACGACCGGAACTCGGGGCCATCGGAGGCGTGATCCTCGTCACCCTGTTCTTCCTCGCCACCGCAGATGGCGCGATGTTCACACTATCTGGAATCATGAACTTCATGACGCCCGCGGCGCAATTGGGCATTCTCGGCATCGCAGCCGCTATGCTGATGATCGGCGGTGAATTCGATCTCTCCATCGGGTCCATGGTTGCCTTCGCGGGCATGGTCTTCGGGATCTTCACGGTCAATCTTGGGCTGCCACTTCTGTTCGCCATCCCGCTGACGATGGCCTTCGCGGCTTCAATCGGCGCAGCCAACGGCGCGATCGTCCTGCGCACCGGCCTGCCGTCCTTTATCGTCACGCTGGCCGGATTGTTCATCCTGCGTGGTGCATCTCTGGTCGGTCTGAAGATCTTCACCGGCGGCTCGACGCAGCTGCGCGGCGTGCGCGATGCGGTCGAAGGCGACTGGCTGGCTCCGATCTTCTCGGGTGAGGCCTTTCAGGGGCTCTTCGCATGGCTCGCCTCCATCGGCCTCATCGAGACCTTCAAGAACGGCGCACCGAAAGTGCCCGGTGTTCCCGTCGAGATCCTGTGGTTCATCGCCTTTGCGCTTGTTGCCACATACGTCCTTCTCAGAACGCCTGCAGGCAACTGGATATTCGCAACCGGCGGCGACACTAACGCGGCCAAAAATTCCGGCGTTCCCGTGCGCAAGGTGAAGCTGTCGCTCTTCATGCTCACCGCATGTGCCGCAGCGTTGGTCGCGATCATCACCGTGATCGATGCAGGCTCCACCGATGCGCGCCGCGGTTTCATGAAGGAGTTCGAGGCGATCATCACAGCCGTGATCGGCGGCTGCCTTCTCACCGGCGGCTATGGCTCGGCGATCGGCGCATTCTTCGGCGCGATCATCTTCGGCATGGTCACGATCGGTCTGACCTACACGGACTTCGATCAGGACTGGTTCCAGATCTTCCTCGGAGGGATGCTGCTTCTGGCCGTCGTCTTCAACAACGTGATCCGCAAACGCGTGACAGGGGAGCGCTGAGATGACCCAGGACAGCAAATTCCACCACGGCGATCCCGATCGCGGCGCAGACCCGATCATCCACATGGAAGACATCAAGAAGCACTTCGGAAATGTCATTGCCCTCAATGGGGTGACCTTCGATGTGCGTCCCGGCGAATGCCATTGCCTTCTGGGCGATAACGGGGCGGGGAAGTCGACCTTCATCAAAACCATGTCAGGCGTGCACAAACCGACAGCAGGGCAGATCTTCTTCGAGGGCAAGCCGTTGTCCTTCGACAGCCCGCGAGAGGCTATGGAGGCCGGGATCGCCACGGTGTTCCAGGACCTCGCGATGATCCCGCTGATGTCGGTGACGCGTAACTTTTTCATGGGGCGCGAGCCCACCAAGGGCCGGGGCCTGATGAAGCGCTTCGACATGGACGCCGCGAACGAGATCACCATGGATGAGATGCGCAAGATGGGCATCAACCTCCGGGCCCCCGATCAGGCCGTTGGCACCTTGTCCGGCGGCGAACGTCAAACCGTCGCCATCGCCCGAGCCGTCTTTTTCGGGGCCAAGGTCCTGATCCTGGACGAGCCGACATCGGCGCTGGGGGTGCGGCAGACGTCGAACGTCCTTTCGACCATCGACCGCGTGCGCCAGCAGGGGGTGGGAGTCGTCTTCATCAGCCACAATGTCCGGCATGCCATGGCCGTGGGGGACCGCTTTACCGTGCTGAACCGGGGGCAGACCCTCGGCACTGCCGTCAAAGGCGAAATCAACGCGGCCGAATTGCAGGACCTCATGGCCGGTGGCCAGGAACTGGCCGAGCTTGAAGGCTCGCTCGGCGGTACAATCTGACCGCGCCCTTGGCGGGCGACCCGATCCCGGCTGGCCCGCCACCTCAAACACCACCGACTGGAAGCCCTGCGATGTCTAACCCGTCGACATATTCCCCCGGCGTGGCCCTGATCGGCACCGGCTTTATGGGAAAGTGCCACGCGATGGCCTGGAACAACGTCGCGACAGCATATGGCGTTGCCCGTCCGCGGCTTGAAATCCTATGCGATGTCAGCGCGGCGGAGGCCGAGACGAACGCCGCTGCATTCGGGTTCGCACGCCCCGCCAGGGATTGGCGCGCGGTCATCGAGGATCCGGCGGTGGATGTCGTCTCGATCACGACGCCGAACGGGTTGCACCGTCCCATGGCCGAAGCGGCCCTCGAGGCAGGCAAGCACGTCTGGCTCGAGAAACCCATGGCACTGACGCTGGAGGATGCAGAAGCGATGGCCGATCTGGCCCGGTCGCGCCCGGACCAAGTGACCATGCTGGGCTATAATTACCTGCGAAGCCCCGCTTTCCGCGCCGCGCAGGCGATGATCGCAAGCGGCGAGATCGGCACGCCGCACACGTTCCGGGGCGTCTACGACGAAGATTACAACGCCGATCCCGGATTGCCCTGGAGCTGGCGGATGACCCATCAGCAAGGTGGGCTTGGAGCGCTGGGCGATCTCGGGTGCCATCTTGTCAGCCATCTGCTGGCGCTGATGGGTCCGGTTCAGGAGGTTACGGCCATGACCGCGGTCGCGATCCCGGAGCGTCTTTCGGATGACGGGCCGCGCGCGGTCGAGAACGAGGATTCGGCGCTTGCGCTGCTGCGGTTCGCATCAGGCGCGCAGGGCTCCTTCGCGACCTCGCGGGTCGCGCGCGGACGCAAATGCCGTCTCCAATGGGAGGTGCACGGCTCCGACGGCAGCATCGTCTTCGATCAGGAAAATATGAACGAGCTGTGGGTGCATCGTACAGGCGATGCGGGCTTCACGCGGCATCTCACCGGACCGGAGCAGCCGGAATTCGCGGCCTTCTGTCCTGCGCCCGGACATAATTTCGGGTTCAACGAACAAAAAGTCGTGGAGGCGCGCGATCTGCTCGCGGCCATCGCAGGCGGGCCGAATGTCGGGCCTGACTTCGAAGCGGGCCTTCAGATCGAGCGGATCATCCACGCGATGGCAGCCTCAAATGGCCGCCCTGTCACACTGGGAGTGAACATATGAAAGATCTCGATGTCATCACGATCGGACGCGCCGGGGTGGATCTCTACGGGGCGCAGATCGGCGGCCGCCTGGAGGATATGGGCAGCTTCGAAAAATATATCGGTGGCTCGCCCACCAATATCGCCTGCGGGACCGCGCGACTTGGCCTGAAGACCGCGCTGATCAGCCGCGTGGGCGATGAGCATATGGGGCGCTTCATTCTCGAACAATTGGCGCGCGAAGGTGTCTGCACCGACGGTGTCACGACTGATCCGGAGCGTCTGACGGCCCTGGTCTTGCTGGGCATCCGCGACCAGGAGCAATTCCCGCTGATCTTCTACCGCGAGAATTGTGCCGACATGGCGCTGTGCGAAGACGATATCGACGAGGCGTTCATTCAGCGCGCCCGCGCCGTGGTCGCAACCGGGACGCATCTGTCGCATCCGCGGACCGAAGCGGCTGTTCTGAAAGCGCTGGACCTGGCACGCAAGCATGGTTTGCGGGTCGCGCTCGACATCGATTATCGGCCGAATCTCTGGGGTGTTGCGGGGCATGGCGACGGTGAAAGCCGCTTCGTCGAAAGCCGGGCCGTGACTGAAAAGCTGCTGGCCAGCCTGCATCATTTCGACCTGATCGTCGGCACGGAGGAAGAGTTCCACATCGCGGGCGGCTCCACCGATACGATCACGGCGCTTCGCCGTGTGCGCGAGAACTCGAAGGCGACGCTGGTGTGCAAGCGCGGCGCGCTTGGGGCGGTCGCGTTCGAGGGGGATGTGCCGGACAGCCTGGATGACGGTCAGACCGGCGAAGGCTTCCCGATCGAGGTCTTCAACGTGCTGGGTGCGGGGGACGGGTTCTTCTCGGGCCTGCTGAAAGGCTGGATGGACGATGCAGATTGGCCGACGGCACTGAAATACGCCAATGCCTGCGGTGCATTCGCGGTCTCGCGCCATGGCTGCACGCCGGCCTATCCGTCCCTTGAGGAGTTGGAGTTTTTCCTCAAACGCGGTGTCGTGCGCAAGGATCTGCGCAATGACGGCGCGCTGGAGCAGGTGCATTGGGCGACCACGCGGCACACGCGGAACAGCCACGATTGGTCGACCATGCGTGTCTTCGCCTTCGACCATCGTCTGCAGCTTGAGGAAATGCCCGGATACACGCCCGAAAAGGGCGCGGCGTTCAAGGAACTGTGCCTCGATGCGACCCTTGCGGTGAAGGGCGACAAGCCCGGCTACGGGATCCTGTGCGACAACCGCATCGGCCGATCCGCGCTGCATCGCGCCTCTGGCACCGGACTTTGGATCGGACGACCGACGGAATGGCCGGGATCGCGTCCTCTGACGCTCGAACCCGAGCTGGGACCCGATTGCGGGGCACTGCAGGCCTGGGCCCGCGAGAATGTCATCAAGGTGCTGTGCTTCTGCCACCCGCAGGACAACGCAGAGACTCGCGCCGCGCAGGAAGCCACGGTCAAGCGCCTGTTCGAGGCGGGACGCCGCAGCAACCTCGAATTCCTGCTGGAGATCATTCCCTCGAAGGTTGGCCCGGTCGATGACGACACCACGGCCATTCTGATCCGGCAATTCTACGCCGCGGGCATCTATCCCGATTGGTGGAAGCTGGAGCCGCTGAAGACGGATGCGGCCTGGTCTCGCGCGGTCTCGGCAATCGAGGAGCATGACCGCCATACGCGCGGTATCGTGGTGCTTGGACTGGACGCGCCCGAAGCCGAATTGGCGGAAAGCTTCGAGGTCGCCGCGCGCCACGATCTGGTCAAGGGGTTCGCCGTCGGGCGGACGATCTTCGCGGATGCCGCCCGGGCCTGGATGTCCGACAAGATCACCGATGCCGACGCCGTGGCCCAGATGACCGACCGCTTCACCCGCCTTTGCGCGGTCTGGGACACCGCCCGCACGAATGCCACGGTGCACCGCCTGGGAGAGGACGCATGACCAACACGATCCGACTGACTGCCGCGCAGGCCATGGTGAAATGGCTCAGCGCACAAATGAACGAGGACGGCGCCCGCTTCGTCGAGGGCATCTGGGGCATCTTCGGCCATGGAAACGTGGCGGGCCTTGGCGAAGCGCTGGAGAAGGCGCGTCAGGACTTCCCGACCTGGCGGGGTCAGAACGAACAGACGATGGCGCATACCGCGATTGCCTATTCCAAGGCCAAGAAACGGCGCCAGGCCATGGCCGTGACCTCGTCCATCGGGCCGGGGGCCACCAACCTCGTCACCGCGGCGGCGCTGGCGCATGTGAACCGCCTGCCGATCCTGCTGATCCCCGGCGATGTCTTCGCCAACCGGCGTCCCGATCCGGTCCTGCAACAGGTGGAGGATTTCGAGGACGGCACTGTGTCAGCCAATGATTGTCTGCGTCCCGTCTCTCGGTATTTCGACCGGATCAGCCGTCCGGAACATCTGCTGACGGCCCTGCCGCGGGCGATGGCCACCATGACGGATCCGGCAACCTGCGGGCCTGTCACGCTGGCCTTCTGTCAGGACACGCAGGCGGAGGCCTACGATTACCCGGCCGAGTTCTTCGAGCCGCGTGTCTGGCGCATCCGCCGCCCGCAGCCCGACCAGCGCGAGATCGACGACGTGGCGGCCCTTATCCTGAGCGCCAGGAAACCCGTCATCGTTGCAGGCGGGGGCGTGATCTATTCCGAGGCCGAGCAGACGCTTGCGGATTTCGCCGCGCGCCACGGTATTCCGGTCGTGGAAACGCAGGCGGGCAAATCCGCGCTCGCACAAAGTCATCCGATGAATTACGGCGCAAGCGGTGTCGACGGCTCAGCGGCGGCCAATGCCCTGTCGACCGAGGCCGATCTGGTGATCGGGGTCGGCACACGCTTTCAGGATTTCACCACCGGCTCCTGGGTGCTGTTCAAGAATCCGGGGCGACGGCTGGTTTCGATCAATGTCGCAGCGTACGATGCCGTCAAACATGGTGCCCTCCCTGTCATGGGTGACGCGAAAATTGCGCTGGAAGCCATCTCGTCTGCCCTGGATACATATCAAGCCGATGGGGCCGATCCCGCAGCGCGGGCTGCGTGGCTTGATGCGGTGACGCATCACTGCCGGGATCGCGCCCGCGCGCCCGGCGAACTGCCGACCGATGCCGAAGTCATCGGAGCTGTCCAGCGCGCCACGGGCGAGGACGCGATTGCCATGTGCGCAGCCGGGACCATGCCCGGCGCGCTGAAACTGCTCTGGCAACCAAGCCAAGGCGGCTACCACATGGAATACGGCTTTTCCTGCATGGGGTACGAGATTGCAGGCGCCATGGGCCTCAAACTGGCCCGGCCCGAGCGCGAGGTCATCTGTTTTGTCGGCGACGGATCCTACATGATGGCTAATTCGGAGCTCGCCACCGCCGTGATGCGCCGTGTGCCCTTCACCGTCATTCTGACGGACAATCGCGGCTATGGCTGCATCAACCGCTTGCAGCAGGGCTGCGGGGGCGCGCCGTTCAACAATCTCTACCGAGACAGCAATGTCGAACATCAACCCGATATCGACTTCGTTGCGCATGCGGCCTCGATGGGGGCCGTGGCGGTCAAGGCCGCCGACATCTCAGCCCTTGAGGCCGAGATCGCAGCAGCACGCGGGCGCGACACGCCCACGGTCATCGTGATCGACACCGACCCGGATATCGGCCCGGGCTTCGGCGATGCCGGGCATTGGTGGGACGTCGCTGTTCCGGAAGTCGGCAGCACCGATGCGCTCAAGCGCGCCTATACCGCCTATCTCGACAACAAGCAGCGCCAGCGGCTTGTGAACTGAACGCCTGCGCCAAGGAGACGATAATGATCCGTTTCGGAACCAACCCCATTGCCTGGGCCAATGACGACGACCATTCGCTTGGCGCGCATATCCCGACCGACCGCATTCTGGACGAAGCCGGGCGTCAAATCGGCTTTGACGGGATCGAGAACGGGCATCGCTGGCCCGCCGATCCCGAAGAGCTTCGGTTGATGATGGAGAAAGCGGGCCTTGCCTTCATCTCGGGCTGGCATTCACTGAACCTGCTGGCGCGTTCGGTGGAAGACGAGAAAAAGGCGATCCAGCCGCATCTCGACCGACTGAAGCACAACGGCTGCAAAGTCTGCATCGCCTGCGAGACGTCGAATTCCGTCCAGGGCCTCGACAAGCCCCTGTCGGCGCGGGTCGTTCTCAGCGAGGCCGAGATGCGGGATTTCGCCGCCAAGGTCGAAGCCATTGCCTCCTATTGCGCAGAGCAGGGCATCGAGCTGGTCTATCACCACCACATGGGCACCGTCGTGCAATCGCCCGAAGACATCGATGCGTTCATGGCCGAGACCGGTCCCGCGACGAAGCTTCTGTTCGATGCGGGGCATTGCGCCTTCGGCGGTGGCGATCCCGCCGCTGTATTGCGTCGCCATGTGGACCGCGTGCGGCATTTCCACGCCAAGAACGTCCGTCCCGCCATCCGCGCGCGCGTCGAGAGCGAGGGGATGTCCTTCATGGATGGTATCCGCGCGGGTGTGTTCACCGTCCCCGGCGATCAGGAGGGAGAGGTCGATTTTGCACCGCTTCTCAAGATCCTGGCAGAGAACAATTATGACGGCTGGATCGTGATCGAGGCCGAACAGGACCCCGATCAGCGCAATCCGCTTCTGTACCAGACACTCGGTCTTGCCACGCTGAAGCGGCAGGCGGCCGAGGTCGGTCTTATCTGAGGGAGGACAGGATGGCGGATCTTCTCAAACGCCCCTTCGGCACCCATGGCAAGGTGCACCAGATCACGCCGGCAAATGCAGGCTGGCGCTATGTGGGCTTTGACCTCTGGCGTCTGCGCGCCGGTGACCGGATCTCCGAGGCGACAGGCGAGACCGAGGTGATCCTCGTCATGGTCGAGGGGCGCGCGCGGATCTCCGGGGCCGGGCAGGATTGGGGCGAACTCGGTGATCGGATGTCGGTGTTCGAGAAGACGGCGCCGCATTGCCTCTATCTGCCCAATGGCACCGAATGGGAGGCGACGGCCACGACGGAGTGCACCATTGCGGTCTGCAAAGCACCGGGAACGGGCGGGCACGAGGCGCGCCGTATCGGACCGGACGGGATCACGCTGACCCAGCGTGGGGAGGGCTGCAATACGCGCTACATCAACAACATCGCCATGGAGAACGAGGATTACTGCGACAGTCTGCTCGTGACCGAGGTGTTCACCCCGGCGGGCAATTGGTCGTCCTATCCCAGTCATCGCCATGACGAAGACGACTTCCCGCGGATCACCTATCTCGAAGAGACCTATTACCACCGGCTCAATCCCGCAGACGGTTTCGGCATCCAACGCGTCTATACCGACGATCTGCAGCTGAACGAGACGATGGCCGTCCATGACGGGGATGTCGTCTGCGTGCCGCGCGGCCACCATCCCTGCGGCGCACCGCACGGCTTTGAGATGTACTACCTCAACGTGATGGCCGGCCCGCTGCGAAAATGGCGTTTCGTCGCCGCACCGCCTGTCGAACATCTGATGTAAAATAAGGGGCTGCTGGCCCCAATGGAGTGACAATCATGTCCCGACCTTTTCAACTTGCTGTCTGCGCAGAGATGCTCTGGCCAGAGAAACCCATTGCATGGCGTGCCGCGCGTTTGACCGAACGGGGACTCGGTGTTGGGCTTTGGAACTGGCCCGATCACGACCTCGACCAGCTGGAAAAGACGGGCGCGCATTTCACCATCATGAACGGCTACCTGCAGGGCCGTCTTAGCGATGCCGAGGGCGCGGAGATGCTTTTGGCCTCGGCGCGGGAAACCGCAGAGGTGGGCCTGCGCCTTGGCGTGGACCGGCTGAACCTGCACGGCACGGGGCTGGGCGATGGGGGGATCCCGATCCCGCAGCACGGTGCATTTTCCCCGGGCATGGCGTTGCGTGCACGCGATACGCTCCACCGGATCTGCGATTTGGGGGAAGAATTGGGCGTGACCTTCACGCTTGAGAACCTCAATCCGCTCGACCATCCCGGCTGTCCGTTCGGATCGACCGCCGACGTGCTGTCCCTGGTGGCAGCGGTCAATCGCCCGGAGCTTCGGATCAATCTCGATCTCTATCACACGCAGATCGGCGAAGGGGATCTGCTGCGCTGGTGCGAGGCCTGTCTGCCCTGGATTGGCGAGATCCAAGTCGCGGACAATCCCGGCCGCTGCGAGCCAGGGACCGGAGAGATCAACTATCCTGGGATCGCGCGCGGTCTTCTCGATCTGGGATATAGTGGGCCGATTGGAATGGAGGCTTTCGCGAAAGAAGCCAGCGACGTGGCCATCGATGCCTTCGTCGAAGCGTTCACCCTCTGAGGCGCCTCGGCTATGTCGGAGGCCTATCGCTCTTTCCAGAGCTGCGTAGAAATTGGCTCCAGCCTCTGGTGGCGGAATGTTTCCGACGGGTTGCAGCAGTCGACGGTTGTTGAACCGGCCCACTCACCACAGCGTGGCGTATTCAATGGCCTCTAAATTGCGCCATCGGTTAGGCCGGTGGATGACCTCGGCCTTGAACAGACCACTGATCGTCTCGGCCAACGCATTATCATAATTGTCACCCACACTGCCGACGGGCGGCTCGATCCCGGCTTCGGCCAGGCGCTCGGTGTCGTGAATGGAGAGATGTCGGGCGTTTTCAATCGGTCGTTGCAACACCTGCGATCATATCCTGTTTGAGCAAGCGGTCGAGAGCCTGTGCAGGTGTTTGCCGGGCATTTAGGTCCGCAAGAGTTTTGGGTGACGATTGGTCCGGCGGTTCGTTTGCACCCTTAGATCGGGAAGTAAGGATTATTGCCAAGCGCACTGCAATAAACACAAACTCCACTATCAGCAAAAGTTGGAGCACAACATCGTAATTTGTAAGACTGTCACCCAATACGCCATCAGTTCCAATGAATAGTGCGATGACACGATAGCCGAAGAGCCGAAGAGCAGAAAAGCCAAGCCGAACGCACTGACGCATTCTGCGTTGTAGGGCACAGAACAGAAGGCTCGCTGTATCTCATCTGGCGAGCTTCGAATATCTAAATATCTTAATGGACGCGGCACCGCCTGGTAAGTTGAGTTACTCGCGTAGCTTCTTTCTACGCAGCACAGAATCTTACTTCTTTTGGGAGAAGAGCGATCCTAACCGCTTCGGCTTTGAATTTAAGGCCAAAATTGTCGTGCTGCGAGTACTCTGGTCAAATTCTCATCTTGCCTGAGGAAAAGCCGGGTGACTCTTTATGTCGGCGTTCAACGATTTTAGAAGCGAGCCAAATTGTGAAGCCCGACTACAAGAGGCCATGCAGGCCATCGTCGTATGCCGCTACATCGCAGGCCAACATCTTGCAATGGATGCATTGGTCCGAGACGACCGGCCAACAGCCAGGCGGAAGTAGCGGAGGTCTCTCTGCGCGAAACGTAGTCGCACGTTGGGCTCGCGAATTTCGAAGATAGCGGTGCAGCGAATGTCCGCTACGGGCCGCTCGCGACAGACGCGCCCAGGCTGAAACGGCGAAGCATTCTACGGCCAGCGGAGAAAGTTTGGGCTCTTTCCAGACCTCCTCTGCGAACGCACCTTTCGATGATATGCTCTGGTGCCAACGTCGGGTTGGTGTTGTGGCAGGGCGTGGTGGATCGGAGGAACCGCCATGACAATCGCGAACTTACCTGCCATTCGAGCCTGCCGCCCCGCCTGGAACAAAGGCCGTATCGTAGGCCAGAAGCGACCTTTGATGCCCAAGCATGTGTGGGCCATCCGCGTTCGTCTTGAGATCGCAAAGAATTACAGGGACCTGGCTCTCTTCAACCTCGCCATCGACAGCAAACTGCGGGGGTGTGATCTGGTCAAGCTCAGGGTGGCCGATGTCTACGCCTCCGGCCAGGTCAAGGAGCGGGCCTCGATCATCCAGAGCAAGACCCGGCACCCTGTTCGCTTTGAGATTACCGAGGGGAGCCGCAAGTCCATCACGGCATGGCTGGACGACCCGGCGATGATCGGGTCGGAACACCTCTGGCCCGGACGCTTCCACGAACGGCTGCATATTTCAACACGCCAGTACGCCCGGCTTGTGCGCAACTGGGTTACATCCATCGGCCTCGATCCAAGTTCCTACGGAACCCACTCGATGCGCCGGACCAAGGTCGCGCAAATCTACCGGAAGACCGGCAACCTACGCGCGGTCCAACTTCTGCTGGGCCATACCAAGATGGACAGCACCGTCCGCTACCTCGGTGTCGAGCTTGAGGATGCCCTGGCGATTTCGGAGGCGGTAGAGATCTGACCGGCGGGGCCGTCCCGCGAGGACGGCCCTTTGCGGTCACTCGTCAGCAACTTCGGTTGCTGCGGTGCAGCCTGCGACAACTGCCATTCGCTGCAAGTGCGAAATCGAGCCGACTGCGAACTGGTAGTGTGCGTCCACTCCGCCTTGCCAGCTCACCAACCGCATGCTTCCCCATGGAATGCACGACTCAAGCGCTGGGTATGCTGATTTGTATCGCTGTGCCGCGCGGCAGCTCCAGAAGGTGAACTTCACCGTCATGCCTATGCGCCACGTTGTCCACGATGGCGAGACCGAGGCCACTTCCGCCTCCCGCTTCGAGTTGACCGAAACGTCGAAAGGCAAGAGCGGCCTTGTCCATTGGCAAGCCCCGACCGTCATCTTCGATGGTGACGCAGGCGTTTTTATCTTCCTTGGAAGTGCGTACGGTGATTGCAGTCAGCTCCGGCCCGCCATGTTGAAGAGCATTCTCGATTAAATTGGTAATGGCTTCGCCCAATAGAACGGCGTCACCCTGAACGCGTAGAGGCTCGGGTGTTTGAACCAATTCGAAGCTGAGATCTCGGGACAGGATCGCAGGACCGAGATCGGAACAGGCCTGGGCTGCCACATCGTTCAGATCGAGCGTGGCGAAGTCTCGCGGTCCGTCGAAACGCAGCCGCTCGAGCGACAGGAGCTGCTCGGCCAAGCGCGCGGATTTGCGCGCCGCCTTGATCAGATCGCGCTGGTGTCTTTCGCGGGCCTTCGGATCCTGGATATCGGGCAGCGTTTCGGCCAGGGAAAGCAAGGCCGAGGCCGGATTGCGCAGCTGGTGAGCGGCGTCGGAAATGAAGGATTGATGCGTCTCGATATTGCGCGCGACCTGCCCGAAGAGGCGGTTCAGCGTGCCGACAATACCCGCCACCTCAACCGGGACCGGGCGCTTTATGCGCCGCAGATCGTCGGGCGAACGCTGTTCGATGGCATTTTGCAGATCCCGCAACGGGCGCAGGCCCACCTGCACGCCGAACCAGACCACAAATGCGAGAGCCAGCATCAGCACGGCCATCAAACCCGCGGCGCGCTGGGCAAGGGTGGCTGCAAAGGCGGCGCGGTCACTGAGACGCTGCCAGACGGTTACCACGGCCTGACCCGTCATGGTGCCGATGCTCACCGTTTCGGACATGCGCAACACGCGCACGCGCTCATCGCGGTAATCGGCAAGAAAATAGGCGGGCTCGTCGCTGTCCGAGCTGCCGGGCGCATTGGGCGGATAGGCGTAACCGGTGACATAGATGCCGCCCGGACCGGTCACATGATAGAAAATCTCGCCGCCCCCCGCATCGGACACGATCTCGCGGGTGCTGGGGGACAGCGCATCGCCCTCCGAGATCGTGACATCCCGCGAAATGGCGAGCGCCGCGGATAACAGGCTGCGGTCGAAGAGATCCTCCGCCGTGCGCTTGGCCACCTCGTAGCGCCAGATGCCAAGCAGCACCGAGACGACGAGGAGCGGCGCAAGGATCAGCAGGAACAATCGCGCGCGAAGCGACAATGCCGTCATGGGCCGGACAGGTCCAACATGTAGCCCAACCCGCGCGCCGTCTTGATGCGCACGCCGTGCTGTTCGAGCCTGCGCCTGAGCCGCGAGACATGCGGCTCGATCGCGCTGTCGTCGACATCGGCCCCGGTGCCGTAGACATGGGTCAGGAGCTGGGCCTTCGAGACGATCCGGCCGCGTCGTTCGAGCAGGCATTCGAGGGTGGCGATCTCCTTGCGCGGCACATCGAGCGACGTGTCGCCGTCCATCAACTGCCGACTGGTCCGGTCGAAGGTCAGCGTGCCCAGCTGGTCGCGCGCCGAAAACACGAGGTTCTTGCGCCGCGCCATCGCGCGCAGCCGCGCCTCGAGCTCGTCCATCTCGAAAGGTTTGGTCAGGTAGTCGTCCGCCCCGGCATCGAGCCCCGCCACCCGCTCCTCCGTCTCGCTGCGCGCAGTCAGAAGGATCACCGGCGTGCCATCGCCGCGGCCGCGGAGCGCCCGCAGGACCGACAGGCCGTCCAGCCCCGGAAGATTGATATCGAGAACGATCAGGTCGGCCCCGTCCACCTTGAGGAAATCATCCGCCGCCTGCCCATCGTGCAGAAGGTCCACGGCGTGGCCGCGATCCCGCAATCGGGACGCAATCCCGGTGGCGAGCGCTTCGTTATCCTCGATGATTGCAATGCGCATACCCGAAACTTTGTCACGATGCGCAAGTTTCGCGCAAGGTTGAGACCGCAAGTTCCCCGCATTGGAGGAGGGGATTCGCCCCTTTGGACAGTCAAACCTATCGCCGGGCCTCGTGTCCGGGATACACAGGTCTGTGGGAGGACATCATGACCATCAAGACATTCGCGGGTACCGTTGCCGCCGCTGCACTTCTCGCGTCTTCGGCCGCCGCCGAAGTCGACTTTTCCGGCAAGACGATCGAATGGGTGATCCCGTTCTCGGAAACCGGCGGGTCGGCCAAATGGGCCAACTTCTTCGCTCCGCTCCTGGCGGAAGAACTGCCGGGCAACCCGACCGTCGTGGTCAAGTTCATGCCGGGTGCCGGTTCGACCAAGGGCGCAAACTGGTTCCAGGAGCAGGAGCATGAAGACGGCACGCTGCTGTTCGGCACATCCGGCTCCACGCAGTTCCCGTTCCTTCTCGGCGATCCCCGCGTGCGCTATGAGTATAGCGACTGGACCCCCGTCATGGCCTCGGGCACGGGCGGTGTCGCCTACCTGAACGCCGAGGATGGCGCCAATTTCGACGGCTCGGCCAATGCGCTTCAGGAGACCGATTTCATCTATGGCAGCCAGGGCGCCACGCGCCTCGACCTCGTGCCGCTGCTGGCTTGGGAAATGCTCGGCATGAATGTTGAGCCCGTCTTCGGGATCAAGGGCCGCGGCGACGGCCGCCTGATGTTCGAGCGCGGCGAAGCCACGATCGACTACCAGACGTCCTCGGGCTATCTCGGTGCGTCTGCCGATCTGGTCGCGCAGGGCAAGGCCGTGCCGATGATGACCTGGGGCGCGCTGGATGCCGATGGCAACATTGTCCGCGACCCGACCTTCCCCGACATCCCGACCTTCAAGGAAGTCTGCGAAGCCACTGATGGCTGCGCGACCTCCGGCGAGGCCTGGGACGCGTGGAAAGCCTTCTTCGTCGCGGGCTTCCCGGTGCAGAAGATCGCCTTCCTGCCTGCAGGCACGCCCGATGACGTGGCGCAGGCCTATTCTGACGCCTTCGATGCCGTCCGCAATCGCGACGACTTCGCCACCATCGCCGAAAAGCGCGTCGGCAAATACGACGTCTTCGTCGGCGAAGGCGCGCAGAAGGCCACCACGGCCGGCACGACGGTGTCGGACGAAGCGAAGACCTTCGTGCAGAATTGGCTGCAAGAAGCCTACGGCGTGTCGCTGAACTAAGCGCATCGCCCGCGCGGTCCCCTCTCTCCCGGGACCGCGCCTCTTTCCTGACACTTCCGACAACCGGAGGCCGGTGCGATGGACATCTTCGCAACCGCCCTGCCTGCGCTTGGCCAGGCATGGGCCCTCATCCTGCAACCCGTCGTTCTGGGGTATCTCGTTCTGGGCGTGGTCATGGGACTTGCCGTTGGCGTGTTTCCGGGCCTCGGCGGCATCGCGGGCCTGTCGCTGCTGCTGCCCTTCATGTTCGGCATGGATCCCGTCCTCGGCCTCGCGCTCATGGTCGGCATGGTCGCGGTCGTGCCCACCTCGGACACGTTCGCATCGGTCCTGATGGGCATCCCCGGCTCGTCCGCGTCGCAGGCGACGGTGCTCGACGGCTTCCCGCTGGCCAAGAAGGGCCAGGCGGCGCGGGCCTTGTCGGCGGCGTTCACCTCGTCGCTTTTCGGCGGCCTCGTGGGTGCGACTTTCCTGACGCTGTTCATCGTCGTGGCGCGGCCTCTGGTCTTGGCCTTCGGTCTGCCGGAGATGCTGATGATCTCGATCCTCGGGCTCAGCATGGTCGCGGTTCTTGCGGGCCGTGTGGCGCTGAAGGGCCTGGCCGCGGCGGGGCTCGGCATGCTGATCGGCACGATCGGCGAGGCGGATGCGGGCGGCAGCCTGCGCATGGCGAGCTATGACATTCCCTATCTCACGGACGGGCTGAAGCTGGTGATCGTGGGCCTCGGTATCTTCGCGGTGCCAGAAATCGTGAGCCTCCTGCGCCAAGACCGGTCCATCGCCAAGGATGCCAAGCTCGGCGCGGGCTGGGGCGAGGGCGTCCGCGACTGGGTCGCGAACAAGTGGCTGTCGGTGCGCTGCTCGCTCATCGGGGTGGTCGTGGGCGTGATCCCCGGCCTCGGCGGATCGGTGGTCGACTGGATCGCCTACGGCCACGCGGTGCAGACCACGAAAGACAAATCGAACTTCGGCAAGGGCGAGATCCGCGGCGTTGTGGGCCCCGAAAGCTCCAACAACGCCAAGGAAGGCGGCGGCCTGGTGCCGACGCTTCTCTTCGGCATTCCGGGCTCCGGCTCCATGGCGATCTTCATCGGGGCGATCGCGCTCCTTGGGTCCGGCGATATCGAGGTCGGCCCGAACATGCTGCGCGACAATCTCGACATCACCTATTCCATCGTCTGGCTGCTGGCACTGGCCAATGTCGTGGGCACGCTTCTGTGCATCGCCGCCTCCGGGGGGATCGCGAAGCTCACCACGATCCGCTTCACCTACCTCGCGCCGTTCCTCTTCATGCTGATCAGCTTCGCGGCCTTCCAGTCCGGGCAGAATTTCGAGGATATCCTCGCGCTCTTCGTGATCGGCCTCATTGGCATCTTCCTGCGTCGCTTCGACTGGTCGCGTCCGGCCTTCCTGATCGGCTTCGTTCTCTCGAACCCGGTTGAGAAATTCTCGAACCAGGCCTTCCAGATCGCCTCTTTCCGCTTCCGCAAGAGCTTCGAAGAGGGGATGGATTACCTGTTCTCGCCCATCGTGATCGTCCTTCTGATCGTCACCGTGGTCTCTGTCGTGCTCGGCATCCGGCAGGCCAAGTCGATCATGGCCGAGGGCGATGTGAAGTCGGGCTCGAAGCGCGCACCGCTCGTCTTCCTGCTGGTGATCTCGGCCTACGTCGTGGCCGCGCTGATCAATGCCAACATGATCCCCGACTACAACATGACCGACAAGATCGTGCCGCTCGTCGTCGGAGGCATCACGCTTGCGGCCTGCCTTATCCTGCTCGTGCAGATGATCCTCCGGCCCGAGACCGACGCGGTCTTCGCCGACAAGGAGGTTGCGGGCGAGGATGCGGATGCGCCCTACGGGCTTTGGGGAACGCTCGCGTGGTTTGCCGGGCTGATCGCAGCGACCTATGTGCTGGGCTTCATCCTCGCACTCACGGGCTTCCTGATCGCGTTCCTGCGGGTCCGGGCGGAGGCCTCCTGGCAGAAGACCCTGATCCTGACGGCCGCGGGCATTGCGCTCATGTGCGTCATGGCCGGTGCGCTCAATCGCGACTTCCCGCCGGGGCTTCTGCAGGACGTGGTCGATCTGCCATGGCCGCTGGGTTGAGGGAGGCGGTGATGACACAGACAGCCATCCCCTTCCTGTTCCTGCGCGGAGGCACGTCGCGGGGCCCGTATTTCAACCGCGCCGATCTGCCCGAGGATCGCGAGACGCTGGCCGAGGTGCTGATGGCTGCCCTCGGTGCGGGCCATCCACTGAATATCGACGGCATCGGCGGCGGGGCGGCAGTGACGACAAAGGTCGCGATGCTCTCGGTGTCGGACGACGACTGGGCCGATATCGACTACTTCTTCGCGCAGGTTTCGGTCACCGAAAGGCTTGTCGACTTCAAGCCGACCTGCGGAAACGTCCTGTCGGGCGTCGGGCCCGCCGCGATCGAGATGGGTTTGATCACGCCGTCGGGTGATGAGACCGAGATCAGGATCCGCGCGGTCAATACCGGCGCGCGGGTCCTCGCGCGGGTGCAGACGCCGCAGGGCGCGCTGACCTATGAGGGCGATACCGCCATTGCGAGCGTGCCCGGCACGGCTGCGCCCATCGGTCTAAGTTTCATGGGCGTGGTCGGCTCCTCGACCGGAGCGTTCCTGCCCACGGGAAACCTGCGGGACGAGATCGACGGCATCGAGGTGACCTGTATGGATGTCGCCATGCCCATCGTCATCGCGCGCGCTGCGGATTTCGGCCTCACCGGCTACGAAAGCGCGGCGGAGCTTGATGCCGATACCGCCTTTTTCGCCCGCATGGAGGCGATCCGCCTCGAGGCCGGTGCCCGCATGGGCATGGGCGATGTCTCGAAATCCGTGACGCCGAAATTCGGGCTGCTGGCCCCCGCACGCGACGGCGGCACCATTGCCACGCGGTATTTCATGCCGTGGAACACGCATCCCAGCATGGCCGTCACCGGCTCGCAATGCCTGGCCTCCTGCACATTGACGCCGGGTACCGTGGCAGACGGTCTGCTGATCCGCCCCGAGGAAAGCCCGGCAAACGTGGTGCTGGAACATCCCTCGGGGACCATCGAAGTGCTCGTCGATTATGACGACACGGACGGGTTCGAGTTGAAATCCGCGGGCCTTCTGCGCACCGCCCGCAAACTGGCGGAAGGCCGGGTCTTCGTGCCCGCCTCGGTCTGGAAAGGGTAAGGCGATGCCGATCATGAACCTTCTCGTGGCCTTCAATGGCACCGCGTCTGCCGAAGCCGCGCTGCGCTATGCCGCGTCCATTGCGCGGGACCGGCAGGCGCACGTGACCGCGATGCTGGCCTATTCGACCCATGACACGCTCGATACGTCGTCGCGCTGGATTCCGCGCGAAGCCCGCGCCTTGCTGTCGGATGCCAAGAACGACCTGCTTCGCGAGATCGAGGCCCAGCTCGACGCGCTTCGGGGCGATTTGCAGCTTGGCGACGGCTTGAGTTTCCGCGCCGCACCCGGCCGGGTCGATACGATTCTGGCCGAGACCGGGCGCACCTTCGACATGATCTTCGCGGGCCGTCCGCTCGTCGGTGATGACGCGCATATCCGCCTGCATCCGGACAAGCTTGCGCTGATGTCGGGACGCCCTTTGGTTGTCGTGCCGGAGGGATACGATGCCGATGCGCGGCATTCTCACGCCGCACTTGCATGGGATGGCGGCCGCGCGGCGGCCCGCGCCTTGTCTGACAGCTTGCGGCTTCTCGAAGCGCAGGGCCGTGTCTCCGTCCTGACGGTGGGAAGCGCGCCGGGGCTGGAGGACCTGCTTTTGCATCTCGACCGCCATGATGTGGATGCGGTGCACGAAGCCTGGCCCGAAGGGCATCCGGTCGCGGCGTCGATCCTCGGCTATTGCCGCCGGAACGACCCGGCGCTCTTGGTCATGGGCGCCTATGAGCATTCCAAGTTCCGCGAGGATTTCGTGGGCGGTGTGACCGCTGCGGTTCTGCGCGAGACGCCGATCCCTGTCCTGCTGTCGCATTGAGGAAGATTGCGATGTCCGAATACGCCCAGTTGCGCGCCGCCGAGAAGGCCTTGATGGATCTTCGCGACACGCTTTGCCGCAAGATGGATGATAAGGAGGGCGATCCCCGGTTGCTCGCCGATCTGCATCGCCGCGTTGCGCGGGCCCTCCGGGCGCTGTCGGGAGAAGGCTGAGTCCGCGAGGCGGCGCCGCTCAGCCGTGCCTTTCAGCCGCGCGGGGCTTTCGGAGCCAGAAACCGGGCGGCCACCGGCGCGCCGACGATCACCAGCACGATGCGCGTCAGGTGGTGCACGATGACGAAGCCCAGATCCGCTCCGGTCACGATGGCCAGAACGGTCATTTCCGCCTGCCCGCCGGGCGCGAAGGCAAGGAAGGCCGGGACCGGCTGGCCGAGGCCCAGCGCCGTCACAGCACCGGCGAACACAGCCGCAAGCACGGCCAGAACGAGCACATAGGCAATGCCCGCGGCCACCACGCGGGTCAGCTCGCCCCAGGTCACGCCGAGGAAATGGATCCCGATCCCGCAGCCGATGAAGAATTGCGCGGCAAGGATGGCCTCCGCAGGTGGGCGGAAATGGATCACATCCGCCAGGGAGAGCGCGGCGGTCAGGATCATCGGCCCGAGGATGGAAGCGCCGAAAAGGCCGATCCGCTCCCCGCCTTTCCAGCCGATCCAGGCGGCGGCGGCCATGATCGCCAGTTCGTGCAGTGGAAGCGTGGCGGCCGGTGCGCCGATGGGATTGGTCAGGCCCGCACCGTAGACCTGCGTCAGAAAGACCGGCGCCAGGGTCACGATCATCAGCACGCGCGTCGCGTGTATGAGCGACAGCGCCCGCGGATTGCCCCCGGCTTCGGTGCCGAAGATGACCATGTCCTGCAAGCCGCCCGGCATCGCGGCGTAATAGGCCGTGGGGGCGTCGAAGCCCCAGAACTTCCGGAAGAACGGCACGCCGATGAGGGCGATCAGCGCGATGAAGACGGGGATCAGCGCCACGGAGAGCGCCATGCGCGGCATCTCCGCAATGACCTCGGGCGTGATCGAGGCGCCGACAGCCACGCCGAGGATCGTCCGCGCGGCAACCGATACCTGACCGAACCCCTTGAGCGGCAGATGCGCCAGCGCAGCGGCGAGGCACAGCGCCATGGGGCCGAACAGGAAGGGCAGCGGCAGGGACAGGAGCCAGAACAGCGCGGTGCCGATAGCCGCCAGCAGGAATGTCAGGAGGCGACGCGCATGGGGGCTCTGGAATTGGGGTCTCATGGGTCTCACCGCTGTCTTGACGATTATTGTCTACGCCTGTATCCAGCTGGATACAAGATAGACCGAAGGCAGCCATGGCAAGCGACGACATCAATTCCCCGCAGGGCAACACGGCCTATCAACGTCTCCTCGACGTATTGCGCGAAGGACGGCTCAATCCCGGCGACCGCTTGCGCGAAACCGAACTGGCCGAGCAGCTCGGCGTGTCGCGAACCCCCGTGCGCGAGGCCATTCGTCAGCTTGAGGCAGACGGGATCGTGGCGCATGTGCCGCGACAGGGCGCCAGCATCCGCATGCTGGATTACGCGGAGGTCATGGAGCTTTACGAAATGCGCGCCGTGCTTGAGGGAACCGCGGCCCGTCTCGCGGCGCGCGCGGCCTCCGAGATCGAGATCGAGGAGTTGTGCGACATGAATGACGCTTTGGCCCGGATCGGCACCGCGCCCGAGGCCTTCACGCTCAATCGTCAGTTTCACGCGGCCATCCTCGATGCCGCCAAGAACCGCTTTCTCAGCCGCTCGATCACGTCGCTGCAAAAAGCGCTGATGATCCTCGGCCCCACTACGCTGACCGAACCTGACCGCGCCGAGAAGGCCGTGACGGAGCATCGCGACATTCTGGCCGCGATCACCGCGCGTGATGGCGCCGGGGCCGAAGCCGCGATGCGCGCGCATATCGAGGCGGCCCAGCGGGTCCGGGTCCGCGCCTTGCGTGCCCGGCCAACCTATGACGGAGACCTCTTGTGAGCGAGTGCATCGACATCGCCGTGATCGGTGGCGGCAATGCCGCGCTCTGTGCCGCGATCACCTCCGCCGAGGCGGGCGCGCGGGTACTGATCCTCGAGGCCGCTCCGAAGCCCTATCGCGGTGGCAATTCCCGCCACACCCGCAATTTCCGCTGCATGCATCACGGCCCCCTCGGCCCGCTGATCGACAGCTACACCGAAGAGGAATACCTCGCGGATCTTTTGAAGGTGACCGACGGCAAGACCGATGAGGGCCTTGCCCGGATGACGATCCGCGCCTCCGAGGAATGCCTGCCCTGGATGGAGGCGCATGGTGTCCGGTTTCAGCCGTCGCTGTCGGGCACGTTGTCCCTGGCGCGCACGAACGCGTTCTTCCTCGGGGGCGGCAAGGGGCTGGTGAATGCCTATTACCGCACGGCGGAGGTCCTTGGCGTGCGGGTGGAATACGAGGCTGCGGTCACCCATCTGGAACGCGAGGACGACCGCATCGTCGCGCTGGATTACACCCAGGGCGGCAAGACGCACCGGGTCACGCCGAAATCCGTCGTGGTGGCGTCGGGCGGCTTTCAGGCCGATACCGATTGGTTAGCGCGGGCCTGGGGGCCTGCGGCAAAGAACTTCCTGATCCGGGGCACGCCCTATAATCGCGGCGTCGTTCTGGCCGATCTGCTCGATCAGGGCGTGGAGCAGGTGGGCGACCCGACGCAGTGTCACGCAGTGGCCATAGACGGCCGTGCGCCCAAATTCGACGGCGGCATCGTCACGCGCCTCGACTGCGTGCCCTTCTCCATCGTGGTGAACAAGAATGCCGAACGCTTCTATGACGAGGGCGAGGATGTCTGGCCCAAGCGCTACGCGATCTGGGGTCGGCTCGTAGCCGCGCAACCCGATCAGGTGGGCTATGTCATCATCGACTCGAAATCACTGAAGCTGTTCATGCCGTCAGTCTTCCCGCCCATCGAGGCCGCTTCGATCGAGGAACTGGCCGAAAAGATGGACCTGCCGCCCAACGAGCTACGAAAGACGGTGGATGAATTCAATCGAAGCTGCGGGGATACGTCGGACTTCCATCCGACCGAGTTGGACGGTGTGTCCACAACCGGTCTCAACCCGCCGAAAACCAACTGGGCGCGACCGATCACCGAGCCACCATTCTACGGCTATTCGCTGCGCACAGGCGTGACCTTCACCTATCTCGGGCTGAAGGTGGACGATCACGCCCAATGCGCTATCGGCAACCGGCCCGTGTCGAACCTGTGGGCCGCGGGCGAGACCATGGCCGGATCGATCCTGGGCCAAGGATACCTCGCCGGGTTCGGTATGACGATCGGGACCGTCTTCGGACGCATCGCAGGCAAGGAGGCCGCGGCACATGCAAATGCAACCTGACCTGATCGCCGAGGCGCGCCGCCAGGCCGAGATTTGCAATGCCTGCCGGTACTGCGAAGGCTATTGCTCCGTCTTTCCGGCGCTGCATCGTGAGCGCGCCTTTGCCGAGGCCGACCTCACGCATCTCGCCAATCTCTGCCACAATTGCCGGGGCTGCTATTATGCCTGCCAGTACACGGCCCCGCACGAGTTCGACCTGAACTTGCCGCGGGCGCTTGCCGATGTGCGGCAGGACAGCTGGAAAGCGCATGCCTGGCCGCGCGCCTTCTCCGACCTGTTCGACCGCTCTGGCGTCGCAATGGCAGCACTGCTGACACTGTCCTTCGCGCTTCTCTTCGCTGTGGCGCAGGGTGTGCGTCCCGAAAGCGGTGAAGGCTTCTACGCCTACATGTCTCATGGTCTGATGGTCGCGATCTTCGCGCCCGCATTTGTGCTGCCACTTTTGACGCTGGTGGTATCCCTACATGGATATTGGCGGTCGACCGGAGCTGTGCGCCTCGGGCTTAGCGATTTGGGATCCGCGCTGCGCTCGGCGGGACAGATGCGCAACCTCGAAGGCGGGCATGGCGACGGCTGCAATTTCGAGAACGAAGACCGGTTCAGCCATGCGCGCCGATACGCGCACCAAGCGGTCCTCTACGGCTTCCTGTTGTGCGTCGCCTCGACATCAAGCGCGACCGTGATGCATTACGCCTTCGGGCTGGAAGCGCCCTACGGATTGTTCAGCCTGCCGAAACTTCTGGGTGTTCCCGGCGGGGTTCTGTTGACAATCGGATCCGCGGCGCTCGCCTGGCTGAAGATCAAGGCCGATCCCGAGCTTGGCGCGCAAGGCGCTTGGGGCGGCGAGATGGCCTTTGTCCTTCTGCTTGGTGCGGTTGGGGCGACGGGGCTCGCGCTTTATGTCGCGACGGGCACCGGGGCCGTTGCGTGGCTTCTGGCTCTGCATCTTGGCCTCGTGCTAACCTTCTTTCTACTGACGCCCTATTCCAAGATGGCGCACGGTTTCTATCGGCTGGCCGCGCTGACTATTGAGGCGGGGCGACAGCGTGCTGGGACAGACTGAGAAACTGTCCGATCTCATCGGATTCTAAAAGTCTCTTCACCTGCCTTAAAAAATGTTACTGAGCTCATTTGTATGCGCGCTAAAATTGCGACCCATTTTTTGGGCAGGCCGTTGAGGAGCTCCACATCGACCGGTCTAAGACGGCGACTACTCGGGCCTATTGCGTGCGGGAGCCGCTGATCCCTCATAGGTGAGGTTATTGCTCACCGGGCTATCTGAAGACGAGCACAGTATGTAAATTTCCAGCCGTTCGCTGAGGGCGCTGCGTCATGCAAATTGGGCTCGATTATGCTTTGCGGTAGCGCAGCGGAAAGCGTGCTGTGACAGCCGTCCAAATGTCGGCTTCACGTGATCTTCACGTGGGATTATGCACTTGCAGCGAAGGTCCGGTGTCCGCCCTCCCTGCCGATTGCCTTCGCGGTCGCGGCGAGAACCGAGCAGTCGCGGCGAATGGCGGGAAGGTCCGCACAGACGACCTTCGCCTGCCGAACATGCTGTACGATGCACGAATGGCCGGTTCGACGGGCCGCACCGCAGCATCATCAACCACCGGTCAACGGCGGCTCAGGGTCGTTCGTGACGGCCCTACAGGGATATCAAGATCCAGCATGGAAGGGAAAGGCGCTTGGCGCTACAACGTCTTCGTCGAGCGCCTTAAGCGAACTTCAAAGACGACGAGTTTTACCTGCGGGCCTACCTGTCCGATTTCTTGGGACTACCTGACAGGTGGTTTGCTCAGGGGCTTTGAGCCGTTCATCAGATCGTGAATGCACATGCCTGTGTCGGTCACAAAGAGGCCTCTGTGACGCCGGGACGTTAATCCTCAGTGCATGGGCACGTCCTCCAGCGAGAGGCTTTTCTCGTTGGAGAGTCGCGCGCCGCAATATGTTTCCATTCGCTTTCCGCGTTTGAGAGCGAGCGCCACCGCGCTCGTCCGATGTTCCCGTCGGTGGCCGGGACTTCAAAGGCCGCCATGGTCGACCTTCTGTTGCGGTCGGCAAGTGAGTGTGCCGAGGATAATGAGGCGTTTCCGTTCGAACGGATGTCATCGCGTCTGGGGGTGATCAGCTTCCCACGGCGCGCCGCTTTTTGACGATGACCAACGATCTTTCTCGAGTACTGGCCTATTTGGGTCCGGGACCTGCTCAACCTCCTTTCTCGCACTCGATAGCACAAATCCTCGGCAGTGTGTGCTTGCACAGCCGCCATGAGAAGAAGATGGATCGTTTGACACTAAACAGAAGCGATTTACCCAAAGTTTGATTCAAGTTCAGGAACAACGCTTGGGCCGACACGAAGGGCGGTTTGCGGCCACCCTCTAACGTCGAGGGTCAAAAACACCTTCATGCCTTCGTTTGTCCGATCTTTGACTGAGACTCTACAATTCTTGCAAGTCGCTGTAATCTGCCTGTCTGGTTGAAAGCGAAGACGCTGGCGTGATATTCATGCTGGCGCAGGGGTCTTGGAAAACGGAAGGCCTTATCATGACACAGCAGATCGACAGAGCGAAAATTGAGCTAGTCCTCTCGGGCAAGCTCTTGACGACAGAGCTGAACGAAGCTGAGCAAGAGCTATGGCTCGACCTGTTCACCGAGAAGATGGGCAAACCTGGACCACAAGAAGAAGCGTTCTTTGCGAGCCGCCGTGCGCGACGTTTGGGTGCCGGCCTCGATCCTGAAGATGACACGCTGAGGAAATAGTTGCTCGGTCGCCATCCATCCGAAACGTCCTTGTTCAAAGTCCAAGGCCATGAGCACCAATAATCCACTTTCAACAGGCAACTTTTCATCTGACAGTA
Organism: Roseivivax sp. THAF197b; assembly: GCF_009363255.1. Taxonomy (NCBI): domain Bacteria; kingdom Pseudomonadati; phylum Pseudomonadota; class Alphaproteobacteria; order Rhodobacterales; family Roseobacteraceae; genus Roseivivax; species Roseivivax sp. THAF197b. The sequence goes on along the minus strand of NZ_CP045318.1, from coordinate 1,858,936 downwards.
AGCGTGTTGAGGCGTGTGCTAAAGGCATACAGCGTGTTGCGGAAGTTTCGGCGAAGGCTGGATTTTGTTGAAAACGCCCCATCATCATCCCGTGCGGGTGATTGGCCCCCGTTCTCAACATGCTTCGGAAAATGCAGTATTTTCAGCGGCCTGCGGTGGTGAGCGGAAATCCCCTTAGCGCATTCGTAGAGCCAGGTCCGGCACGTCTGCTCGCCTCTCTTCGAGAAGGTCGATGAACTCCTGGGCCACGGCAATCCCTTGCGAATGATCGTAGTGACGCCGCGTCGTGCGCTCGTCCTTGTGCCCGAGAAGATACGCCGCTTTCCGTCCGCCAGCGGAAAGGTGCTCGCTGACCTCCGTCGCCACGTTATCGCGCAGGCGATGCAGCGACACACGGACGCCGAAGGCGCGCGCTGTCAGATCACCGGCAAGCCGCCCGAGATGTTTCTCAGTTACCGCTTCTCCGCGATTGAGCGATGACGGAAACAGGAAGGTGCCGTCGTCGAAGATCGGCCGGAATTTCTCCAGATATTCCTCAACAGCCGCGTAGAGCTTTTGACTGGTCAGCAGCCGTTCGAACGGCTCGCCATTCTTCTGATCTTCAGGGAGCTTCAGCAACCGGGCGGGAAGCCAAATGCGGACGGTGTGATCACCGATCAATTGGAGCGTCGTGCCGGAGGCCAAGGCTGACATCGCGCGAGCGCGCTGGGGCAGGGCGGTCGCCAGGGCCAGCAGAATGCCGTTGCGGAATTCCTTTGCCGCCTGTGGACCTCGGACAGGTCGTTCGCGGGCCGAGTCTATGAGTTCAAATCCGAGATCATAGATCCGACGCGCGCCGACCAGTTGCGAACCGGTTTTCGTGGAGCAGCCTTCTTCGGCGGCGCGTTCTTTCCAGTCCTGAGCGACGAAATCGCAAGCCTCCGAGGAGAAGCCAGGCGCGATGATCGAGAAACCGGAAAGGATGCGCGCAGCGTAATCGGCCGCGGTGCGGGCCGTGGTGCGATTGGCCACCGCGCGCGAATATGCATCGAGGCTTGCACCCGTAGGTGTCTGTGGGAGCCCGGAGGCATGGCAGTGATTTGCCCACCGCCCGAGGGCCAACGCGACGTTGCGAAGATGCGCTGCGCTCCAGAGCCGCGCGCCTTTCACGCGTTCGCCCCGTTTCGAAAGCTCCCCATGGCCGCGCAATGCGTCGCGCCATGGCCTCGGGAGCCTTTCAATCGCGTCTTCGGCAAGTTGCCAGTCGGTCTTGCGCTTCGTTTTCACGGAGACACGAGCAGCGCGGAGCACTTGCCCGAAATGCGCCGTGGCTTCCGCGCCCCAAATGCCAGACGCTACGCGCTGCACGTGGGCAAACTCCGCCCATGCGGATTTTCCAACCTCTGAAAATCGGTCTTGCAGGTGTTCCTGGAGTTCATCGTGCTGCGGGACCCCGGAGTGGGGTCCCGCAGCGCGCATGGCGCACAACAGGGTCAGGTGAGCATTCATGATTGCGTGTCCTTGTCGGTATCAGTGTTCAGGCTGCCTTGCGGCGGTCGAGAACTGCGAGCCATTCGTCCGAGATCAGGTTTTCATCGAGCTCCGCGTAGAATTCGATCGTCGTCTCGATACGCTTGTGCCCGAGCAGCTTCTGAACCTTCGGAAGATTGTCGAGGCTTTCCTTCAGCCAAATCCAGCCAACCAGATGCCGGTAGAGATGCGGATGGATCTTCACGCCGACTTTGCTATGCAGGATCCGGGTCACGCGCTCGAGTAGGGCACCGTAGTGACCGTCTTGGGTTGTCGCACCCTGTCCCGGAAAGAGGTAGGGATTGGTATCCTGCTGATCCTTCACCAGTTTCGGCCTGACCGTGTGCAGATACGTCTGCAGCAGGCGACTCGTGGAGCGGGCGAGCACGATGGTCAGATCGGCATCACCTGCCTCACGCATCTTGACCTTCGAGGCCGGAACGACAATCCGGGCCCGGTCGTCCTGCCAGTTGATCCAGTCCAAGCGCGCTTGCAGCACGTTCGCGCTCCGCGGCGCGCGCGACAGGAGAATGTCGTGCGCCAGCGCCGCCATGATGTCACGCGCGAGTTCTGCATCGACGACCTCCACAGGTTTCGGAAGCATTCCGTGGCGTTTCTTCCAGGCCGTTCGTCTTTGGTCGATTGTCCTGTTCACGTCTTTGAGGATCTCACCGCTCAAATTGATCGTGTTCTTGATCCTGGCGTCGTTGAACTGGCGCAGTTTTGCTTTGTTGCGCGGGGAAATTCCCTTGAAACCAGCTTTGTGCAGTTTGATCAGGTCGTCGATCAAAAGCAGATCCTCGGCGGATCGGCATTGATAATCCTGGGCAATCTTTCGGATCGCTTTCAGGACCGTCGAGAGATAGGAACTCGGAAACTCGCCTTGGTTGGCCTCCTTGAGCGTTTGCATCGCCGCCTCCAGGAATTCCGGATCGGTCAGTTCCTCGACAGTGTCTGGCACGATACTGGTCGACGCCGATAGAGCCTTAGCGATCGACACGACATAGCCCCGGCGCGTCCTCAGAGTTTCCTCGCTCCACTTGCCCTTTCCAACAAGAAACCCGGCTTTCCGAATGGCGTCGTTCCGCGCACTCCCGCAGTCTTGCTCGGGCTGCCCCGACCGCTGAGCCTTTTCCCGGCGCTTGGCCCGAAGCAAAGCCTTCTTGTCTGCGATGGGCTCCTCGTAGTGCCTGGCATCGAGTTCGGCGATGAAGGCTTCGCGCGTCTTTCCGTCTCGGGACAACTCCCCGAGAACCCAAGGCGCGACACGCGCGTCGAACTCTGCCATCAGCGGAGCAATCGTTTCGTCCGCGACGCCGTATCTGTTGCGTGCATCGGCGAACGGATGAGTTGCTGCTACAAAACCGAAGTCGGAGAAGTCCGGGGCGTTGGCCAAGCGCTTGAGCAGTGTTGCGATCTCGCGCACGTGTTTTTCGCATTGCGCTTCGCTCTTGGGCGAAACCGCGATCCGATGATTGTAGTAGTCGCCGAGGGTCGCCGTGGTGATCTCTCCCGGAGCGATGTCCGCGTCATGCAAAAACAGCAGAAAGGATCCTGCTGACAGGCGCGCGGACTTCGGGAGCGCACTGTTCTTGATGGCCTGTTGAACATCACGGTAGATACCAGTGATATCGTCAATCCGCCTCTTGCGTTGGCGGGGCTCGCCACGCCCGGCTGCCTTGATCAGGGCGGAGCGGTAGGTGGCAAAGCTGCCTTCGGTAAGACCGAACCGAGCCGCCGTGTTCGCGTCGAAGAAGTCGATCACGTCCTGCTTGCACACTGCGCGCAACTCGGGCGTCCACCCAGCTTTGCGGCAGAGCCAACGCAGCTTCGACGCGAGCGCTCGATTTCCTGTCTTGAGCGCCTGCGCGATTAGGTCCGCGTAAGTCACGCGCATCTCACCCACAGCGGCGAACAGATCGTGGCCGGTTGCTTCGGAGAGAGCCGCCAATGTTGCATGGCGCGGTTTGAGTCCCGGAATGTTCAGGATATCGGAGACCGCTTTCGGGTTGAGGCCAGCGCGCAGGGAGAGAGCGCGCATGCTTTCGCCGGAAGAGTCGAGATAAGATTGCAGAAGAGTATCGAGTGCCATTGGGATTTCCTTTGCAGGCTTTGGTGTCATTCGAGATCGAGGTCCGGCCTCCCAGGCTCAGGCCGGACCCTCAGCTCGAAGACCGCCAGCCACTCATCCTTGATCGTCCAGGATTTTCCGAGTTTGACCGCTTGCAGTTTGACCATCCCGTTCGGTGTCGGGCAGCCGTGGTTGATCCAGTCGCGGATCGTGTGCGGATCGCGCTTGAAGATCTCGGCAACCTCGTTCGCGCTGTAATAGGTGGGTTTCTTCATGTGGTGTCCTCCATCATCTCGAGGAGGAAGTGGGTCCCATGAGACGGTCACGAAAATTTTCGGCGCAGAAATTTCCAATAATACGAATAATTTGCTTGAACTTCCGTTCTCAGCGCAGGGTCGAAAAGGTGTCGCGCCGGTAGAAGATATTCACTACCGGGATGACACCCTTTTTCCGGATCCAACTTTTTCTTCCGTGTTTTCCATACCGGACCAACGTTCTCGTCAGATCAGAAATGGAGACTGACGATGGACTTGAAGACAGACACGGTGATCAAGCGTGATCGGAATGGACGCTTCGGTGGAGCGGGGGCGTATGCTGTTTGCGTCTCTGCAAAGGAAACGCGCTTCACGCCGCTGGCGGAGGCTGAAAATCAGCTCAGCCAGGCGCTGCAGGCTGCGGATTTCGTTCTGAAGCAAGCGCCGCGAGATGGCGACGGAGTTCCCACGGCGATCGTGCGGGCCAGCCCTGGATCCGGGAAGAGTACGGGACAACGAAAGCTCATGGCAGCGTGCGCCGTGGCCGGGGATCCGAGACTTGTCGCATTCCATGTGCCGACACTCTCGCTTGCCGAGGAAGCGGCGCAGGAGGCGGCAGAGTTGGGCTTAGCCGCACAAGCGATCCGCGGACGCTCCGCGATGCAGCCGGATGGAGATGGCCCGATGTGCGCAAAGGCAGAAACCGTTGAGCGTGCCAGCCGTTTGGGAATATCTGTTCGAGAAAACTTCTGCGAACGCGAAGACGACGAGGGGAACGTGACGCGCTGCCCGCATTTCGAGTGGTGTGCGTATCTCGGGCAGTTCAAAGATCAGACGTCACATCGCTTCCTCGCCACGACATATTTCAAGCTTCCCAACCCCGACCAAGCAAAGCCTGACCAGCGCGTTGTGGATGAGACGTTTTGGCAAGGGTTCGTAAAGCCCTTGGATATTGAAGCAGAGACATTTCGCACGCCGAGAGCAAACCTCCCGCGCGCCAAGAATGGTCCGCAAGCCGATCTCCTCAAAGCTGCTAAAGACGTTATTGGGTCGCTTGAAAATGGAAGCGGGCCAATGTCTTTGGAGTATTCGTCCGCGGACTACCGAGCTTTTGCCCAATTGGAGCGCGAAGCGACGTCGAAGATACCAGACTTCGCTCCAGACCAAGATAGTCGTACACAGTCGGCGCTTTTGGATCAGGTCGAGCGCAATCACCAGATGTCCATCCGATTGGCTGCCCTCTGGGACATGCTGGCCGACGCCAAAGCCAACGCATTGGAAAAATGCGAACGTGTTCGCCTGTATCACAAGAACCAGAAGCCCGTTCTGCGTGTCCTGAGAAAAAAGCCATTGCCGCACAGCGAGCCGTTGCTGGTGCTGGATGCAGATGCAGATCCAGAAATTCTCTCGGCGCTTGGGTGTGATATCATTCAAGACACCGAGTTGTTCCTTCGGCCCAACGCAATCATCCAGCAGGTGCACGACCGGCGGATGGCGACAGGCACACTGCGCAAGTCTCCGATACTTCGAGAGGAATGGCGGCGCATCGTCACGCGTGAGGTTCTCCGGGACCGTTTGGGTCCGAACTCCGGTGTCCTCGTTGGCGCGTCCAAGAGGGTGGTTCAAGCGTTCTTCGAGGACGCCGGCTACTCGTTCGAAGGCATGACGCCGGCGCAGGCGAACGAGGTCATGTTGAACACAGACCTGCACGGCGCATCGTGGACGTGGTTCGGGGGGCGATCTCTCGGCATCAACCGTTATGAGCAATACTCCTGCGCCGTGGTCATAGGACGCGAGGAAATCCCGATCCACGAGTTGGAGGATAAGGGCAGGGCGCTTTGGGGTGATACAGCCGAGGATCCATTGCAGCTCGTCGAAGAGGACTTGGCTGGACAGCGGATACTGCCCGAGGAGGAAATCCCGTTCGAAATGACTGATGGCAGTGCCAAGGGCGTCAAGGTTCCTTGCCATCCCGATCGCCGCATTCGTCGTCTCCAGGCTCAAGCGCGAGAAGCCGCATCCCGGCAGATCATCGAGCGACTCCGGCTTGCACGTGCGGTGGAGCCAAAGCGCGTGATCATTGGATGCAACATACCTCTCCCCGGGCTGCCAGTAGATGCGCTGGTCTCGTGGCAGGACCTGTGCGTGCCCCGACTTGAGAGCGCAGTGATCACTGGGCTAATTGACAACGAAAACTTCGGTTTGACTTACGCTGAGCTATCCAGAGCCGCACCGAAAGTCTTTGAGACCGAAGAGGCCGTGAAACATTTCCTGCGCAGGAATCCGGTCAAGAAAGCGCTCTTCCAACAGCTGAAAGCTGGAATGACACAGAGCATGAAGAAGCGGGCGTTCAGCCTTGAGCACATCAAAAACAATGCTTTGAGCGCTCACCTCAAGTCATTGCTGTCTGTCTGACCACAAGACGCTACCGGCTCATTTGTTGCGACATACTTCGTGATGACGGATTTCTGCGCTCGACCAGTCGCACCCATGTCCCGAGTACCGACACCTTTCTGGAGACTATCATGCTCGTACCGGCACCAAGCATACCGCTCAATCTCAAGCAGAAACTCACGTCAGCGGCAGCGCGTTTTCTTCAAAATTATGACGACATGACCCTGCGTGAAATACGCGACATGCTGAAGCGGCACGATTTTCGGATGCCAGTGCTGGGCCGTTTTGCCTTTCACAAGAACGGAGCGCTGAAGGAGATCAAAATCAGTTCCAACCTGAAGGGCAAGAAGCCCAAGAGCAACGAGTTCGCCGCGACCGTGACGTTTGCCTCGTCGCCCTGGCACGCGACGAACGAACTCTGGGCACCTTGTCTCAACTGGATTGTCGAAGAAGAGGCCAAGACACCGAATTACGCAGGGTTGCTAAATCCGAGCAGAGTGTCGGAAGACGAATTGACTGTTCTCACACGAAAACTTCCGAAACATTCGCGCAAGCTCAATCTCGGAGCCGACTATGCCTCAGGATTGATGCTTCGCATCCTCGCTGAGCGGGAAGAAAAAATCCGGGCGAACGAGAGCGCGCATGAGCGTATCGAGCGAACAGCGCGGCCACTACCCAAGAAAATCATGGATAATCTTGAAGTCGAACGCGCAGCAGCGTTGCGATGGGCTGAGACCCAGAAAGCTGCAGGTCATCTACTGGGCCTCAATTCCGGGTACCAGTTTTTGGCCGAAGATGATCAGATAATTCTGCGTTTTCGAACAGTCTGCTACGAAAATGATGCGAAGTAGGCATGTACGGCGTAAAGTTTTCGAGTGAACCAAAAATGGCGCTGAGGTTTTCCCAAGCGCCATTAGCCACCAGCTGAAATTTTTGACTTATGACAGGAAATCTTAAATTATCTGCGTTACTTGCACCTACAATTATTTCTGAAAATGGTCAGTCGCGCTTGTCTAATTTATACGCGCAATATTCCTTTGATTGCCTTGGCGGCAACTGCAGATTTGCAAAATTTTCATGGCCTCGATCTAATATATTATTGCTTTAATTGAGCTTTTTTCTCAACACTAACTTTTTGCTCGCATTCCTAAAATATTCAAAGCTTCAGGCCAGATAGAATCGGATTCGCAATATTTGTGTTAGCGAAGAATTTTTTAATTATACTTTCTTCAGAATCGTCTTTAGTGTGCTTTAAAAAGCAATCTCGTCATGCGCGGCCTCAACGTCTTGAGCGACTTCATATGCCCGGCATATTCTTTTGGTGTGCAGCTCCTTTTCTGCGCAAAGTTCGGCGCAGTGTTTTGCCGTTCGCGCGGCCTTCAGCTCTGAATATGGATAAGCTCGGCTGGGCGTGCGTGCATTGGTGACGGAAGCTGTCCGTTCATAGGCCTCAAAACGTCCTGCCTTGTCAAATTCTCCCGGTGGATTTTCAAGCCGGTTCTTTCGCTTATAAAACATATTTCCTGCAGAAATATCGGCTGCAGAGTATCCGCGTTCTTCGGAAATTTGTTTGATGGTTGGCTCCATGATCATTTTCTCTATCCTTCTGTTTTCATTTAGCAGTACATGGATCCGTACGCAGTGTGCAGAAGCCATGTTCAAAGTTTTTCGATTGAAGCGTCGAAAAAAGAAAACGCAACGCAGCTTCAAATTTTTGGCACTGCGTTATCGGCACATTACCTACTGAAAGTTTTAAGTGCACACATTTTTGGCCTCAGTAATTCTGGGATTGAAAGCTATGCAAGGAATAAAGCGCACCACTGGCTCTGAGAATCATATTTAATATTCTTGGGTAAGTGTACTCAATGAGAACAATAAAGGGCGTCCCACGAGGGCCGCCCAATGTTCTTGACACGAAAGACGAGAGGTTGTTCAGCCCAAAATTTCGTTCGCGGCGGAAGAAATGGTTTTCCGTACTTCATCAAGGCAGTTGGCGATATGCAGCAGGGCGTCTTCACCACTTTCCTTCCAGGTGATGCTGCCAATTTCGGCGGGAAGCCCTCCAGACATAACTTCAGCCTCGATTTGAATCACACCTTGATTGGTGTGAACTTCTGCCAAAGCGAAGGTTTGGTCGGTCAGTTTTACAATTTTCAAGTCCATGATGTTCTCCATTTGATAGGACAATTTTTGCTTTGGGTTGCCAAGGGTGCGAGCAAGCTCCTTGAATAGGAAATTGTTCTTCCGGGAGAAGACGGAAGCTATATCCTTCATTTTCCCACAAAAGAAATTTTCTGTTCGGAGGTGGAAGAAGTATGCTGCCTGCCCTCTTTGTTCTTGTTGGTCGTCTCGTTGATTTCGTTTTTTGGATCTCCTCGAACGCATCGGGTTGCGCCAAGTCCGCCTGATCATCACCACGGGTCCGCAGGGTGTCGATGAATGACTTCGAGGGCCCTAAGAACAACGGTGCGCCGCCTGTAGGATGTCCTGGATGGTTTCGATATTTTGAAACTCCCAGGACGCAGGCGTTGGCCAGGCGATGGCTTCGAGCAGCAATTCAAGCTTCTCGGGGTAATGTCCCTTGGGTCGCCAATGGGCAGAAGTCGACGCAACAGGTCAATGAACGCGGCCTTGCTGACATTTGCTCCGTCTTTCACGATGCAGGCGGTATCAAGCAGGCCGAGTTGATATTTGAGCTTAATATTGGCTCCTTTCTTCGCGAGATTTGGATGACGGCTTCCTGAGGAGAGCCGGTTGGTTTTGAGGTCGGTGCCGAGCACCTCGGCACCGACCGATGGGTTCAGGAAGCCTTGACCATCCTCAAGCCCGTTTGAGCGGCCTTAATGGCGGTCGCAGTGAGCCCCTTGGTCCGCACGGGGCTGACCACTCGCCCGACATCGAATGGAACCTTGGCGACATGCTCGAGCAGCGTCGGCAGCGGGATACCGTCCTGCGCGTAAGACTTCTCGCCCTCATCGAGGGGCTCGTGGCCCATGAGGTTGCGCTTGATGTAGCCAGGGCAGCTGTTTTTCATCAGCTGGTAATGGAACGTCGTCCGCAGCGCGTGGAGATCGAGGCCATGCCAGTAGACGCCATGGGTCCTGCGGTAATAGCCAAAGGCCTTGGTGAAATTTTCGGTGAAGGTCTCCTTGGTCTTTCCGCGATTGAGCGACGGGAAAATACGGGTCTGACCTTTCGCCTGGGCGTGCTCCATGACGTCGAGAAGCCCGAGGTCGATGAGGGCAGGGTGGATGGGCAGCTTTCTGTCGCCACTTTCGGATTTCACGTTATTGCCCGGTGCCTGGCGAATGTGCATGAAGGGAATGCCATCCTCCTTTCCGAAATCATCCGGCCCCAGCTGTGCCGCCTCCTCGCTCCGAGCTCCCTGAAGATCGGCGATCAGCGGGATCCAGAACAGCGGGTCGTCGATGCCGTTTGCCTTGCCCTGGAACACCGGCGTCTCGAGAAGCTGGAAGAACCTGTCATCCCAGCGTTGACGCGCGATCTTCGCCTCTGTCTTCTTAAGGCGGCGCTCCTCGTCATTGGTGAAGGTACAGTGCCGGAACGGGTTTTTGTCGATCACGCCGAAGGCAAGGAGCATCTTGGCCACCTTGTTCGGTGCCCTCACATGGCGCATGTAGGTGTCGGCGCGCATGGTCGGGATTGCTTTTTCGCGGCGCCGGTCCTCGATGAAGGTGTCATCATCGCAGCCCTCGTCCCGGAGTGTCCGCTCGACCGCGTTCATGTCCTCCTCTTCCTTGGCACGCGCCCGTTCGATCAGGTCAACGTAGCCGTTGACCGGGCGGTAAAAACCGCCTTTGCCGTGATGCTTCGGAATATCGAACATCTTTGCGACCGCCTCATCGATCGCGTCCTCTTCCACCTCCGAAAACGGCACGTCCCCGAGGAAGTCGATCCAGATCTTTTGACCGGTCCGGAGCGCGCCGGCCGATGACTTCTGCCACTTCTGCCCGACCGACTTGTTCGGTTTTTGCTTTGTTTCCCAGTTGTCGTGGCATCCTTGCGTCTTGAGCTCGAGAAAGACGGAGAAGGCCTCCGAGATAGTGATCGAGGGACCTTTCTCGAGAAGCTGGATTCTGTCTTCAGACAGGATCGACAGCACACCATGCTCCTTGAGCGACGCACGGATTGCGCCCGGTTTCGGTGTGGTGTCCTGCGATGCCTCTGATGTCGATTTCGGCTTTATGAAGGCTGGTCTTGGGAACAACATATCGTCCTCATTCATTTGCATTTCGTCGTGACGCGTGGATGCGAAGGCACCACGCAGGGCTGCCGGGATTTCGGCCTGAACGTGCTGATCGGGCGCGTGGATTGGACCGGACCCCAGAGCGCGCTGGAAATAAGGGCTGGGTTGCGAGAACTCGCCCCGGTCGCGCCGCTCGCGTTCCTGGCTCACATCGAGCAGGACGCGCGTGGCTTCGTGTGCGATCCATCGCGCGTCAGGAGACGCAAAGTCTGGAAGAGCAACACCGATGTTCTGAGCCACAGCGCGGAGAGGCTCCTCCACGACCGAGTAATCCCGCCGGAAATAGGCATCCCGCAGGCAGTCCTGGATGGCGCGCTCGCGATCGAGAGAGGCCTGCGCCGCCAGGGCGGAGCGCGGATCCTCGGATGCGCGCATGGCATCCGCGGCCGCGATTTCGAACCGCGCCAATTCGGTGAGGAGTCTCGATGTGTCTTGTGCGGTCAGGGACATCGTTGTCGTCGCGAATAGAAAGATCTGGTCACTCAGCGCCGTGAGCCGTCGGGCCCGCTCGGCGGCGACGTCGTAATCGCGTGTCCGCAAAGAAATAAAGTGCGTAGATTTCGCAATTTTCGGGGCGGTTTGGTTTGACTCTCTATTTTTAAGGCCCGTCAGCGTTTTTCCTGTCGAAATTTTTTTCCCGGTTTGAATCGAATTTCCCGAAGTTTGACTCGAATTGCGGGATTTCCTTACAAATTCAGAGGCTTGGGGGATGATCGAAATAGGCCGAAAAACGGGAATCGGGGCGCTCTCACGAATCAGATCGCGGGGAAGACGGCGCCTCCAGACATATCCTTGAGCGCGCAGTTCGAGATGGGGGATGGCGGTATGGCGGTGCTTCGGCACTGGGTCTGACTCCCGTGTGACTCCGCTGTGTACGGAGTGTGTGATGGGTGTGTCAGTTTCGGTGTCCGAGACGAGAAAAGCGGCCCCGAGGGACCGCTTTTTCTTTTTAAATCAACCCTTTGCTGGGTGATTGGCTCCGGCGGTAGGGATCGAACCTACGACCAATTGATTAACAGTCAACTGCTCTACCGCTGAGCTACGCCGGAACACGAGGTGCGTATAGCAACAGCGATTCCGGGCGTCCAGAGGGGCGAGCGGAAAAAATCGCACCTCGGTCAGGAAAGTTCGAAAATCGCGTCCGCGGACAATGGACCAAGCGGGCGGACCTCGGATTTGGAATAGAGATCAATGAGATGCGCGAGGACGTTCCGGGAAGCCGCGGGCAGGAGCGCGGGCGGGATATCAGTGTAGATCCGCTCTGCCAGGGCGCGGGCGGTGCCCGATTGTTTCGAAAGTGCTGCACGGATCTGGGCCTCGCGGCCAAGCCGGTGATCGCGCAGCTCGGCAAGGCGCGCATTGGGGGCCTCGATGACCGGGCCATGACCGGAATGAAAGTGCTGCCAGTCACGTCGGCCCAACCGCTCCAGCGAGGTCATGAAATCGGTCAGATCGCCATCGGGGGGCGAGACGAGCGAGCTGGCCCAGCCCATGACCAGATCGCCCACGAACAATGCCTCTTCCCATTCGAAGGCGAGATGGTTCCCGGTATGGCCGGGCGTGTGATGTGCGGTCAGTTGCCAATCGGTGCCTTCCAGGACATCGCCATCAGCAAGGAGATGATCCGGAGCAAAGGCCCGGTCCTGACCTTCGCCACCCCCGACATCGCTGCGTGCGGCGAGGTCCTGCATGATAGCACTGCGCCCCGCGGAGGCATCGCCGAAGGCATGAACCGGCGCGCCTGTCCGGGCCTTGAGACGCGGCACGAGACCGGTGTGATCGAGATGTGCGTGGGTCACGAGGATATGGCTGATCTCGCCGCCTTTCGGCACGGCGGAGAGGATCGCCTCGAGATGGGCGGGATCGTCCGGCCCGGGATCGATGATCGCCACCTGCCGCTCGCCCAGAAGGTAGGTATTGGTGCCCTGATGGGTCATCGTCGATGGGTTGGGCGCCAGAACGCGCCTCAGCCGGGGTGCCAGCGTCTCCGCGACACCATGCGGCGGGGAGGCGGCACCGGAAGAGGCGGGATCTGACATCGGGCAGGGCTCCTTTCGCGATGGCGGCGGCGCGCGCGCTGCGCTAGCAATAACCATGTCTTTCGAATGGCTCAAACGCTACCTGCCGCGCGGTCTTTACGGCCGGGCTTTCCTGATCCTGATCCTGCCGGTGGTCACGCTGCAGCTTGTCATCTCGGTCATCTTCATCCAGCGACATTTCGAGGAAGTCACCCGCCAGATGTCGAGCGAGGTGGCGCGGGCGATGAGTGTCGCCTTGGCCCGGGACAATGCGTTCCGGGAGGTGATGCTCGATTTCGAGGTCCGCCCGATCACGGAGGCGGACCTTCCGACCGGCACCGGGCGTCGCTGGTTCGACTTCTCCGCGCTCGTCGTCAATCGCACCTTGTCGGAGAATTTGCCGAACTTCGTGGCCGCAAGGCTGCCCAACGATCAGGAAGTCTTCGTCTATCTGCGCCGGGCGGACGGGCTAATCGAGGTCACCTTCGACCGGGATCGGGCTTCGGCCTCCAATCCGCACCAGCTTCTGGTCTACATGATCTTCTTCGGCGTGCTGATGACGGCCATCGCCTATCTCTATCTGCGCAACCAGTTGCGCCCGATCACGCGGCTTGCCGATGCCGCACAGGCCTTCGGACGGGGGCGGCACGCGCCATATTCGCCCTCGGGCGCGGTCGAGGTGCGCAATGCGGGGCATGCCTTCCTCGACATGCGCGCGCGCATCGAGCGCCAGATCGAGCAGCGGACCATGATGCTGTCGGGTGTCAGTCATGACCTGCGCACGCCGATCACGCGGCTGAAGCTGGGCCTGTCGATGCTGGACGAGGCCGAGAGCGAACCGCTCCTCGGTGATGTGGCCGAGATGGAGCGTCTGATCGACGCCTTCCTCGAGTTCGCGCGCGACAATGCCGAAGCGGGCGCGCCGGAGCCCACCGATCCCGTGGAGCTGGCCACCCGCGTCGTGGAGGACGCTCAGCGTGCGGGCCGCGCTGTCACGCTTCGGGAGGTCGAGGGCGCGGGCGAGGTGGCCCTGCGCCCGGTCGCCATCCGCCGCGCGCTGGAAAACCTCATTGGCAATGCCGTGCGCTACGGAACCCGCTGCGAGGTCTCGGTCAGCGTCACCCGCAACGCGCTCAGGCTGCGGGTGGAGGATGACGGGCCGGGGATCGCACCGGACAGCCGCGAGGAGGCGACGCGGCCGTTCACGCGGCTTGATCCCGCGCGCAACCAGAACCGCGGCTCGGGCGTGGGGCTGGGGCTTGCGATCGCGGCGGACATCGCGCGCGCCCATGGCGGCGTGCTCCGGCTGGGCGAGAGCGAGACCATGGGCGGCCTCCGGGCCGATATCGTCATCGCGCGGTAGTCTTCGGGCATCGCACATACGAGCAGGGTCGGTGGGGCTGGCAGCAGCACCTTCGGACCCCTCGCATCCGTTTCCTAAGACTTTAGGCAATCGCCAGAGTTCGACGCGCGGAGCGGCACGATTTTGCCGCGATTGGCGGGCTTCTGTGGGGGCGTTCTCAACTCTCGCAGGAGCGCTCCGTCCCATGAAGAAACTCGCAATTTTCGCCGCGCTTGCCGCAACCCTTCCGTTGGCGGCCACGGCGCAACAAGTCTCGCAACAAAGCACCGTCATCATTTCCACGCAGGGCGATGCCCAGGGCCGCGCGGGCAGCCCGCCCGCCGGGTATAGCGGCCAATGGTTCACTACGCCGGACGGCTGTTCCTATAGCCGCACGCAAGCGCCGGGCTATCCGGTGCAGTGGATGCTGGTGCTCAACCCGCGCCATATCGGCCAGCCCAACGCCCATAGCCGGTGCAAGATCATGCTGTGAGACGGTCGCCTGACTGTCGGAGGGCGTGATCGTCGGGGCAGGGGTCTGACGCCTGCAACGCTCAGTCGGTCCGGCTCAGGCAGGCCTCGCTCAGAAACGCGCCGAGACGCGTCCGGTCGAGCGGTTTCAGCATCCGCTCGACACCGAGATCTTCGCAGGTCCGTCGCACGCTTTCCGACCGGTCGGCGGTCAGGATCACCGCAGGCCGTGGCCCGAAGCGGCGCGTGAGTTCCTGCAAAAGCTCCGTGCCCTTGGGCCCCGCGCCCAATTGCTGATCGAGGATCAACGCGTCGGGCATGATGTCCAGATCTTCCAGAAGGCTCAGCGCGGCATCGCCGTTCTCGGCCTCGATCACGTCCACGCCCCAGCTTTCGATCAGAAGCTGAATGGCGCGGCGCAATTCCGGCTCGTTCTCCACCAGAAGCACAATGAGTCCGCTGAGACCCAGATCGACCTTGCGGGATCGTGCGGGATCGTGACGCTTCGGATCGGTTTGGCCCGCGACGGGCACCGAGACCTGGAAGCAGGAGCCGCGACCGGGCTCGGACCACAAACCCAAGGGATGACCGAGACGCGTGCAGGCCCGTTCCACGATGGCGAGGCCGAGCCCCAGCCCGTCATTGCGGCTCGCCGTCTGATCGAGGCGGTGGAATTCCTCGAAGATGGCGTCCTGATCTTCCTCGGCGATCCCGGGACCATTGTCCCAGACCTCGATCCGGGCCGAATTGCCCTGCCGCCGGACCCCGATCAGAACGCGGCCCTCCTCCGTGTAGCGGATCGCATTGGCCGCGAGGTTCTGGATCACGCGGCGCAGATAGGCGGGATCGCTTTCGACGATGGCGCGGGTGGGCATGATGGTCAGCCGCAGGCCCTTCTCGGCGGCCAGAACTTCCATCTCGTCACGCAAGGGATCGAGGATCTCGGACAGCGCCACGGCGCGAATGTCGAAATGCAGCTTGTCGCTGTCGAGCTTGGAGATGTCGAGCAGCGCGTCGATCAGGCTGACCGCGCTTTTGATGGCCGATCCGGCTTTGGCCAAAACCTGCCGGTCCGCCGCGTCGCCCAGCTTGTCCGAGAGGGAGCCGATGAACAGCTCCGCCGCCGAAAGCGGTTGCAGAAGGTCATGCGAGGCGGCGGCGACAAACCGGTTCTTGGAGGCATTGGCGCGTTCCGCGGCACTCAGCGCATCTTCCAGCTCGAGCGTGCGCTCCATCACGCGCTGCTCCAGCATCTCGTTGATCTCGAACAGACGCTGCGCTGCCTCGCGCTCGGCGGTCACATCGGTCACGGAGATCAGAAAGCCGCCATCGGGAAGGCCGCGTCCGAAGACATGCAGGATGTCGCGCGCGCCGTGGCGCACCTCGAAGGAAATGGGGTTTTCGAGATATCCGGTCTGCGCCCAGCTGCGGAAGATCGTCCGATCGACCCCGCCCAGGAAGGCAAAGCCGTGGCTGAGCTGGTCGAGGATCACGGTGAAACTCACCCCGAGCTGCATAAGCCGGGCGGGCACCGACAAAAGCGTGCCGATCTTCTTGTTCCAGCCCAGAAGCCTGCCATCCGCATCGAAGATCGCGACGCCCTGGTTGAGATGGTCGAGCGTGGCCTGGATCATCCGCGCCTGCGCGCTTTCCAGCCGGGCGCGTTCCTGCCGTTCGATCCGGACAAGGTCGGTCACGTCCGTTTGCAGCACCACCGTGCCGCCCTTGCCGGTGCGCTGTTCGGACACCTGCAGCCAGCGGTCCTGCGTCAGCTCGACGTTGAACATGACATTGCGGTCCTTGTGCCGCATCAGCCGGCGCGCGCGCCACGCCTCGGCGGTGACGCCATCGGGCAGGGCGAGGTACCGGCTATGGGCGATCCGCTCGATGTAGCTCTCGAAGCTGAGATCGGGGGCGAGATCCGAGGCGACATCGCGGAAATCGCGGCAGAAGCGCGAATTGAACATCACCAGCCGGTCCTGCGGATCAAAGAGCGCAAAGCCCTCCTTCACCGTCTCGATCGCATCGGCGAGGTCACGGCGGGCATCCTCGGCCTCGGCATTGGCGCGGGCCAGCTGCGCGTTCGAATCCTGCAGCAGATCGAGCGTGCGCTCCAACTCCTCGGTGCGCTGGCGCACCCGTTTCTCCAGAAGGGCCGCGCGTTCGAACTGGGCATAGGCCGCGCCCGATTGCGCGGTCTGGTTCTCGATCCGGCGCATCAGCGCATCGGCAATGTGCAGAAGCTTGGCGTTCTGGGTCTCGACGGAATCGGCTGGATTGATCAGCGAGGCGGAGCTCATTGCGGCAGGTCGTCCAATGCGGTCTCGGGCGGATAGAAGGCGACGCCGGTCAGGGTCTGGTTGACGTGCAGCGCGCCGATCTGTTCGCCATAGGTCGAATATCCGGTCACGTTGTGGCGGCGAAAGATCTCCGAGATGTCGCGGCTGCGCTGGCTTTTCTCGGCCTCGATCCGGCGCAGGATGCAATCGCAGGCCATGATCTGAACAGGCGGCTGTGATGCGGCCAGATCACCGAATGCCCGGTCCAGATGGTCCGCGATATCGGCATGTTCGGCCAGGGTCAGCACCATGCCTTCATTGATGGCGGAGAAGAACACGAGCTCTCCGTCCTCGTTCACCCGCTGGATCGCGCGCACGTGGTGGCTGTCTCCGAGGCGGACGACCACAGGGTGTGCCGCGAAGGTGAAGGGATCGAGCTGGTTGGGATCCTTGCCCAGAAGGCGCGCATATTCCTGCGCGGCGGGGGCTGCGTTGATCTCCGTCACGATCCGCTCGCCCGAGCGGGCGCCGGTGACGACCATACGCGTCTCCGTCGGCACCAGGTGGTCGATGCTGAAGACCTTGACCGGGGCCCGCGACCGGATCAGCGCAACCACCGCCGCGCTTTGGCGCGGGGCGCCGTCGCAGGCCAGCTGCGTGCGCATGAAGCGCGTCCCGTCCCCCGCAGAGCCACCGAAAAGGGGCATCGCGCCCAGCGCCGTGGCCAGCATGAAGGTCAGATGTTCCTCGCGCAGCGACAGACCGTCGATCATCAGATAGGCGAATTCCGACCAGTTCTGCGGGGCCGTACCGCTCAGCTCATGGCGGGTCTGGATCACCTTGTCGATGAAGGGCTGTGCGGCGATGTCATGCACGTTGGGCACGCTGACCAGCCGCACGTGGAAGTCCGACGCGGGGAACGCGTTGGCAACGATCTGGCCCTCCTCGTAGCCCGTGCGCCCGATCTCACCGGCCGTGGTGCAGCCCATGATCGGCGTTCCGGGAAAGCGGCGATGCGCGTCGGCAAGAAGGCCCGCGAAATCCGCGCTATCGGTGACGAACAGACAGATGAGGGCGAAGGGGCCGGGTCCGATTGCCGCTTCGATCCGCGCCATGGCATCCGGCGTGTCCGCCGAAACCTGTGCCGTGCGCAGAATGGCGGCGTGATGCCGCGCAGCGCCGCCCGAGCTGTCGAGTGCTCCGTCCAAGATAGAATGTCCTCTCCCTGGGGCAGAGGTTAGGAGGTCTCCTCACCGCTTGGCAAGACCTTCGCGAAGCTGGCCTCCTGCGCGATCAGCACCGCCTGTGTGCGGCTGTGCACGCCGAGCTTGCGCATGATCGCCGTGACGTGGGCCTTTACCGTGGTTTCTGCGATGGAAAGCTCATAGGCGATCTGCTTGTTGAGGCGGCCCTCGCAGATCAGCGACAGGATGCGCGCCTGCTGATTGGTGAGCGTGCCCAGCCGCTCCAGCGCATCGGCGGGCGCCGATCCGGTCTGGCCGCCATCGGGATCGATATAGCCGTCGGGCAGGAAATCGCGGCCCTCGGTCATCGCCTCATAGGCCTTGGCGAAGACGGCGCGTTGCGAATGCTTGGGCACGAAGCCGTTCGCGCCAGCCTTCAACGCGTGACAGATCATGCGGTTATCCGCCATCGAGGAGGCGACGAGGATCTTCGCCTCGGGGGCGGCCTTGCGCAGCCGCACCAGTCCGTCGAGCCCGTTCACATCGGGCAGGTTCAGGTCCAGCACGACGAAATCCACAGCGCCTTCGTCGATCACATCAAGCGCATCCGCCAAGGTGCCCGCCGTCGCCACCGTCTCGAAATCGGAGATCGAGTTCAGGGTGAGCGTCAGCGCGTCGCAAAACAGCGGATGATCGTCCACGACAAGCGCGCTCGAAAGGCGGGAAGTGTCGGCGTCTCTGGCGGCTTGGATCATGGGAACCGGTCCTGATTGGTACGCTTTGTCGCAGGAAGCCTACGCCATGTCTCTGCGCAACGTCTCTTGCCCAAAGGTCGCAACCAAGCGGCCTTACCGCTCCGGCAGCAACCCGCGCGGGCTGAAGCGCAGGACCAGCAGCAGGATCACCCCCATGGTGAGAAGCCGCATGTGCTGCACGCTGTCGATCAGATGCGCCTTCAGCGCGCCTTCGGACATGCCCGCCGTCACGAGGCCCATGAGCATCTGACCCAGAGGCTCCACCTGCACCCAAGCGAACCAGATAAAGAAGCCGCCCAGAACGGCGCCGAGATTGTTGCCCGAGCCGCCCACGATCACCATGACCCAGATCAGGAAGGTGTAACGCAGCGGCTGGTAGGAGGTCGGCGTCAGCTGCCCGTCGAGCGTGGTCATCATTGCGCCCGCGATGCCGCAGATCGCGGAGCCCAGGATGAAGACCTGCAGATGCCGACCGGTGACGTCCTTGCCCATGGCCCGCGCCGCGGTCTCGTTGTCGCGAATGGCGCGCATCATCCGGCCCCAGGGGCTTTTCAGCGCAAGCTGCGCGAGAACCAGCACCGCGATCAGCACGATGGCGAAGAGGATCGAATAGCCGAGCTTGACGTAAAGGGTCGAGGCGGTCGTGGGATCGAGGCCAAGCCCCGCCGCGCGTTCGGTGAAGGCCGGGTCGGCTTGCAGATCGACCTCATAAGGAACGGGCCGGGGCAGGCCGTTCACGTTCTTCACGCCGCGCGCCAGCCAGTCTTCGTTCTTCAGGATGGCGATGACGATCTCGGCAATGCCCAGCGTGGCGATGGCGAGGTAATCCGAGCGGAGGCCCAGCGCGGTCTTGCCGATGATCCAGGCCGCGCCCGCTGCCAGCAGGCCGCCCACGGGCCAGGCCAGCAGGACCGGCAGGCCAAGACCGCCCAGATAGCCCGATGTGGCGGCATCCACGGCTTCGACCGCCTCGACGCCCGCATCAAAGACGGTGCGGAAGACGAAGAAGCCCACGATCAAAACCGCCGCCACGATCCAGCCGCGCGCACGGCCCGAGACGCGCTTCCATGCGAAGACCGCGCCGACGATGGTGGCAATACCCAAGGCGAGCCCCGCCAGAACGCGCAGACCGCCCGCCGCCCAGGCCGCGCCCACGGGCGGCATCGAGGTCAGCACGACAGCCAGCCCGCCAAGGGCGACGAAGCCCATGACACCCACATTGAAGAGCCCCGCAAAGCCCCATTGCAGGTTCACGCCCAGCGCCATCAGCGCCGAGACGAGCCCCATGTTCAGGATGAGAAGGGCGGAATTCCAGCTCTGAAAGATCCCGGTGCCCAGGATCAGCAGGGCGACGAGGGCAAATAGCCCGGTGGCACGCAGCGTGTCGTTCATACCGATTTCCCCCGGAATAGGCCCGTCGGGCGGAACAGAAGCACGATGAGCAGGATCACGAAGCTCACCGCGAATTTGTAGTCGGTGGAGAGAAGCTGAACGAGCCCCTCAGGCGCCATGGCCTCGGGCAGGGTGTAGTCCAGCACCTTCTTCCAGGCGTAGGTGATGCCCACCTCCGAAAAGGCGATGACAAAGCCGCCCGCGATCGCCCCCAGGGGCGAGCCGAGCCCGCCCACGATGGCCGCCGCGAAGATCGGCAGCAGAAGCTGGAAATAGGTGAAGGGCTTGTAGCTTTTATCGAGGCCGTAAAGCACGCCCGCAATGGTGGCCAGCGCAGCCACGATCAGCCAGGTCACGCGCACCACGCGCTCGGGGTCGATCCCCGACAGAAGCGCCAGGTCCTCGTTGTCGGAATAGGCGCGCATGGATTTGCCGGTGCGGGTCCGATTCAGGAACCAGAACAGCGCCACGACCACGATGATCGCGGTGATCACGGTCAGACCTTGCGTGGTGCGAATGGCCAGCCCCTCATCGAGGCCGGTCATGTCGCGGAAATCCCGCGCCGAGACGATGAAACGCTCGCCATCCGCAAAGCGCTGGTCGTCGGGGCCCAGCACAAGCCGCGTGATGCCGTTATAGATGAACATCACCCCGATGGAGACGATGACGAAGATCACCGGCACGACCTTCTGTCCGCGATAGAAGCGATAGACGACGCGGTCGGTGAAGAGCACCAGCGCCGCACAGCCCGCAATGCCCACGGGGATCGCCAGAAGGGCGGTCGGCAGCGGTCCGAGCGAGACGCCCAGCGCCTGCAAGCCCCAGGTGGCGAGGATCGTGACCATCGTGCCGAAGGCCATCGTGTCGCCATGGGCGAAGTTCGAAAACCGCAGGATGCCGTAGACGAGTGTGACCCCCAGCGCCCCGATGGCCAATTGGCTGCCATAGGCGATGGCCGGGATCAGGACGAAATTCGACAGCGCCACGAAGGCGTTCAGGAGATCCATTATTTACAAGCTCCCAGATAGGAGATGGCCATCGGGCCGTCCCCGTAATGCTGTGTCAGGCGCGCGCCGCCCTCGGAGACGGTCAGCAGAAAGCGCGCGTCAATCTCGCCGCCCGAGACCGACAGCACGCCGTTCTCGAAGGCGCCGAGGCTTTCCTCATCGCCCGACAGGGTCGAGATCGTGGCGGCGACGGCCATTCGCGCGGCGTCCAAGCCGCCCGCGCGCCCGGTCACGGTCACTTCATATTCGGTCGGCTGGCAGGCCTCGCCATCGACGCATTCGGTCTCGAACCGGCAGGTGAGGTCGATGGACCGCTGCTCGGGCATGTTGGCGATGCCCATCAGCTCCGCGAGCGGTCCGGCGGACTGCCACGCATCACCGGCGGGATCGCCCGCATTCTGCGCTTGAGCGGGCGCCGGGGCCTGCGCTGCGAGGGCCATCGCAAGCGCCAGCCCGAGCGACGTTTCCTGTCCAGATACACGCATGTTCCCAGCGACCCGCATGATCATCCGCCCAGGAAAGAGCGCCGGACCTGCGGGTCGGCCAGAAGCTCTTTTCCAGTGCCGGTATGGGCATTGCCGCCCTGCACCAGCACATAGCCTTTGTCCGCGATCTCAAGAGCTTGGCGGGCGTTTTGTTCCACCATCAGGATCGGGATGCCGGTGCGGGCGACCTCGATGATGCGGTCGAACAGCTCGTCCATGACGATGGGGCTGACGCCCGCGGTGGGCTCATCGAGCATCAGGACCTTCGGTTTGGTCATGAGCGCACGACCCACGGCCACCTGCTGGCGCTGGCCGCCTGACAGTTCGCCCGCCGCCTGGCGTCGCTTTTCCTTCAGGATCGGGAACAGCTCATAGACCTGCGCCATCGTCTCCGAGATGTCGTCCTCGCGGATGAAGGCGCCCATCTCGAGGTTTTCCTCGACGCTCATCGAGGTGAAGATGTTGTGCGTCTGCGGCACGAAGCCCATGCCTTTGAGCACCCGCTCCTGCGGGCTCAACGCGGTGATGTCCTCGCCATCGAGCCGCACGGAACCTTCGCGCAGGTTCAGCATGCCGAACACAGCCTTCATCGCGGTCGATTTACCGGCGCCGTTCGGGCCCACGATTACGGCGATCTCGCCCGGATCGACGGCGATGGTACAGCCATGCAGGATGTCCGCGCCCTTGCCGTAACCGCCAGTCATGGCATCTCCGATGAGGAACGGGCCGTCCGGGGCAGGGTGCGCGGTGCCGCCCTTCTTGACCGGATCTGCGGAGGAGGGCGCGGTCTCGGGCCCGAGGGAGCGGTCCTTGTTGCCGCGGCCCGAATAGGCGTCGCTCATGCCGGGACCTCCTTGTTCTTGAGACCGGTGCCCAGATAGGCCTCGATCACCTGCTCGTTCGCCTTGATCTCGTCGATGGTGCCTTCCGCCAGCACCTTGCCCTCGGCCATCACGATGACCGGGTCGCAGAGGCGGCCGATGAAATCCATGTCATGCTCGATCATGCAGAACGTGTAGCCACGTTCTTCATTCAGACGTTTGATTGCGTCGCCTATCGTATTGAGAAGCGTGCGATTCACACCTGCGCCCACCTCGTCGAGAAAGACGATCTTGGCGTCGACCATCATCGTGCGGCCGAGCTCGAGAAGCTTCTTCTGACCGCCGGAGAGGTTGCCTGCCTTCTCGTCCTTGAGATGCGAAATGGTCAGGAAATCAAGAACTTCATCGGCTTTCTTCAGAAGGGCGGCCTCTTCCTCGGCGATCCGCCCCCGGCCGAACCACGCATTCCAGAGCGTCTCTCCGGACTGGCTGCCCGGCACCATCATCAGGTTCTCGCGGCAGGTCATCGACGAAAACTCATGCGCAATCTGAAAGGTGCGCAACAAGCCCTTGTGAAACAGCACATGCGGCGGCAAGCCCGAGATATCCTCGCCGTCCATGACGACGCGGCCCGAGGTGGGCGGCAGCGCGCCCGCGATCACGTTGAAGAGCGTGGATTTACCAGCACCGTTCGGCCCGACCAGCCCGGTGATGGAGCCGGTGGCGATTTCCAGCGACGCGCCATCGACCGCGCGGAAGCCACCAAAATGGCGGTGAAGGTTCTCGACCCGGATCACGTATCCATCCCCTGTTGTCTCCCGGCCTCATCGGGCCGATTGGCGGCGTCGTTTACGCAAAACGGCCCGAGATGCAAACCCCGGGCCGTTCCAAAATGCTGTCGCAGGCGATCAGCGGTAGCCGACCACGCTCAGCGCGCCATCCTCAACGGTGTACTCAGCATAGGAACCGGCCGCTTCGCCGGAGCCCACGAGTTCCACACCCGATGCGCCCTGGTAGTCGACCTCACCGCCATCGGCGATGATCTGGAGCGCCTTGGACAGCTCGCCCGGCAGGATCGGCTCGCCGGGGGCGTTGGCCACATCCATGATGCTGCCCGCATACTCGCCTGCATCGGTCGAGCCGGAAGCCGCCATGGCCAGCAGCAGAAGTGCTGCCGCATCATAGCTTTCGCCCGCATAGACCGACGTGCCGTCGATGCCCGCCTCGGACGCCATCTCGGCAAAGAGGGCCGCGCCCTCGTTCTCGCCGCCCGGAGCCGTGCCGATGGAGCCTTCAATGTCGCTGCCGAAACGCTCGGTCAGGCTGTCGCCGACCATGCCGTCGCCGAAGGCGAACATGTCGAAGGCACCGGTATCGAGCGCGCCCTGGATGACGCCTGCGCCGCCCTGATCCACGTAGCCCAGCACGACGAGCGCGTCGCCGCCCGCGGAGGCCAGCGCACCCACTTCGGCGGAATAGTCGCCCTTGCCGTCCTCATGCGCGGCCGACAGAGTGACCTCGCCGCCCATGCCCGTGAAGGCGGCGGTGAAGGCATCCGCGAAGCCCTTGCCGTAATCGTTGTTGGTGTAGGTCACGGCGACCGAGCTCACGCCTTTTTCGTTTAGGATCGTGGCCAGAACCTCGCCCTGACGCGCATCGGAGGGTGCCGTGCGGAAGAACAGGCCGTTATCTTCTGCGGTCGAGAGGGCCGGAGAGGTGGCCGCGGGCGAGATCATCGCAACCCCGTTCGGCACGGCGACGTTGGCCAGAACGGCGGTGGTCACGCCCGAGCAATCGGCGCCCATGATGCCCACGACACCGTCCGAGGTGATCAGGCGTTCGGCAGCCGCCGTGGCGGCCGCGGCATCGACGCAGGTCGCATCGCCGCGCACCGGCGTGACGGTGGCACCTTCCATGAAGTTCTCATTGCCCGAGACCTCGGAGATCGCCATCTCGGCGCCCGCGCCCATCGCGGGGGTGAGGCTTTCGATCGGGCCGGTAAAGCTGAGCAGCACGCCCAGTTTCACTTCGCTGGAATGCCCTGCAGCCATCGCGGCGCCTGCGGTGAGTGCCGTCGCGGCGGATGCCATCAGCAACTTTTTCATCGGTATCTCCCTGTGTACGGATCGTTGTCCTGGCGCGGAGGGTAGGCGGCGCTTTTGGAAAAGAAAAGAGGGCATGAAGGCCGTGAAGCCGGGCTGACCATGCGTCAAGGCGCGGCATTCACAGGGGCAGATGCCGCGGGCCCGGCCCGGTCGTCGATCCTGGGCGCTTGTGGGGCCGCGCGCGGCAATTGGGCCTCAGACGTCGCGCAGTTTCCCGTGGCTGCCGCGTTCTCGGTACGGTGTCGTTTCGTAATGCGCGCGGTAGCATTTCGAGAAATGCGAAGGCGAGGTGAAGCCGCAGGCCAGCGCCACGTTGATCACGCTCATATCCGTCTGCATCAAGAGGTTGCGGGCTTTTTGCAGGCGCAATTCCATGTAATAGCGCTTGGGCGAGCGGTTGAGGTAGCGGCGGAACAGCCGCTCGAGCTGGCGCGTGGACATGCCCACGTCGCGCGCGAGAGTCGCGGGACTGATCGGCTCCTCGATATGCGCCTCCATGCGGTGGATGACCTCCGCGAGCTTTGGGTGGCGCACGCCGATCCGCGTGGGCACCGAAAGGCGCTGCACGTCCTGATCGGTCCGGATGGCGGAATAGATCATCTGATCGGCCACCGCGTTGGCCAGCGTCTCGTCATGCTGATCGGCGATGAGCTTGAGCATCAGATCGAGCGACGCGGTGCCGCCCGCAGTGGTGAAGCGATTGCCATCGAGGGTGAAGACGGCCTTGGTCAGCTCCACCTCGTCGAATTCCTCGAGGAAGCTGTCCTGGTTTTCCCAGTGGATCGTGGCGCGTTTGCCGTCCATCAGGCCCGCCCGCGCCAGAACATGGGCCGCGGTGCAGAGCCCGCCCACGCGCAGCCCCCCGCGCGCCTCGCGCCTGAGCCAGTTGAGCAGGGGCTTGGTGGTCGCGGCCTGAACTTCGACGCCGCCACAGATCACGATCGTATCATCCCGCCGCAGCGGCATCAGATCGCCGTCCAGCTGAAAGGTCGTGCCGGCCGAACAGGTGACGGTGCCCCCGCCTTCGCCGATCATCGTCCAGGTGTAGATCTCGCGACCCGCCATGCGGTTAGCCAGGCGCAAGGGCTCGATCGCCGAGGCGAAGGAAATCAGGGTGAACTGATCGAGAAGCACGAACACGAAGCGCGATGGCGCGCCTGCCTCGTGCAAATCGACGCTTTGACGCTCTTTTTGCATCGGCGACCTCGAAAATGACCGCGCGTCCCGCCGCGCCCGGTTGGTCAATCCACAATTCAGAACTCGCCTTGCGCGTCAAGAAGGCACGGTCCTGGAGCGTTCCGAAAACGGCGACAGCAAGTCAGGTTGGGTCGGGTCGGTCAGGCCAAAGGGACGCGGCGCGTTTTGGATATGGCCACGATGGGGCCGATCCGTTAAGACCGGCGCGCGGCGGGACGGGCCGCGTTTGAGCTTGGAGAAAGAAAATGAGCGATTGGCAGAAGACAACGTGGCGGCAGAAGCCCCGGGTGCAGATGCCGGATTATACGGATCAGGCTGCGCTGGAGGCCGTGGAGGCCCAGCTTGCAAAATATCCGCCGCTCGTTTTTGCGGGCGAGGCGCGCTCGCTCAAGACACAGCTTGGCGCCGCGGGCCGGGGTGAGGCGTTCCTGCTCCAGGGGGGCGATTGCGCCGAGGCCTTCGACCAGTTCTCCGCCGACAGCATCCGTGACACGTTCAAGGTCATGTTGCAGATGGCGATGGTGCTGACCTACGGCGCCAAGGTTCCGGTGGTGAAGGTGGGCCGGATGGCCGGTCAGTTCGCCAAGCCCCGCTCTGCGCCGACGGAGACGGTGGATGGTGTGGAACTGCCCTCCTACCGCGGCGACATCATCAACGATCTGCCCTTCACCGCCGAGGCGCGGATCCCCGATCCGCAGAAGATGCTGCAGGCCTACACACAGGCAGCGGCCACGCTGAATCTGCTGCGCGCCTTCTCGACGGGCGGTTATGCCGATGTGCACCAGGTCCATGCCTGGACGCTGGGCTTCACCGATGCCGACGAGGCTTTGAAGTACCGCGAAATGGCGAGCCGGATCTCCGACACGCTCGATTTCATGAAGGCGGCGGGCCTCGAAAGCGAAACGAACCACAACCTCAAGACCGTGGATTTCTACACCAGCCACGAATCGCTGCTGCTGGAATATGAGGAGGCCTTGTGCCGTCTCGATTCCACGTCCGGCAAGTGGCTCGCGGGGTCCGGTCACATGATCTGGATCGGCGACCGCACGCGGCAGCCTGACGGCGCGCATGTGGAATTCGCGCGCGGCGTGCTGAACCCGATCGGCCTGAAATGTGGCCCGACGACCACGGCGGAGGATCTGAAGGTCCTGATGCAGAAGCTGAACCCCGCCAACGAAGAGGGGCGGCTCACGCTCATCGCGCGCTTCGGTGCGGGCAAGGTCGGTGAAAACCTGCCGCGCCTGATCCAGGCGGTGCGCGAAGAGGGCGCGAACGTCACCTGGGTGTGCGACCCGATGCATGGCAACACGATCAAGAGCCAATCGGGCTACAAGACCCGACCCTTCGATGCGGTGCTGCGCGAAGTGCGGGACTTCTTCGCGGTGCACAAGGCCGAGGGCACGATCCCCGGCGGTGTGCATTTCGAGATGACCGGTCAAGACGTCACCGAATGCACCGGCGGTGTCTATGCGGTCTCGGACGAGAACCTGTCGGACCGCTATCACACGGCCTGCGATCCGCGCCTCAACGCGTCCCAATCTCTCGAACTCGCGTTCCTCGTAGCCGAGGAACTGACCGCGTACCGCGAGGCGAAGGCGGCAGTGAACGGCTGATCGCCAGTCGTTTTTTTACGGTAAAGAACGGGAAGGCCGATCCGATTGGGTCGGCCTTTTTCATGTCGCGCGCTCGGCGTCTCTCAGATGCCTGCGCGCCGCGCGGTCAGCGCGAGAACAATCAGCGCCACGCCGCCAATCGCGGCATAGAGGCCAAGGATCATCGCAATCTCGTTATGAGGCATCGCATCGGCGCCGGAGGCCCCACCCGCTGCCAGATAGAGCGAGGCCGCGAAAGCGAGCCGCCCGACAAGGCTCTGGATCGAAAGGTAGGTCGCGCGGCCTTCGCCCTCGAGGCGTGGCTGAATATGCGCGAGGAGGAAGGGCCGGGAAAAGGCGTCCGGCACCATGCGCAGCGTGAGGGCAAGGATCGCAAGTAATGACCCCGTCAGCGCCAAGGTAGAGATGAGCGCGATTTGCAGCCCGAAGGCAAAGAGCAGAACGGCCGCCAGACCGAAGGCCTTGCGCAGGCGCGGGGCGGCCAGGGAGGCGAGCAGCGAGACGGCCATCATCAGAGCGGTGATCAGACCGCTAACCAGGGGGGCGTCCTCTGAAAGGCCAAACCTGTCCAGGGCCGTCTCAATAAAGGGTTGGCCGAAAATGAAGGGCAGGTGGCTGTAGCCATACATCAGGACCGCGAGCACGAAGATCCAGACCAGCACCGGATCGCGGAAGGCCTGCCGGATCGCGCCCCATTGGGATTGCGGATGCAGCGCATCGCGGCGCAGACGCGGCGGATCGACGAAGCGTGCCGCTATGATCAGCGCAAGGCCCGAGGCGGCCGCGGACAACCAGAACGGCAGGGCCAGCGACCAAAGCGCCGCAAGCCCGCCCAAGGGCGCCGAGACCAGAAGGGCCGCGAAGGAGAAGCGCCAGGCGCGCAGCTCCTCGGCCTCGATCGAGGCCTCCTCGCCGTTCGCTTGCAGCGACTCGTAGAGGAAGGAGCTGTCGGTGCCGGAGGCGAAGGCCATGCCCGCGCCCAGAAGCGCCTGACCCGCCACGAAGAGCGCGAATTCGCCGCCCAGACCCAGCAGGGCAGCCCCCGCGGCCATGCTCAGCGCGGACAAAACCAGCGTGACGCGCCGCCCCAACCGGTCGGACATGACGCCCGAGGGCACTTCGAGAAGCGTGGCCGACACATCGTAGACGGCATAGAGCAGGATCGCTTCTGCCGGGGTCAGCGCCTGCTGGAAGTAGAGAAACCAGGTGGCTTGCCAGAAGAGCAGGTTCTGCGCCGCCTTGAACCACGGATAGCGCACGACGTTCCGGCGCATCATGGACGCCGCATCGATCACTGTCCTCGGGCCCAGAGTGCTGCGCGCGCCGCGCCCTCGGATGGTCCGAGGAGACACGCGGCGCGGCCCGGCACGTGCGGATCAGTCGCCAAAATCTTCGGGTGACAGCAAGGCCAGCTGATCCTGCGCCCATCGCGCCGTGTTGTAGGTGTGGACCTGTCGGCGCAGCTCCACCATCCGGCTTTTGCGGTTCTCCGGGCTCATGGCGAGCGCGGTCTCGATGGCGTGATCCATGTTCTTGTGGCTGTAGGGATTGGTCAGGACCGCGGAGCCGAGCTCTATCGCGGCGCCCGCGAATTCCGACAGGATCAGCACGCCGTCCTCGTCATCCCGCGCCGCCGCGAATTCCTTACAAACGAGGTTCATGCCATCGGCCAGCGGCGTGATCCAGGCCACATCGGCCACCCTGTAATAGGCGACGAGGTTCTCGAACGGGATCGCGCGGGAGATCAGCGAGACGGGGTTCGAGTTGAACTTCCCGAACCGGCCATTGATGCGGCCTGCGATCTGTTCGATCTCGTCCTGGATTTCCGCATAGACCGTCATGTTGCGGTTGGCGGGCACCGAGACGTGCAAGAGCCGCACCTTGTCGCGCATGTCTTCGTGCTTTTCGAGGAACCGCTCGAAGGTCAGAAGCTGCTCCGCGCCACCCTTGGTGTAATCGGTGCGCCCGACGGACAGGACCAGTTTCGCATCGCCCAGCTCTTCCCGGATCTCCGCCGCCCGCTTGTGGGTCTGTTCGCGCGCCGTGACATCCGCGATGTAATCCGTGTCGACCCCCACGGGCGTGACGCCCAGCAGGACATCGCGGTCGGGTGTCTTGATCTTCACGGGCTGCGTGCGGTCCGACAGCGCCGAGCCCTCAGAGATGAAATCGTCGCCGACGGTCACGCGCGGCACATCGCCCACATCATATTGCGAGCGGACGACCGACACGAAATTCGACGCATAGCGCGGGATGTGGAAACCCACCACGTCGCAGGCCAGAAGGCTGTCCACGATCTCGCCCCGCCAAGGCAGGATGTTGAAGATATCGGCGGCCGGGAAGGGCGTGTGGTGAAAGAAGGAGATGCGCAGGTCCGGGCGCATCTGGCGCAGGTAGCCGGGCACGAGCCAGAGGTTGTAATCATGCACCCAGACGGAGGCATTCTTGGCCGCTTCCGCCGCGGCGGCCTCCGCGAAGGCCTGGTTCACCTTGCGGAACGTGCCCCAATCGACCGGGTCGTAATTATACTTGTCCTTGAAACCGTGCAGGATCGGCCAGAACGCCTCTTTCGAGGTGACATGGTAGAAGCTGCTGACATCAGCCGCCGTCAGAGGCAGGCGCGAGACGGTGTATTTTCCGAAACTGTCCTCGATCTCGATGACCCGATCAAAGCCGGGATTGGTGACGTCCTCGGCTTCTTTCCAGGCCACCCAGGCCGCGTTCTCCACGCGTCCGAAGAAGCTTTTGAGCGTGGGTACAATGCCGTTCGGGCTCTTGTTTTCCCGAAAAACCGTTTTGCCGTTTTCCACAACCTCTTCATAGGGTTGCCGGTGATAGACGATAACAAGATCGCTGCCCATTCAAACGCCCTCCGGGACGGGATGGAGATCCATCGCGCCCACTGCTTCCAGAATGCCGCCCGCGCCGATCGCGGTGGCCTTGTGTACGTGATCGAGATGCCCGACCCGGTCGAGCAAAGCGGCCTCAGAGCCGCCGACCGCGACGGCGGGCAGGCCGCATTCCAGCATCGAGGCATCGTTTAACGTGTCGCCCGCCGCGAGGACGCGCTTCTCGGGGATGTTCATGTGCGCCACGAAGCGGCGCAGGGACGGGCCCTTGGAGACGCCGCGCGGCAGGACGTCGAAATACTTGTTGTCGGAGATCAGCCAATCATGGCCCAGATCCGTGACCAGGGTTTTTGCTGAGTCATCAAAATCAGAGGGTTGCAGATCATAGCTCACCCGATACCTGAAGGATGTCGGCTGCAGGATGAGGCCGGGATGCCCCTCAAGGGCCGCCCGCACGGCAGGACCGCCATCATTCCAGAGGCTTGCGATCTCTTCTTCAAGTTCTGCAATCGGCGTGATGTCCTTGTCCACGACCTTGGCGATGGTCGTGCCGACATCCCCGATCACGTATTCCGGCCAGGGTACGCCACTGTCGCAGAGCGTGCGGATGAAGGCGGGATCGCGCCCGGTGACGAAAACGAGGCCGATGGTTTCGCGATGGGCTTCGATCCAGTCGTATAGGCGCTTCCGATCCGCGTCCGATCCGCCCAGAAACGTGCCGTCGAGATCGGTGGCCAGAACGAAGCGGCGCTCATGCAAAGCGGTGGAGATGGGGGGCGGTTGCGTCATGTACGCTCCTTTCGGGATGCGGGCCGGGATGCGGGATGATCAAGTTCGATGGACAAGGCGCGAGGCTCGCTTTCAATGGGGCGGGACCACAGCTCCACGAAGGTCGATGACAGGTCCGCGCCTTCATGCAGGATGGCATGCACCGCCTCGGAGATGGGCATCGTCACGCCGATCCGACGTGCCAGATCGACGACCGAGATGGCGTTGACTTCGCCCTCGACGACCACCTTCTTGCCATCGAAACACTGATCGCGCGGAATGCCCTGACCCAGTTGGTGGCCAAGCGACATGTTCCGCGATGTGAGCGAAGAGCAGGTCAGCGTCAGATCGCCCGCGCCGGAGAGGCCGGTGACGGTTTCTCGTCTTCCGCCAAGGGCTTCGGCGAGGAACTTCATCTCGTCCATGCCGCGCGCGATCAATGCCGCGCGGGTATTCTCGGCAAAGCCCGCACCGGTCATCATCCCGCAGGCGATGGCGATGACGTTCTTGACCGCGCCGCCGATTTCAACCCCGGTCAGATCGTCCGAGATATAGGGCCGGAATGCGGCAGAGGACATGGTGACCGACATCCGCGCGGCGGGGCTGTCCTGCGGCGCCAGGCGATCCTTGTAGCTGAATTCGAAGGCGATGGTCGCGGCGGAGGGGTGTCCGAGAACCGTCTCTTTCGCGAAGGTCGGGCCGGAGAGCGCGCCGACAGGATGACCGGGCAGCTCTTCCTCCACGAGGGCGGAAAGCAGGTAGCCCGTGCCTTGCTCGATCCCCTTGCAGCCCAGCACCAAGGGCACGTTTTTCGGCAGGTGCGCGCGGATCTGACCGCACATTTTGCGCAAGGTACGCGACGGCGTGACCAGAAGCACGGCCTCGGCATCGGCCAGCGCATAGGCAAGGTCGGTGGTCGCCTCGATCCCCTCCGGCAGGGGCGCGTCGGGCAGGTAATCCACGTTGCGTCGCTCGGTGTTGATGGCCTTTGCGAGCGCGTCGCGCCGTCCCCAGAGGCGGACCGCGCAGCCCGTTGTTGCGGCAACCGATGCAAGCGCCGTGCCCCAACTGCCCATGCCGAGGACGGCAATGCGGCGATAGGGTTTGGCCGAGCGCGGCGTGGTCATGCCTTCGGGGCGGGGGGATTTTCGAGAAGCCAGAGTATTTCCGTCCATGAATTACGACCCGTTGGGCGGGTCTTTTCGTGATGCGATATGCGCTAAGGCTAGCGGGTCGCGGCGCAGTGTCCAGATGACGCAGCGCATTGATCCGATTGGTGCGCTGCAATTTTTCGAGCGATTAAAAACTGTGCGTTCGTCTTCTGACGTGCCCTGAAACACACCACTGACCATCATGTGAGACATGCCCGCACAAGGTCGGAACGTCCGGGTGGACACGCGCCGCAGGCGGCGGATCGACAAAATATATATCTTTTACAATGCTTTGCTCATTTCGGGCCGGGTTCCGCCCAGTGCGATGGGAACATGTGGCACGGTTTTTGACTTATTTTCTGCAGTAGCGAAGGCTTTGGCCACGCTGGCAGTTTCGCCTGACCCAACGCATTTGAGGAGATCATACAATGGATCGCAATCCGTCCGCCCAAACCGCGCGTGTCCGCACCGCAATCTTTCCCGTGGCGGGGTTGGGAACGCGGTTCTTGCCCGCGACCAAGGCCACGCCGAAGGAGCTGCTGCCGGTGCTCGATACGCCGCTGATCCAGTTCGCCATCGACGAGGCGCGGGCCGCCGGGATCGAACGCATGGTTTTCGTCAGCCATCCCTCCAAATCCGCGATCGAACGGTATGTCCGCGCCGATGAGGAGCTGGAAGCCACGCTGCGCGAGCGCGGCAAGGCGCGGCTTGCCGACATGCTGAGCGACAACGCGCTCGACGAATCCGAAACGCAGATCCGCTTCGTCATGCAGGACGAACCGCTGGGTCTGGGCCATGCGGTGCTGTGCGCAAAGGATCATGTCCTACCGGGGCCGGTGGCCGTGATCCTGCCGGACGATCTGATCCTGGGCGAGCCGGGATGCCTGTCCGAGATGATCGACGCCTATGACCCGCAGAAGGCGGGCCACATGGTTGCGACCATGCAGGTCGATGAAGAGGCGGTATCGTCTTACGGTGTGCTTGATGCGACGGGCCGGGACGGGGCGCTGATCCTCGCCAAGGGCATGGTTGAAAAGCCGGCCCCCGAGGATGCGCCCTCGCGTCAGGCGGTGGTCGGTCGTTATGTGCTGTCCGGCAAGATCTTCGACGACCTTGAGGGCCTGCCGCCGGGGGCCGGTGGCGAAATCCAGTTGACCGATGCCATCGCGAAAGCCGTGGACGGCGAAGGACTTTGCGGATTCCGCTTCACCGGCACGCGTTACGATTGCGGCTCGAAGGCGGGCATGCTGTCGGCGACGCTTGCTGTGGCGTCCGAGGATACGGAGTACCACGCGGTTGTCGGTCGCACGGTTGAAGCCGCGGACGTGGCGGTGACTGCGGCGGAGTGATCCTCAGCTTTCGGAATGGATCGAACGATCCGCAAAACAGAAACGCCGCGCGAGGATGCGCGGCGTTTTTTCATGTCCTCAGAGGCGTTTTTTGCCGATAGCGACCCAGCACTCAGTCGTTTGAAACGACCACCCGCAAATGCGGCGCGCGCTTTGGCGGTCGCGGCGTGAAAGGGGCGGGCTCTTCCGCGAAATGTTTCGGGCGGGTCGGCTGCGCGGGGCGCTCGGGCCGCTTGCGCAAGATCTCGATCTGCAGATCGGTGATGCCGAACCGCCGGGGTGTGCGGCCAATCGCGCCCTCCGTGACCAGGCCGCCCAGCGCGCGGTCGACGTGACCGGCTTCGCAGGTCAGGGGGAGGATCACCATCTCGGCACTCATCGGTCCGCGCGACCAGCCCGCAATACTGCGCAGGCGCAGCCGCAGGATCGCCGGGTTGTCGAAGACCGCCTTCAATCCGTGGGACAGCTCGTCGCGCGCATCCGGGGTGAAGAGCGCCGAAAGCGGCATGCCCGCCACTTCCATGCCCGACACCTCGTTGAGATGGGCGCCCGCAACACGCAACCGTCCGATGCCGGGCGCGATATGATGGATCAGGAACGCATGGGCGAGGGCGCGGTCCATGCCACGCGGGTCGACCGCGTTTCGCGGCGGCACGAGGCCATGTTCAGCGCTCAGGGCCTGCCAATAGGTTTCGATCTCCGACAGGGCGGGCGCCTTGCGATGCGGATCGCGTCCGGTCATCGGGATTACGTCTTGTCCATCTTTTCCACGGCCGAGCATTGCTCTCTCCCGTCTCTTGCAGTGCCGAGGCAGCCCCATGCCTAAGTCTGTGTTCATCAGTCTTACTAAAACCTTAATTATGCCAATTTTGCCCAAATTGCGCCTCATTTCGCGCGGCTTGGTTAATCCCGGCGAAACCTTGCCATGCCGACGGGGCTCCTGTAGCCGATATCGGACGCAAAGGGATGAGGAGCGCGCAACGATGCGCCAGTCGATGACGGGATTTGCCGCACTCGAAGGGGCCGGACACGGTTTCGGCTGGAGTTGGGATATCCGGTCGGTGAACGGCAAGGGGCTCGATCTGCGGATGCGTGTCCCGGACTGGATCGACGGGCTGGAGCCTGCCTTGCGCAAGGGGCTGCAGGCGCGCATCACCCGGGGCTCCGTCTCGGTCAATCTGAAACTGGCCGCCGATGGCGGCGCCGGAAAACTTGGCGTCAATTCCGACGTGCTGAGCGACGTGCTGGCCGCAATCGGCAGCGTCGAGGCGGAGGCGCGGGTGCAGGGCGTCAGCCTCACGGCACCGTCGCCCACCGACATCCTGGGTCTGCGCGGCGTGATGGAAGACACCCAGCCCGTGCCGGATATCGACGCGCTGCGTGCCGCGCTGCTGGCGGATTTCGAGACGGTCCTCGCAGCCTTCGTGGCCGCGCGCGAGACCGAAGGCCAGGCGCTGCGCGCGATCCTCGATGGCCAATTGGTCCGCATTTCGGAGCTGACCGAAGAGGCTGCGCGCCGGGCCGAGGCGCGTAGGGCGGATCAGACGGAAAGGCTGCGGAGCCAGCTTGCGCGCGTGACCGAGAATGTCGACGGCATCGACGAGGCGCGGATCGCCCAGGAACTCGCGATGATCGCCGTCAAGGCCGACGTGACCGAGGAGATCGACCGCCTGCGCGCCCATGTCGAGGCAGCCCGCGCCATGCTGGAGGCCGACGGCGCTGTGGGCCGCAAGCTCGATTTCCTGATGCAGGAATTCAACCGTGAGGCCAATACGCTCTGCTCCAAGGCGCAATCGGCGCCCCTGACGGAAGTGGGTCTCGAATTGAAGACGCTCATCGACCAGATGCGCGAACAGGTTCAGAACGTGGAATAACCTCTATGCAAGCGACGCGGCGCGGCCTTCTCATCATCCTTTCTTCGCCTTCGGGTGCGGGCAAATCCACCATGGCGCGGGCAATGCGCCACTGGGACGAGAATATCGTCTTCTCCGTCTCGGCCACGACGCGGCCACCCCGCAAGGGCGAGGTCGATGGCGAGGATTACCACTTCGTCTCGGAGGCCGAGTTCAAGCGCATGGTCGCCGAGGGCGAGATGCTGGAACACGCCCACGTCTTCGGCAATTTCTACGGCTCGCCCAAGGCTGCCGTCTCGGAGGCAATCGAGTCCGGGCGCGACGTCCTGTTCGACATCGACTGGCAGGGCGCGCAGCAGATCCGGAACTCCGCTCTCGCGCCCCACACGCTGTCGATCTTCCTGTTGCCGCCCTCCATCGCGGAGCTGAAGCGGCGGCTCGAGGGGCGCGGCCAGGACGGGCCGGAGATCATCGAAAAGCGCATGCTGAAAAGCTGGGACGAGATCAGCCATTGGGATGGCTATGACTACGTGCTGGTGAATAAAGGTCAGGACGAGACGCAAGCGCAGCTGAAATCCATCGTCGCGGCTTCGCGGCTGAAACGGATGCAGCAGCCGGGACTGACCGAGCATGTGCGCAATCTGCAGATGGAATTCGAGGAGGGACGGACATGACGCTCTACGCGCTGGATGATTTGACGCCCAAGCTGGCGGAAGATGCCTGGGTCGCCCCCGATGCCAACGTGATCGGGGACGTGACGCTTGAGGCCGGGTCTTCGATCTGGTTCTGCACGACGCTGCGCGGCGACAATGAACCGATCGTGGTGGGCGCGGGCAGCAATGTGCAGGAAAACGTCGTCTGCCACACCGATCCCGGATCGCCGCTGATCATCGGGCCCGGCTGCACCATCGGTCACAAGGTCATGCTGCATGGCTGCAAGATCGGTGAAAACACCCTGATCGGCATGGGCGCCACGATCCTGAACGGCGCGAAGATCGGCAAGAATTGCCTGATCGGCGCGGGCGCGCTCATCACCGAGAACAAGGAAATCCCGGATGGCAGCCTTGCCATGGGCATGCCGGGCAAGGTGGTCCGCGAGCTTGACGAAGCCGCCATCGAAGCGTTGCGCGAGTCGGCCCGCCGCTACCAGGCCAATGCCGCCCGGTTCCGCAAGGGCCTGCGCGCGCTTTGACACGATAACGCATTTCGCACCTCCCGGGCGCGTTTAAGCCCCAGAGATGACAAGACACGCGCGGGGCCATGCGCCCGCGCCAAAAAACGGAGCGCCCTCATGGCCACAAAACGCACGCTCATGCGTCCCGACATCCTCGAACCCGGCGCGTCGCGCCCGGTGGTGAACGGCATTCAGCCCTCGGTCGTCTATGCGTCCGAGACGCCGGACGCGCTTGATGCGCAATATGAGGGCCGGGTGCAGGGCTACACCTATGCGCGCGAAGGCCATCCCAACGCGACGCTTCTGGCCAATGCCATCGCCCGGATGGAGGGGATGGAAGACGGCCTGACGCTGGGCTCCGGCATGGCGGCTGTCACGGCGGTTCTGATGGGCCTGTGCCGGGCGGGTGATCACGTGCTTGGCGGCGATCAGCTTTACGGGCGCTCGCTGCGCCTCATGAACGAAGACCTGCCGCGCTTGGGTATCGCGACCTCGCTCGCGGATCCGACTGATGCCGCCGCGTTCGCCGCCGCTCTGCGGCCCGAGACGAAGCTCGTCCTGATCGAGGTCGTCTCGAACCCCACGCTGCGGGTGGCCGATATCGACGGCATCGCGGAGCTGTGCCGCGCCAAGGGCGTGACGCTCGTGGTGGACAACACCTTCACCACGCCCACCGCGATCCGTCCGGTCGATCACGGCGCGGACATCGTGATCCACTCCGTGACGAAGCTTCTTGCCGGCCATTCGGACGTGACGCTGGGCTGGGTCGCGGCGAAGGATCCCGCGCAGCGCAAGGCGATCTACGATTTCGCGGTCACGACGGGCATGACGCCGTCGCCCTTCGATTGCTGGCTCGCGGAACGGGGTCTCATGACCTTCGGTCTGCGCTTTGCCCGCACGCAGGAGACGGCGGAGCGGCTGGCGGCGCATCTGGCCGGGCAGGCGGGTGTGACGCGCGTTCTCTACCCGACGCGGGCGGATCACCCGGACCGGGATCGCGCGCAAGGGCTCCTGAAGGGGCAGGGCTGCAACATGGTCAGTTTCGAGATCGAAGGCGGGCGCGCTGCGGCCAATGCCTTTACCAAGGGCGCGGACGTGCTGGCCTTTGCGCCGACGCTGGGTGATGTGAGCACGACGCTGTCGCATCCCGCGTCCTCGTCGCACCGGGCGCTGAGCCCCGAGGCGCGGGCGAAGCTCGGCATTTCCGAAGGCTTCTTCCGCGTCTCCGTCGGCCTCGAGGAGCCCGAAGCGCTGCTGGCGGCGTTCGATGCGGGGCTGGCTGCGGCGCGGTCCGGGGCGGCCTGATGTCATGACACCGAAGTCGATCCTGGATGCGCTGCCGCTGCCTGCCCTGATCATCCGCCGGGACGAGCGGATCGAGGCCGCCAATGCGGCCGCCAAGGCGCTTCTGGGCCCGACGATCGAGGGACGCCACTTCATCACCGCCCTGCGCCAGCCGGGCGTTCTCGATGCGGTCGAGGCGGTCATGCGCGATGCGCAGGCGCGCACGGCCGGCTATCTGACCAATGACGGGGAACAGGACACGACCTTCAAGGTCGCCGTCGGGCCGGTGGACGAGGGCGCGGTCCTTGTCGCCTTCGAGGACGAGACGCCGCTTGCGCAATCGAACGCGATGCGGCGCGATTTCGTCGCCAATGTCAGTCACGAATTGAAGACGCCGCTGACGGCGCTCACCTCCTTTATCGAGACGCTGAAGGGGCCTGCACGCAGCGACGAGGCGGCGCGCGCGCGCTTTCTCGACGTGATGGCGGCCGAGGCCGAGCGCATGAACCGCCTGATCGCGGATCTTCTGTCGCTGAGCCGTGTGGAAGCCGAGGAACGGGTGCGGCCCAAGGACTCCGTCGATCTGGTGCCGCTCGTACGCTCTGTCGTGCTGGGGCTGTCGCGCCTGACGGAGGATGCCGGGATCACGGTCGATATCATCGCCCCCGAGGCGGCGCCCGTCCGTGGAGATGCCGATCAGCTGCGGCAGGTCCTCGTCAATCTTCTGGAAAACGCGATCAAGTATTCGGGCAGTGATGCGCGGGTGTCGATCACCCTGACCGGCCCCGCTTTCGAGGCGCGGCTGCGCGGAGATGGCGTGCGATTGTCGGTGCGCGACACGGGCCCCGGCCTCGATCCGCAGCACCTCCCGCGCCTGACGGAGCGGTTTTACCGCGTCGATTCGCACCGGTCGCGCGAAAAGGGCGGCACGGGTCTTGGCCTCGCGATCGTGAAGCACATCGTGAATCGCCACCGGGGACGCATCCACCTGATGTCGGAGCCGGGGCAGGGTCTCGAGGTGCGGATCGTCCTGCCCTGCTGAGTGCGGGGCTTTGCCCATTGTCGATCTCGTTGCAGACTGCGCGGAGGGACAAGGGAAGGAGCAGGGGCATGCAAAGACGTCAGATGGTTTTTGGACTGGGCGCTTTGGTGCTGGCGGGCTGCGCGACGCGCGATACCGATGTCGCCGTGCCGCCGGGCACGACATTGATCATGGTGCGCCACGGCGAAAAAGATGGGGATGCCCTGACCGCAGCCGGGCAGGCACGGGCGGCCGCGCTGGCAGCACGGTTGGCCGCCACGCCGATCGACCGGATCTATTCGACAAGCTACACGCGCAACGTTCTGACCGCGCAGCCCGTGGCGGACCAGAAAGGTCTGCCCGTGGAAACGGTGCCGGATTCCAACGTCGCGCGCAGAATTCTTCCGGGCAATGCGGGACGCACGATCCTCTGGGTCGGCAACAAGGGCAATCTCGCCCCGATGTGGGAGGCCATAGGGCTGCCGGGGTCTGCACCGCTGGCTTACGGCGATATCGCCTTTGTCAGTGCTGACGCCGAGGGCCGCGTGACCGTCGCCATGGAGCGCTTCGGCGCCTGATCCTGCGGGTTTCGAGTGGGTGATTTAGCCTGCGCTTAATAGAGCGTGCCGGGAGCGCCGATCAGCAGGGCCGCGTAGAACGATCCCGATGCGGCCAGCACGAAAAGGTGCCAGAGCGCCCGCGCATAAGGCCAATCGTGCTGCACATAGATCAACACGCCAGACGTGTAGAGCCCGCCGCCCGCCGCCATCAGCGCAATCGTCTGCCACGGCACGAGGCCGGGCAGGGCGATCATCGGCGCGGCAGAGAACCACGCGAGCCCGAGATAGATCAGCGGGTCCCAACGGCTGGGGTTCTGCCAGAAGAACAGCTTCCGTGAGGCGCCATAAAGCGCGAGGGTCCAGACGAGGGCCAGCATGCTGAGCGCGATGGGGGTCGACAGCATGACGACGAAGGGCGTCGCGGTGCCGCTGATCTTTATGTAGATCGCCGCGTGATCGAGCCTGCGCAAAAGCGGGCGCACCGAATGCCAGGGACCGGAATTGTAAACGAGCGATGCCAGGAAGCTGGCCACGAGTGCTGCGGAATAGGCGGATAATGCAAAAAGGACGCCGAAATCGGCGCCCTGATGTGCTGCATGTCCCAGAAGATAGGCCGCAGAGCCCAGTGACAGAATCAAGCCGCTGACATTCACGATTGCATCCGACACCCAGGCCCGCACCGGCAGCGGCTGGCCTCCGTGGAGCGCGGCGCCCCAATATGTCAGATCGCGGGTCATACGATTCCCATACTCGTCCAAATTGCCGGTTTTGTGACTGTTCCACGTCAAATAAGCGAAACTAGACAACAAAATACTAATGCAAGCGGGCGGTATTCCCAAAATTAACCTTGCGTAAAGGAATTCGTGACTGCGCCGGGAATGCCCTTGAGGCGCGATTTGTCATGAAACCGTTACATGCGTGTCACAAAAGCTTAGCGCAACGCCAATAGGTCGGCGTCACGGGGGCTCGGGTTTGGGCCCGCTGCCAATGACAAAACACACTCGAATGGAGTGACTATGACCAAGACACTTACCGTTTCCGCGCTGGCTCTGGCCGTCGCAGCACCCGCCTTCGCGCAGTCGCGCGACAATGTGCAGGTGGCCGGTTCCTCGACGGTTCTGCCTTACGCCTCGATCGTGGCGGAAGCTTTCGGCGAGAACTTCGATTTCCCGACGCCCGTGGTCGAATCCGGTGGTTCCTCGGCCGGTCTCAAGCGCTTCTGTGAGGGCGTGGGCGAGAACACCATCGACATCGCGAACTCCTCGCGGCCGATCCGCGAAAGCGACATCGAAGTGTGCACCGAGAACGGCGTCGACGACATCATCGAAGTGCGCATCGGCTATGACGGCATCGTCTTCGCCAGCCAGATCGACGGCCCGGCCTTCACCGCATTCGAAGCGGCCGACATCTTCAACGCGCTCGGCGCGCAGGTTCTGGTTGACGGCGAGATCGTCGACAACCCGCACACCCAGTGGGCAGATTTCAACTCCGATCTGCCGGCAGCCGACATCCTGGCCTTCATCCCCGGCACCAAGCACGGCACGCGTGAAGTCTTCGAAGACAACGTCCTGCTGCAGGGCTGTGAAGACACCGGCGCCATGCAGGCGATGATGGATGGCGGCATGTCCGAGGACGACGCCGAAGATGCGTGCATCGACGTGCGCGGCAACGGCATCACCGTCGACATCGACGGCGACTACACCGAGACCCTCGCTCGCGTGGACTCCAACCCCAACGGCATCGGCGTCTTCGGCCTCGCATTCTACGAGAACAATACCGACTCGCTGAAAGTGGCCACCATGGGCGGCGTTGAGCCTAACACCGACACCATCGCGTCGGGCGAATACCCGGTCTCGCGTCCGCTGTTCTTCTTCATCAAGAAGGCGCATATCGGCGTGATCCCCGGCCTGAAGGAATTCGCGGAATTCTTCATCTCCGACGAGATCGCAGGACCCGACGGTCCGCTGTCGAACTACGGCCTTGTCTCCGACCCGGAACTGAGCGCTACTCAGGAAAAGGTGGCCAACGAAGAGACCCTGTAATAAGGGCGGCGCGGTGGTCTTCGGACCACCGCATCCTGCATTATCCTCTGCACCCGGCGACACGATGTCCGTCCGGGTGCAGTGCCTCCTAATCTAGACAGAAGGCCTGTTTCAGATGCCCGCAAGCTGGATCTTTCTGATCGTACTGGCCATCGCGTTTGCCGGTTATTTCCTCGCCAAATCGCGGGCCCTGGCATCTGCCGGTCATGACCGTCGCGTCCTGCATTCGCTTCCGAGCTATTATGGCGCCAATGCCGCCCTGGCCGCGGCCGGCCCTGCGCTGGGTCTGCTGGCCGTCTGGCTCATCGCGCAGCCGATCTTCACCGATGTCTATGTGTCGGGGGGCTTGCCCGCCGAGATCCAGTCGCAGGCAGGGGAGCGGTCGCTTGCGATGGCCGATATCCGCCGCGTGGCCAACGGGCTCGATGCGGCCGTGGCCCAGGGCGCGATGAGCGCGGCCGAGGCCAATAACCTCAGCACCGAAAGCGCCGATGTGCGGGAGCAACTGGCCAGTGTCGGTGTGGCGCTTGGTTCGGACGTGGACGCGACCACACTGCGTCTCGCGCAGCAATATCGCAACGTGACCGGCACGGCCGACATCTGGCGGTCGGTCCTCGTGTTGATCGTGGCCGTCGCGAGTTTCGGCGCGGCCTACATGATGACGCAGAAGGATTTCCGCGCCCGCACCTTTGTGGAGCGCGCGACCCTTGCGCTTCTGATCGCCGCGGCCTGCGTTGCGATCCTGACGACGCTGGGCATCATCTTCTCGCTCATTTTCAACACGGTCGATTTCTTCTCCCGCTTCCCGGCGGATGACTTCTTCTTCGGAACGATCTGGCAGCCCAGCTTCTCCGGGCGCGGGGGCGCGTCCGATCTGGGCTTTCTGCCGCTGCTGTGGGGCACGATGTTCATCTCCGTCATCGCGCTGGCCGTGGCCGTGCCGCTTGGGCTTTTCTCGGCGATCTACCTGTCGGAATACGCCTCTCACCGGGTGCGGACCTTTGCCAAGCCGCTGATCGAGGTGCTGGCCGGTATCCCCACCATCGTCTACGGTCTCTTCGCGCTGCTGATCGTCGGGCCGCTCTTACTGGATGTGTTCGGCAATGACGGGCTTCTGGGCGTCAACTGGATGTCCGGCGGGACCGCCGCCATGACCGCGGGCCTTGTCATGGGGATCATGCTGATCCCGTTCGTGTCGTCGCTTTCCGACGATATCATCAACGCGGTGCCTCAGGCGATGCGGGACGGCTCGCTCGGCCTTGGGGCCACGCATTCCGAGACGATCCGCCAGGTGATCCTGCCCGCCGCGCTGCCGGGGATCGTGGGCGCGATCCTTCTGGCCGCGTCCCGCGCCATCGGCGAGACCATGATCGTCGTGCTCGGGGCAGGGGCCGCAGCCTCGCTGTCACTGAACCCCTTCGAGGCGATGACGACCGTGACAGCCAAGATCGTCAGCCAGCTGACCGGCGACGGTGAGTTCAACAGCCCCGAGACGCTCGTGGCCTTCGCGCTCGGCATGTCGCTCTTCGTGATCACCCTTGGCCTCAACATCTTCGCCCTATGGATCGTCCGCCGCTACCGGGAGCAATTCGAATGACCGATGCAACCTCCGCTTCCCTGCCCGAGAGCGGTGCCAAGCGCTACGGCTCTCTGCTGAAGGAAACCGACCAGACCAAGCGCCGCAATGCCGCCGAGAAGCGTTTCCGGCTCTATGGCATGTGCGCTGTCGCGGTCGGCCTGATCTTCCTCGTGGCACTCCTCTTCGCGATCGTGCGCAACGGCATTCCGGCCTTCACGCAGACCTACCTGACGCTGCAGATCGAATTGCCGGCAGAGAAGCTCGACAAGAATGGCAATCGCGATATCGAGGATATCAAGAAGGTGTCGACCTTCGGCTACAATCCCCTGATCGAGGATGCGCTCGAGCGGGCCGTCGCCGACGCGGGCATCGCGACCGAGATCACGGATGGCGGCGATCTGCGCGACATGCTGTCGAGCGGTGCCGGCGCCCAGGTGCGCGACGCCGTCCTGGCCAATCCCGACCTAATTGGCACGACGCAGGAATTCGTCCTGCTGGGCTCCTCCCGCGTGGACGGCTACATGAAAGGCCGCGTCACCCGCGAGAGCCTGGCCCGCGACCCCAACCTGACACCCGAACACCTCGATGTGGTCGACGGTCTGGT
Organism: Roseivivax sp. THAF197b; assembly: GCF_009363255.1. Lineage (NCBI taxonomy): Bacteria > Pseudomonadati > Pseudomonadota > Alphaproteobacteria > Rhodobacterales > Roseobacteraceae > Roseivivax > Roseivivax sp. THAF197b. The sequence goes on along the minus strand of NZ_CP045318.1, from coordinate 1,815,538 downwards.
CGAAGCGGGCGCGATCGACCGCGTGTTCAACTGGGCCTTCATCACGGGCTCCGACGCCTCCGAGAGCCGCCCGGAACAGGCCGGTATGGGCGTGGCCATGCTGGGCTCGTTCTTCATGATGCTGGTGGTTCTGATTCTGTCGCTGCCCATCGGCGTCGCGGCCTCGATCTACCTCGAGGAATTCGCGCCACAGAACATGTTCACCGACTTCATCGAGGTGAATATCTCAAACCTTGCCGCGGTGCCCTCCATCGTCTTCGGCATCCTCGGTCTTGCCGTGTTCATCCAGTTTGCGCATCTGCCGCAATCGGCCCCGCTTGTGGGTGGTCTGACGCTGACGCTGATGACGCTGCCGACCATCGTGATCTCGACGCGGGCGTCGCTGAAATCCGTGCCGCCTTCCATCCGGGATGCGGCCTTGGGCGTCGGGGCCTCGAAGATGCAATCGGTGTTCCACCATGTTCTGCCGCTCGCGATGCCCGGCATCCTGACCGGGACGATCATCGGCCTCGCGCAGGCTTTGGGCGAGACGGCCCCGCTGCTTCTGATCGGCATGGTGGGCTATATCGCGACCAATTATCCGGACGGGTTCTCCTCGGGATTTCTTGATCCGAACTCGGCCATGCCCGCACAGATCTTCGAATGGGCGAAGCGCGCCGATCCGGCCTATTACGAACGCGCTTGGGGAGGCATCATCATCCTTCTCGTCTTCCTGTTCGTGATGAACGCAATCGCGATCATCCTGCGCCGCCGCTTTGAGCGCCGCTGGTAAGGAGATATACCATGTACGACACAGCAACACGCCTGGAGAACGAAGTGAGCGCCACTGACATCAAGATTGCGGCACGTGACGTGCAGGTCTTCTACGGCGACACCCACGCCATCAAGGACGTCTCCGTCGAGATCAGGGACAAGACCGTCACCGCCTTCATCGGTCCGTCGGGCTGCGGCAAGTCGACCTTCCTGCGCTGCCTGAACCGGATGAACGATACGATCGACATCTGCCGCGTCGAGGGCGATATCCGCATCGACGACGAGGACATCTACGACAAGCGCGTCGATCCGGTGCAATTGCGCGCCAAGGTCGGCATGGTCTTCCAGAAGCCGAACCCGTTCCCGAAATCGATCTACGACAACGTGGCCTATGGTCCGAAGATCCACGGTCTCAACAAGAACCGTGCCGAGCTTGACGGGATCGTCGAGCGGGCCCTGCGCCGCGCGGCCCTTTGGGACGAGGTGAAGGACCGGCTTGCCGCGCCCGGCACCGGCCTTTCGGGCGGTCAGCAGCAGCGCCTCTGCATCGCGCGCGCCGTGGCCACCGAACCCGAAGTGCTGCTCATGGACGAGCCGTGCTCGGCGCTCGACCCCATCGCCACGGGGCAGGTCGAGGAGCTCATCGACGAGCTGCGCCAGGATTACTCGGTGGTGATCGTCACCCACTCCATGCAGCAGGCCGCCCGCGTCAGTCAGAAGACCGCGTTCTTCCACCTCGGCAATCTCGTGGAATACGACAGCACCGACAAGATCTTCACCAACCCTCAGGACAGCCGCACCGAGTCCTACATCACCGGACGGATTGGATAGACCATGAGCGATATGAACCGGCACATCCACTCGGCCTTCGACCGCGATCTCGAAGGCATCCAGGCCAAGATCATGAAGATGGGTGGCCTCGTCGAGACGGCGATCCGCGATTCCGCCCGGAGCCTCGAGACCCGGGACGAGGAACTGGCAGAACAGGTCCGCGCGGGCGACAAGGCCATCGACGCGCTGGAAGACAGCCTCAACGACGAGGCCGCGCGCGTCATCGCCCTGCGCGCGCCGCAGGCCTCCGATCTGCGCGTCGTCCTGTCGGTCATGCGGATGTCCGCGAACCTTGAGCGGATCGGCGATTTGTCGAAGAACATGGCCAAGCGCACCTCCGTTCTGGCGCAATTCCCGCCGGTCAACGGTTCGGCCAAGTCGCTGCGCCGCATGGCGCGGGATGTGGAGCGCATGCTCAAGGACGCGCTCGACGCCTATATCCAGCGCGATGCGGACCTGGCGCGCGACGTGATCGACCGCGACGGCGAGATCGACCAGATGTACAACACGCTCTTCCGGGAGCTTCTGACCTTCATGCTGGAAGATCCCCGCTCGATCACCGCCTGCATGCATCTGCATTTCATCGCCAAGAACATCGAACGCATGGGGGATCACATCACCTCCATCGCGGAGCAGGTGGTCTTCGTCGTCTCCGGCGAACACCCCGACACCCCGCGCGAAAAGGCGGACCGGACCTCTTTCGATCCGGCGTATTCGCTGGACGTGGATCAGGGATAATCAGGCATGTCCGGCGGCAAACCCACCGTTCTGTTGGTCGAGGACGAGGCCGCACAGCGCGAGGTCCTCGCCTATAACCTGGAGGCCGAGGGCTTCGACGTCTCTCGCGCGGGCGACGGCGAGGAAGCCGTCATGCTTTTCGAGGAAGACCGGCCCGACCTCGTGATCCTCGACTGGATGCTGCCCAAACTGTCGGGCATCGAGGTCTGCAGGCAGATCAAGATCCGGCCAGAGACGCGCGACGTTCCCGTCATCATGCTGTCGGCGCGGGCCGAGGAAGTGGACCGCGTCCGCGGGCTTGAGACGGGTGCGGATGATTACGTCGTGAAGCCTTATTCCGTGATCGAGCTGATGGCCCGTGTGCGGGCGCAATTGCGCCGGACGCGTCCCTCGGCGGCGGGGCAGGCGCTGCAATTCGACGATATCCGCCTCGATGCCGAGACCCATCGCGTGACCCGCGCAGGCCAGCCGCTGAAGCTTGGCCCGACCGAGTTTCGTCTCCTGTCGACCTTCATGGAGAAGCCGGGCCGAGTCTGGAGCCGGGATCAGCTTCTGGATCGGGTTTGGGGCCGGGATGTCTATGTCGACACCCGCACCGTCGACGTGCATGTGGGGCGTCTGCGCAAGGCGCTCGCGCAACATGGTGGGACCGATGTGCTACGCACGGTCCGCGGCGCGGGCTACGCATTGGGTTAGTCATTGCATCGCCGCATTGCAGCATTAGGTCTGCACCTTCAAGCGGCGGCGAAGGAGACCCGATATGAAACGCATCAACCTGGCCCTGCAGGGCGGCGGCGCGCATGGTGCCTATACCTGGGGCGTGCTGGACCGTCTTCTGGACGAGCCCGATATCGAGATCGCCGCCATCTCGGGCACCTCGGCCGGCGCGCTCAACGGTGCGGCGTTCAAATCGGGCTGGCACAAGAACGGCCGCGAGGGCGCGCGCGAAGCGCTCGACTGGCTCTGGCACGAGATCGCGCAGGTCCGGGATATCGGTCTGCCGGAATGGATGAATGCCTGGCTGCCGCATCCCGGTGTGACCGCGCGCGCGCTGGAATTCTCGCCCGCCTACGCCTTCAGCGACACGGCAAGCCGCGTCATGTCGCCCTATGCCTGGGGGCCGCTTTACCGCAATCCGCTGATCCCCATCGTGGAGGAGTTCGATTTCGGATCCGTCTGCGCCGATGACGGCCCGCGCCTTTTCGTCGGCGCGACGAGCGTGCGCGACGGCAAGGTGCGCATCTTCTCGGGCGAGAAAGTCGATACAGAAGCGATCCTGGCCTCCGCCTGCCTGCCCACGCTCTTTCAGGCTGTCGAGGTGACATGCCCCTATTCGGGCCGCCGTGAGGCCTGCTGGGATGGCGGCTATTCCGGCAACCCGGCGCTCTTCCCGCTCTACGACAAGGATCTGCCCGACGACGTCGTGATCGTGAATATCAATCCGTTGATCCGCGACGAGGTGCCGAGATCGGCCAACGAGATTCAGAACCGGATCAACGAGATCAGCTTCAACTCGGCGCTCTTGAAGGAATTGCGCGCGATTGAATTCGTCCAGCGGCTTCTGCGCGATGGTGCGGTGAAACCCGGCACGATGAAGCGCGTGCTGGTGCACATGATCGCCGACGACGATTTCATGACGGAACTGTCCGTCGCGACCAAGCTGATCCCTATCCCGGCGCTGATCTCACAGCTGAAGGCGGCGGGGCGCGCGCGGGCGGATGCGTTTTTAGGCGATCACAAGAGCGATCTAAACGAACGGCAATCTGCCGACCTCGTCGCGATGTTCAACTGATCCGGACCGCGTCGTCGGTAGACGGGAATAGCTACCGCAGCCTGGCGACGCTTCCGATACTTAAGCCACGAGAAGACGTGCGGCGGAACCGTTTCGGCCAGCGCGGCGCCATTCGGCGCAAACCTTGCGGTGGGTAGCGTGTGGAGGATTATTCCGCAGCGCGCACCTGGTTGGCGACCAGGGGCGGGCCGCTGGGATCTTTCTCGTTCGGATAAACGAGCCCGGCCGAGATTACGAGTTTGGCCGCTTCCTCAAGCGACATGTCCAACTCGATCACGTCTTCGACCGGACAGAAGAGAAGGAAGCCCGAGGTCGGGTTCGGCGTGGTCGGGATGAAGATCGACACGAGGCCGTTCGACGTGACCGCCTTTTTCGCAACCTCGCCGCGCGTCTCCGTCGAGATGAAGCCGATCGCCCAAAGTCCCTTGCGGGGATATTCGATGAGGCAAGCCTTCTCGAAGCTGCGGTCGGATTGCACGAAGACCGTCTCCGCGATCTGTTTCACACCGGAATAGACCGAGCGCACGATGGGCATGCGCAGCACTAGCGTCTCGCCCCAGCGGATGAGCGAGCGACCGATCAGCCCCTTGGCGACCCAGCCCACCAGCAGTGTGAACAGCAACAGGAAGATCACGCCCACGCCGCGCAGGTTGATGCCGATATATTCCTCGGGATTGAAGCGCGCGGGCACGAGCGGCAGCACGAAGGCGTCGATCCAGCCGATTACGGTCCAGACAAGCCAGATCGTCAGACCCACCGGCAGGATCACGACAAGGCCCGTCAGAAAGGACGCGCGCAAACGCGACAGCAGGCTCGGCCGGGGCGGTGTGGGATCGAAAGGTTCGGTCATGGTCGCGGCTTGGCTCTCGTTACATCACAGAGCTATGCCGCGACGCGCGAAACTACAATGGTCCGTTGAAAAAGGACCGATCTCCGGCGGCGCTCAGGATGAAATGCTGACCATTTCGCGGGCAATCTGCGCGCCCAGCGCCGCATTGTTCAGGACCAGCGCCACATTGGCATCGAGCGACCGGCCTTCGGACAGCTCGAAGATGCGCTGCAAGAGGTAGGGCGTCACATCCTTGCCGTGGATGCCATGGGCCTCGACGTCCTTCATCGCGCGCGCAATCATCGGCGTCATCTCGGAACGCGGGATCTCCGCGGCCTCCGGGATGGGGTTGGCCACAAGCTGCCCCCCGGCGAGCCCCAGCCTGCCGCGCATCGTGTGCGCCTCTGCAATGGCGCGCGCGCTGTCCATGCGCAGCGGCGCGCGCAGCCCGGCGGAGCGGGACCAGAAGGCGGGCAGGGCGTCCTGACCATAGGCGATGACCGGCACGCCCAACGTCTCCAGCACCTCAAGGGTCTTCGGCAGATCGAGGATGGCCTTGGCCCCGGCGGCCACGACCGTGATCGGCGTCTGCGCCAGCTCCTGCAGGTCGGCAGAGACATCGAAGCTCTGCTCCGCGCCGCGATGCACGCCGCCGATCCCGCCCGTGGCAAAGACCGAAATGCCCGCAAGACGCGCGGCGATCATCGTGGCGGCCACGGTGGTGGCGCCGGTGCGCCCCTCGGCCATGCAGACGGCCAGATCCGCGCGGCTGAGCTTGGCGACCCGCTCTGCCTCGGCGAGCTGTTCGAGCTGTGCCGCATCAAGCCCCACGCAAAGCGTGCCATCCAGCACGGCGACCGTGGCGGGCACCGCGCCCGCATCGCGCACCACATCCTCGATCTGGCGGGCCACATCGAGGTTCTGCGGCTTGGGCAGGCCATGCGTGATGATCGTCGATTCCAGCGCCACGACGGGCTGTTTTGCCTCCAGGGCGGCGGCAACATCGGGCGAGAGGTGGATCAGGCTCATGAGGGGGTCTCTCCGGATACGTATTGGGCGGCTGCGTCGAGGGCGCGGGCGAGGGCGGTCGCGCGCTCGGCTCCGCGGGCCTCGCTGGCGATATGGGCGGCCATGAACGTGTCGCCCGCCCCGGTGACGCGGGTGACGAGGACTTGCCTTGGCGTTGCGGTCAGAACGCCATCGGTGCTGGCATCGGCAGCGGGTTGTCCACCATCGGTCACGAGCGCGCGTGCCGCGCCCCGTTCAACAAGCGCCGTGGCGGCCTCGGCGGCGGTTGCGAAGCTCTGGTGGCACAGGATGCCCGCTTCTTCGAGATTGACGTAAAGCGTGCCGCGGGCTGCGCGCAGGAAGGGCATCAGACGTTCGGCCTTGCCGGGCGAGGCAGGCGCGATGCGCAGATCCGCGCGGGAGAGGCGCGGATCATGGGCGATTTCCTCGAGGAGCTGCGCGGTCAGGTTGCCGTCGATGGCCACGGGACCCGGATAGGGCGCCTCTGCCGTGCCGAACGCGCCGTCGCCCAGGGGGGCCAGGATTTTGGCCCCTGCCGCTTCCAGCGAATGCGCATCGGCAATCGCCGCGATCAGCCCGTTCGCGCCCTCGACCGCCATGTAGCGGTCCGTCGGCAGGTCGTCGGAGCGGTAGACATACGCCGTCTCGAGCCCGAGGCCCGCGCATTGGTGCAGCAGCTCGTCCCCTTCTGCGTCGCGCCCCACCGCGCTCAGAAGGGCGGGACGCATGCCGAATCGTGCGAGCGTCATCGCGATGTTCAGCGCCACGCCGCCCGGCAGGCGGATGATCCGGCCCGGCACATCCGCACCCTTTTCCATATGGGACGGCGCGCGTCCGATCATGTCCCACAGGACGGAGCCGATGCAGAGGATGTCAGGTGTGCGCGTCATATCTCCGTTCTGACCGAGTGCGCGGATCGCCGCAAGTCATTGGCGGCGGTCGGCTAATTCCCCTCGCGTCATGAGGCCCGCGCCTTGACATCGCGCGCTTTGCGCCACTTGGTTCGGGGCATCTTCCAGTTCACGAAAGTCGTCCCGCATGGTCCGCTCCGTCCTCATTGCCCTCTTCTGTACGCTGGCCGGCCTTGCCACGGCG